>CAIMSP010000046.1 GCA_903844215.1 uncultured beta proteobacterium | reverse complement strand
GGGTCAGGTGGTCAACCTATACGGGCGCAAGATCAGAAACGACCTGCGGGCGGGCACACCGGCGCATCTGTACCTGCCAGGCACGCGGCGTGGCCTGTTCAACCGTGCCGCCATCAATTCCGGCACTTGCGAAGAACTCATCGTCTGCGAAGCCTTGATCGACGCCTTGACATTCTGGTGGGCTGGCTACCGCAACGTCACCAGCGCCTACGGCATTGAGGGTGTGACGGATGAACTGATCGCGGCGATCCAGGCCGCACAGATTCGCCGCGTGCTGATTGCCTTTGACCGGGACGAGGCGGGCGAGCGTGGTGCGGTCAAGCTGGCAGAACGTTTGATGGCGCTGGGCGTGGACTGCTATCGGCTCCAGTTCCCCAAAGGCATGGACGCCAACGAGTACGCGCTCAAGGTGACACCTGCGGCCAAGAGCCTGGGCCTGTTGATCCGCAAAGCGCAGTGGCTGGGAAAAGGCGTGGCACCCCAGCGCGGCCAGGTCGAGCCTGAGCTGATCACAAGTTGTGACCAGTTGCCAGCCTCGCAAGACCAATTCCTTAAACAAAATAGGCCTGTAGCGCATACAGAACGAGCGCAAGCAGCTACTAAAAGTGAAGCAATCGAGTTGCCGGATGAGTCTTCCTCTTTAGCCGCTGCTGCCATGCCCAGCGGCCCGGCTTCCGACACCCCGGCGCAGGTCAGCGAGCGCGAAGCCGTGCTGGTCTTCGGTGAAGGAAAAGACGCCCGGCGCTGGCGTGTGCGCGGCCTGCCCAAGAACCTGGCTGTGGGCGTGCTCAAGGTCAATGTGATGGTCAGCAACGAGGGAGGCGGCTTCCACGTCGATACGCTGGACCTGTACGCCGCGCGTGCCCGTGGCGCCTTCGTGCAGCAGGCCGCGAGTGAGTTGGGCATGGGTGAAGGCGTGCTCAAGACCGACCTGGGCCGCGTGCTGTTGAAGCTGGAGACCCTGCAAGACGAAGCCATCACGCAGGCCCTGGCCCCGAAGGAAACGCCGGTGCCCGCCATGTCGGATGCCGAGCAGATGGAAGCACTGGCGCTGTTACGCGCGCCTGACCTGATGATCCGCATCGTGGCCGACTTCGAGGCGTGTGGCGTGGTGGGGGAATCCACCAATAAACTGGTGGGCTACCTGGCGGCGGTCTCTCGCCTCTTGGAGCGCCCGCTGGCCGTGGTGATCCAGTCATCCAGCGCCGCCGGTAAATCCAGCTTGATGGATGCTGTGCTGGCCTTTGTGCCCCAGGAGGCGCGCACCCAGTACAGCGCCATGACCGGCCAGTCCCTGTTCTACATGGGCCAGACCAGCCTCAAGCACCGCATCCTGGCGATAGCCGAAGAAGAGGGAGCCAGCCGGGCCAGCTACGCCATGAAGCTGTTGCAGTCCGAGGGCGAACTCACCATCGCCAGCACCGGCACCGATGCCCAAACAGGCAACCTGATCACGCAGGAATACCGCGTTGAAGGCCCGACCATGCTGATGATGACCACCACGGCGATTGACCTGGACGAAGAGCTGCTCAACCGCTGCCTGGTCTTGACGGTGGACGAAGACCGGGAACAAACCCGGCGTATCCACACCCTGCAACGCGAGAAGCGAACCCTGGCCGGGTTGGCGCGCAAGGAGGCCAAGACCGCCATCCTGACGACCCACCGCAACGCCCAGCGGCTGTTACGCGGCTTGGCGGTGGTCAACCCCTGGGCCGATCAGCTTACCTTCCTGGACGACCGCACCCGTACCCGGCGCGATCACGAAAAATACCTCACCTTGATCGACACCATTGCGCTGCTGCACCAGCATCAGCGGGAAGTGAAAACGGCCAACGTCCAGGGCCGCACGGTGGAATACATCGAAGTCACGCTGGCCGACATTGAGACCGCCAACGCCATTGCCCATGAGGTGCTGGGCCGCAGCCTGGACGAGCTGCCGCCGCAGACCCGCCGGGTGCTGGGCCAGATCGTGGCGCACGTGGAGGCTCGGGCACAGACCGGCGCACTGCGCCGTGCCGATGTGCGCTTTACGCGCGGCGAGTTGCGTGCGGGCACAGGCACCAGCGACACGCAACTCAAGGTGCATCTGGCGCGCCTGGCCGAACTGGAATACCTCATGGTGCACCGCGCCCAGCGTGGCCAGGGGTATGAATACGAATTGATGTTTGATGGCGATGCCAGCACGACCAGTCACCTGTCGGGCCTGATCGACGTGCAGGCGCTCCAAATCAGCGACTACGACAAACAGCGGTCGGGGTCTGAGGCGCAGCAGTCGGCCCCCGGTCGGGGTGCGGTCGGCCCGGTGTCGGTGGGTGGCCGGATGGCTGAAACACCCGCAACGCCAGCACTGGCGCGGCTTACAGCCCAATCACCAGAAAAGACAGCCAAACCATGCACGGGGGAGGCCTCCGGCAAAGTCCTGTCGTACCCGAAGGCGCAGGCTTCCTCACACGCCACCTTCTTAGCCGCTGACACTGGCATGGCAGCAGCGCAATGAACACCGCCACCAACACCGTCAGCGCCAAGCGCAACAAACGCGCCGCGGCGCTGCCAGTAGCCAAGAAGCCCGCACGCCGACGGGACAGCGCCGAGCAGCAAGCATTGGCCCACAACGCCCTGACGCGCTACCAATCGGCCTTCCACGAATGGGAGGCGGTGGTGGCGTACTCACCGCGCACCATTGCGGCACAGAAGCACGCCATAGGCCGCTTCATTGCCTGGTGTGACGAGCGCGGCTTGAACCGCCCGCAAGACATTACCCGTCCGATCCTGGAGCGCTACCAGCGGCACGTCTACCACTACCGAAAGCACAACGGACAGCCCTTGACGGTATCGGCCCAGCTCGGGCTGATCCTGCCCTTGCAAGCCTGGTTCAAGTGGTTAACGAAGCAAAACCACATCCTGTACAACCCTGCGGCCGATCTGGATTTGCCCACGCGGCCCAAGGCCTTGCCCAAGGGCCTATTGAGCGTGGCGCAGGTCGAAGAGATTCTGAACGGCTGCGACATCACGAAGCCTGAGGGTATGCGGATGCGCGCCATGCTGGAGGTGCTGTACTCCACCGGCGTGAGAAGGTTTGAGCTGGCAGGCCTGAAACTGTTCGACGTCGACACCGAGCGCGGCGCGTTGATGGTGCGCCAGGGAAAAGGCGCGAAAGACCGGCTGGTGCCGATTGGCGAGCGGGCCTGTGCCTGGGTGGACAAGTACCTGCGCGAGGTGCGCCCCGAGCTGGTGAGCAGCGCTGACGATTACAGCCTGTTCCTGGACGACGACGGCCAGCCCTTCGACCCCGGCAAACTCGGCGACCAGGTGCGCCGCCATCTGAGCAAAATCGGTGTGCAGCACGCCGGTTCCTGCCACCTGTTTCGCGTCGCCTGCGCCACACACATGCTGGAAAACGGCGCTGACATCCGCTTCATTCAATCCCTCTTAGGCCACGCCAAGCTGGACACCACGCAGATTTACACGCTGGTGAGCCTGGCCAAGTTGAAGGAGGTGCACAACGCCACGCATCCGGCGCGGCTTGTGCGTGATACGGGCGCTGTGCGCCATGCGGATAGCGCAGACCCGTGAGCGGCCACAGCAGTCAAAGCATGGCGCTACGCGCAGGGCTGTGAATGCAGGCCAGACCGGGCATCGAGCCCGGCCCGGCCTGGCAGGGCTGCGGGGTAAGTTGGCTGCGCCAACTCAACATAACGGGCTGTTTGGCAAAGTGCGGCCAGTCACTGCGCTAAAGCTCCGTTTGGTGTCCACACCGCTGCGGCCGCGGGCCTTGCGCCCTGCGGGTTTACCAAACCCCCGTTATGTCTTGCGCCCCTTGCCCTGCGCGTGTGGCCCATGGCTCGGCCACAGCCGTAGCCAAGCGCCACACGCTTGAATCACCCTTGGTGTGTGTGGTCACGGCTGGTGCCGTCACCACAGGTGCTTTAGTCAGGCGCGTGCCGCGCAGCATCACGAGTGGTAGGCCCACCCACCCCGGGCCGTCTGTTGCGCCCGGCTTCAGCCGCTTCGCGTCTTCCCGCCCGGTGCTCACAGACAGGCCCTCCCCAAGTCAAACAGCCGGGCAGCCCAAGACCAGCAGCCAATAGCCTGCACGGCGCTCTCGCGCCGTGCTCCAGCTCTGGCACGCGAACCCCATCCCTCTTTGGGGGCGAGGGTGCAGCAGCGGTGCCAGGCAGTAAAGGCCAAGCCGCGCAAGCGCGGTGGCCTCTCGGCCAGCCTTGACAGCCTGACCCCGCTGCCGCCCATGAGGGGTGGGGTAGCCCTGCACGCACAGCGTGCCGGATCTCACCCGCAGTACCCGTGTTCACCAACCGTAAAAAGGAAAAAGCCATGCAAAGAAGAACCCCTGTCATCACCGTCATCTTGTCCCCAGCTCAGGCCTGGGCTTACGCCGAATTCTTGAAGCGTGTGGGAATAGAGGACTACAAAGCCTTGGCCGCCAACTCACAAGAGGCCTACCTCATGCGCGATGCGGGCCAGGCCATCCGCGAAGAGTTGGCGCACGCCGGGTATGCGCCACGCTAAAGAAGCAAGCGGCTAAAGCAAGAAAGCCACCCCCCCCCAAAGCCAGTGCGCTTGCGCGCACCGGCGCACAGGGGTGGCTGCACGAGCGCGCGCGTAGGGCAGAATACGCGTCTAGGAAATTTTTTACCTCAACCGGGAGTTGCGTCTTCTTCTTCGCTCCGCAAACTGTTGATCTGCCTCAGGAAATTGGGCTGAACTACGACCAATGCGTGTCGGAGATTGTTCAGTACCTCTTTAACTACATTGCCCACTTAGACGACGGTAACAATGCCCATAAAACGCTTCAGGCTTGGGCAAGACGTCAAGGACTATCCGCTGAAGTTGGTTTAACAGACAGCGAAGGTCTATTCGTTGGTCGGGCCGACATTGCTGATTCCGCAGACCGGGTTCTGTGGGAATTGAAGCCAGGAAACATCCGAGGTGTTTACGCCGGCAATGCACAGTTAGATCGCTATACGGATGGAACTAACTACTCGCGTGGCAGTGATTTGGCATCGCTCCAGATGGGTTCATCGATGGAGCTTTCAGGTCTTACTGGGGATCGCAATTCCTACGTTTACACGAACCTTGGTGGTGGACTCGTGACGTATCAAATTGTTCGACCACCATCAACGTGGGACATCATCATGCAGCAACTGGGGCAAGCAATCAGGAATATGCCGCCAGTGTTTTTGCCGCCTGGTCCTCGCAGCCCGCCTCGCCCTGACTGACGCACATGAGCTCTTTGCCATGCTCTACTGCCAATCTTGTTGACCATATTAAGAAGCGATGCGATGTTTGGTATGACTTAGCGTATCGGGACTTTGGTCTTCAGAGGGTGATGTCTTCTGATATTGAGTCGCTATCGATAGTGGATGAAATAGACCTGCCGTCCATCCGCAGTTACTTTGTTGATTCGGTAATGGAGAGGCTATCAGCCTCTGAGCAGGGATGGTCCTGGCGTATGCGTGACTCAATTGCAGGCGAAAAGTCCTCCTATCTGGACTGGCTCAAGAGCCAATGGGAAGCTGGACGGTGGACGGATGACAAGACTATCCACAATAATGCCCGCCATTTCCTTGATCCTCGGTTTGCACGCTTCATGAGTTTGAAGTATCTGTCTGGCAGCAATTCACTAGGGAAGTCGTGGCCTGAAGTCGTCAAGGGCTATCGAGAGCTGGTGGGGCGGGAAGCGCGACTTCGCTTTGCCGACGATGCAGCGCTCGCTGCAATTAAAGTTTCGAAGGTCGGTGTTGAGGCGTATGCACTTCAATACTTCGCTCAGCGTGATTGGGAGTGCTACACGTCCGCCACTGACCATGGAAATATCTTGACGGTTCAGCGATCACTTCCAGATTCGGAATATGTGTTTCGGGGCGCGCTTTCGCTTGCAAGTAAAAGCCTGCTCGATCACGTCGATGGATGGGTCAGTGTTGTCCCTGCCAGCGTTGACTTGCGAGTGGTTGGGGGAGGGCCAACTTCCTTGGTTGCAACATCAATAGCCGAACTCTTGCTTCCGGCGTCGACGTATTACTTGACTCATGACATGGAGCGATTGCGTATCGTCAACGCTATTGCCTTCTTCGGCACCACCTTGCAAGCAATGAGCCAGTGTGCGCCATCGCCTGGCGGTGAGCCTGTTTTGCATTGAAAAGTGCAAGCGTCATTTGCAATTCTTAAAACAAAAAAGCCACCCCCTCAGCCGGCCCCTCGTCATTCCGTGTGGAAATTGACTGTCAGAACTCATAATAGTAGTAGCGCCCGGTGGGGCTTGTGGGGAACTCGGTACTCCGAGTTGTCCACAAACCCACGGGGCGGTGTT
>CAIMSP010000045.1 GCA_903844215.1 uncultured beta proteobacterium | reverse complement strand
GCCAGCTTGGCCGATGGCAGCCTGGCGGCCAACACCAGCTTTGTTGCTGCGGGGGTCACCACCACCGGGGTGTTTGCCAATGCCAGCGCCGGCAACCAAACCGTCAACTTGAACAATGCCTTGATGGATACCACCAACTACACCTTGGCAACAGGCGGTCAGTTCAACACCACCGCAACCATTGACAAAGCGGCGGTCTATCTCACGACCAGCGGCGTCGTCAGCAGCAAGGTCTATGACACCACGACGAATGCGGCGGTCACGACGAACAGTTCCGGCTTAGTGCAACTGGGCAATGCCAGCTTGGCCGATGGCAGTTTGGCAGCCAACACCAGCTTTGTTGCTGCGGGGGTCACCACCACCGGGGTGTTTGCCAATGCCAGCGCCGGCAACCAAACCGTCAACCTGAACAATGCGCTCGTTGACACCACCAACTACACCTTGGCAACAGGCAGTCAGTTCAACACCACGGCAACCATTGGCAAGGCGGCGGTCTATCTTAATATCAGTGGCGTCGTTAGTAATAAAGAATATGACTCCACCACGAATGCGGTAATTACGACGAGTAGCTCGGGAGTTGTCCAACTGGGAGACGCCAATCTGGCCGACGGAAGCTTAGCGGCCAATACCACTTTTGCCAGTTCGGGAGTCACTACTACCGGTGTATTCGATGGCGTCACTGTTGGTACGCAAACAGTGGTTTTGAATAACACTTTAGTCGACAACGCTAATTATAAGCTGGAAGCAGGAAGCCAACTCACAACTACTTCAACGATTTTCCCGAAAATAGAGCCTGATGTTATTCCGATAAATGTGTCTGGGCCGATCCTCATGCAAGAATTATGGCTTCAGAGAAAGAGAGTAGAAGTACCACCCAACACGACAGTCACGGTTGACGTAGTTGATGCACTAGAGAAGAGATTACTTTCACCAATCAATTCCTACGGATACGGTGACGACAGTATTATGAATTCAGTTATTACACTGCCACAAGAAAATCACTAAATTTTAGGAGGATCAATGGACGAGACGACCAAAGCAAGTATGCGCCGAAACCGAGACCCTGTGTTTGGGCTCCGGTATTTCGTGGGTAAAGGCCTTGACGTAGGTGGAGGTATCGACTCATTAGCAAAGCAAATCACCAAGTTTCCATCCGTTAAGTCCGTGCGGAATTGGGATGTGCAGGATGGTGACGCGCAGTACTTAAATGGTATCCGTGACAATAGCTTTGACTTCGTCTACTCATCTCATTGTTTGGAGCATATGCAGGACCCTAATCTGGCATTGACACATTGGTTGCGGGTTTTGAAACCTGGAGGCTTCTTGATTATTTCCGTTCCCGATGAAGATATGTATGAGCATGGAATTTGGCCCTCGCGCTTCAATTTGGATCACAAATGGAGTTTTTCACTTTATAAGGCTACACCAGAATTGCCAAAATCCATCAACATATTGGATTTGGTGACGCATTTTTCTGAGAGTGCACAATGTGAACGAATCGTAAAAATAAAGGACAGGTATGTGGAAGGGCTGTCTGAAGTTGATCAGACCCTTGGACAGGCAGAGTGTGCGATCGAATTTGTTTGGCAAAAACAAAGGGCCAATTTAGATCGGGTGATGCAGAGTGCGGCTCAATATGAGCAGGATGGGCGGGAACAAGAAGCCCGTGACAGATACATCCGAGTTATTCAAGAGGCGCCTTTGATGTTTGAAGCCTACAACCGGCTCACAAATTTGTTGATTAGAAGGGGCGATATCGCTAAGGCAGAGCAGGTCTGGAATACATGCGTGCAATGTCTGCCGGAACTTCATATGGCTCGGCTGTATCGGGCACTATTTCTGATGTCAATTGGGAAATATGACTCGGGATTTTCTCAGCGGGATATCTTGGTGCCGGATGAACGACGCACGCCGACAGCGCCACCGAAGTCCTATCCCAAATGGCACGGTGAGTCTTTGAAGGATAAGTCTATAGTAATTTGGACCGAGTTTGGATTTGGTGATGAAATCATGTTTGCGCGTTTCGTGAGCGTGTTTAAAAAACATTACCATGCGAAAATAGTGTCGATCGTGTGTCAGACGCCACTGCTATCCCTGTTTAAGAGTCTAATCGATGTTGATTTAGTGCTGGGTGAACACGAAATTGAGCAGTTGCCAATTCATGATTTTTGGGTCTTTCCCCATTCGATTCCGGTTCATTACTCCTTAGAGCAGAACAGAATTCCAGCAGCAATTCCATATTTCAGAATTTCAGAAAATGATTTAAGCCAAGCTAAATTATTGCTACCAACTAAAAAATCCGACCGACTTCGGGTGGGTTTTGTATCAAGAGGTAATTCCACCCATGAAAACGACAAACTTAGATCGATTGCAGATCTAAATGAATTTTCTGAATTATTTCGGTTACCATGGATTGATTGGATTGATTTGCAAAAAGGCATTCCCTCCGGTGGCTTTAATGAAATCGTTCTGCCAAAAGATCTAAAAATTACACATTTGGGGGAGCAATTGGCAGATTTTATGCAAACCGGTGCTGTATGTGCGCAATTAGATTTGTTAATCAGCGTAGATACCTCGGTCGCACATCTTGCGGGAGCACTAAATCTTCCGGTGTGGCTCATGCTGCCAACCTACACCGATTGGAGATGGGGAGTTAACCAGTCAAACTCGTCCTGGTATCCAAGCATGCGAATCTTTAGGCAACAGCAGATCGGCCAATGGGCAAGTGTTGTCAGCGAAATTCGGGATGCACTTTGCGAGCGATTGCAGAAATTACATTAGTTATATCCATTAACGCACTCTGTGGTGTGCATCAGAGCCCGACTAAATAGTTCTTCAAATAAGATAGCGACGCCTTGGCTAATGCATTTGAATTTTGCATTCTAATTTGGAGTGATGGCAATGGAATTTTCCTTGGAGAAGTTTGAGGGCTACGCCTATAGTCGTGATCCGGAAATGGGGATGCGCGGGTTAATGGCGCTATTCGGGGACCTAGATGCGAATTATGGTGCCTTCGGTGCGGAGTTTCGTGCACAACCATTGCAAGCGATATCCCAGCAGGAGGCTGATCAGCATATCTTTACACGGATTGCCGCTGCTATTTCCTGTCTTTTGTCCGACAGAGCACTCACCATTGCTCCGGAGTGGCAGCAGCAAGTATTATCCATGCATCGCTGGCTCTCTGCGGTATTTGCAGCAAGTCCGTTTCATAATGCCGATCACGTGATTCGTTCACTGAGCGTAAAAGAAGATAATTTGGATTATAGGTATTTGGAACTTGCAAAGAGAGATTTGCTCAAGTTTTGCCTTCTATACACCCCGGATTCTGAAGTTATCTTGGAACTAAATGCACTTTGGGAAGCCAATCGAGTGCTTGCTGCAGGTTTGTGCTTGGTGCTCATTTCGCCGCGTTTTTTGGGATCGCCTGTAGCGCATAGTAAGCGCGAGGAAATCTTGCCGTGGCTCACTAACCATCTCGACCAGATGGATGATATTGAGCAGTTGCCGATGGGCGTGCTGCACGATCTATATATGCATTGCAGTTATGCCAATCGAATTGATAAGCACGATGTTAAGAAACCCATAAATACATTGATCTGCCGAAAGTTGGTTCAAAACAAAATTTTTGACACTGATTATCATATTCCTTTTGTTTTTTCGGCGAGGGAAAATGCAAAACCAGTGATGCTGGTTGTTTTGGAGTGGTTTGGTAGCTCTCATTCAATTTATCGAACTCATTCGCGTACGATGGAAAGTGCGCGCCGCCATTTTCACATGGTCGCGATGGCGTATGATAATTGTGTCGATAACATCACCAAGCAAGTATTTGATGAATTCATTCCGATTCATAAAGTTGGTCTCATGGATCAGTTGCGCCAGATTCAAGCGCAGTCTTTCCAGAGCAAGGCGTCAATTTGCTATATGCCTAGTGTAGGGATGTTTCCATTGACGATGTGGCTGGCCAATTTGCGGGTTGCGCCTTTGCAGTTGATGGCCCTAGGGCATCCGGCCACCACCCATGCTCATGCGATTGATTTTGTCGTGGTTGAGGAAGACTATGTTGGTAGCGAAACCTGCTTTAGTGAAAGGCTTCTGAAGTTGCCAAAAGACGGCATGCCCTATCGTCCATCGGCCGCCGCTAAGAATCTACCTGCGTGGAAAACATTGCGTATCAATCCGGATGTGGTTCGAATTGTTGTTTGTTCGACTACTATGAAATTAAATCCTGGATTTTTGCAGGCTTGCGCTGATATTCTTGAGCGGTCTCGTGTGCCCATTCAATATCGATTTTTAGTGGGTCAAGCTCAAGGCTTGGTTTATCCGAATGTGCTACGTGTAATTAAAATGTTCTTGGGTGATAACGCGATTGTCTATCCGCACCAAGCGTATGCTGAATACATGGCGGTGGTGGCTGACTGTGATCTGTTCATCAATCCTTTCCCTTTTGGTAATACCAACGGTATTATTGACACTGTGAGTGCAGGTCTGGTTGGGGTTTGCAAAACCGGGCCGGAAGTTCATGAACATATTGATCAGGGCCTATTTGAAAGAATGGGTTTTCCAGAATGGTTGATTGCTAAGAGTGTAGATGAATACGTGAATGCCGTGGTACGTTTGGCGGAGAATCATGATGAGCGAACTACCCTAAGTCGAACCTTATCAGGTTTAGAAAAGACCGATATTCTATTCAAAGGAAGACCAGAAATCTTTGGAGATTTGCTTTATGCGAAAGTTGTGGAGAAAGCGGCCGGTTATATTTAGTCTAATTCCCTTTTGATGGCGGCTTGGTGTTTTTAGGACTCAGTGAGGATCGCCGCTTGGCGGCACGACTTCATCGGCGCGGCTACGGATTGCCGTCCAGCGGCGGTATTTTTTTCGTCTGTCGAGACTCCTGACTTGCGGCACGATCATTGCCCATAGCGGAGAGACGTTGGGCTGTGTTTGCCGACCAAGGCTCAAACGCCGCGTATGGAACTTGACGCAGCCATATACGCCAGCGAAGCCACCAGAGTGAATGGATTCATAGGTCCAGGCTGAATTGACATTGACGTTAACTTTAGTTTTAAAGCCAACGTCAACGTCAACGTCAACGCCAAGCGCTTGCTGCGCGCTCGTGCTGTTGTGTCGGCAGTGGAATCAAGCAGGCCGCAGAAGGGTCGCCAAAAACCGCAACGCTTACCGGGAGGGTGTGGCCGCTGGAGTCAGGCGCTTCGGTAAAGAAAAGTATCTCCGTCAACCCACGGGAAAACCCTAGGTTGTAGATACAAGCCTGACCATTCATCAGGCTCGCTCTAGATGGTCCGAGCTTTGCGACTGTCGTTTTATGAGTGAGGTTTAGCATGTTCAATATCAAGACCGTGATCGCCGCCGCGCTGTTTGCATCTGCCGCCATCGTGTCGTTTGCCCAGGCCCCTGCGGCCGCAAAGGGCAGCGTCAACGCCGCGCCTGCTGTGGCTGGAGCAAGCGCTGACGCGCCCGCGCCGACCAAGGCGAAGAAGCCGCATGCGAAGAAGCATGCCAGCAAGAAGGCGGACAAGTCTGCTGCCAAGAAGGCTGGCGCCTCAGCGCCTGCTGCATCGCCCGCCAAGTAAGCGGTCTGGCGCAGGCCAGAAATGAGAAGAGGCCGAGTTCGCTCGGCCTCTTTTTTTGACCAGCACCGCGCTGTGGCGCGCCATCCTGGCGGGCCCAAAATGGGTGAGGACTTGGCAAGGTGAATTCAGCCTCCGGTCGGCAAGAAGTTCAGCTGACGTTACATTCCTCCCATGCCGTACACATTCACCGTCACCGACGATGCCGACGAGAACGTTCGAATCCAGATCCTCAATCCACTGCGCAGCTACAACGAAAGCCAGGTCGGCCCGAGCCAGCATCGCGCGCTGGCCGTCGTGCTGCGCGACGACTCGAACGTTGTGGTGGGCGGGCTGTGGGGCGCCACGGGCTACGGCTGGTTGTTCACCCAACTGCTGATGGTTCCGGAGTCAGCCAGAGGACGCGGCGTTGGCAAAGAACTCCTGCGCCGCGCCGAGGCTGAAGCCATGGCGCGCGGCTGTCACAGCGCATGGTTGGATACGTTTGAATTTCAGGCCAGGGGCTTCTATGAGCACCTCGGCTATGCGTGTTTCGGCGAGTTGCCAAATTATCCCAAGGGCTTCGTGCGCAACTTCATGCAAAAGTCACTCGCAACTGGCGCACCGGAACGCACGCCGCCAGCCGTCACCTCCAAGCCATGAAAAAACCATTGATTGCGCTGGACTGCGATGGCGTCCTGCTGGACCTCAACCTGGCGTACGCCAAGGCTTGGCAGAGTTACTCGGGTTCCTACCCGATCGAGGTCGATCCGCACGGCTACTGGCATTTCAACCGATGGGACGTTCAGCGGCTCGGGGGTGAGGAGTTGGAGCAGTTTCGACTGCACTTCGACGCCGACTTCTGGTCCAGCATTTCGCCCATCGCCGGTGCTGTGCAAGCCTGTCAGCGTTTGGCCGACGCTGGGCATGAACTGGTATGCGTCACCGCCCTGGAGGAGAAGTTTGCCGAGGCGCGCCTGGAAAATCTGCGCACCTACGGCTTCCCCATCGACAAGGTTTATGCCACCGGGCACCAGGCTGGCGCCGTGAGTCCCAAAGCCGAAGTCATCCATCAGTTAAAGCCCCGTGCGTTCGTGGATGACTATCTGCCTTACATGGACGGAATCAGTGGCGAGATTCACACGGCGCTGATCCTGCGCGGCCCCAACGGGAGCCCGAATGTCGGGCCTGGATTGAGCGCGGTGAGCTCAACGCACGCGGACTTGGTGGCGTTCAGCGAGTGGTGGCTGAAGAACGGCTAAGTTCGGCGCGGCAAGTCCGACCCTGTGCCCGCCGGCCATGTTGCGTCGCTGGAGGCACAAAAATAAACGGCACTAACAAGTGCCGTTTGAGAATGTCGGGCCTAGCAGCCTGTCGGACTTTGCGCGCGGGACGCGTTGGAGCCCAACGGGGATGGATGCTAGGCGCAGCGCGCAGGCAATGGCGGGCCCATTTTCGGCACCGCGCCTAGCGCTGCATCCGAATGCACCCCCGTAGCGCCCACGCCCAAAGTCCGACAGGCTGCTAGGGCCCAGGGCAATTAGGCGACCTTGGAGGCCTTCTTGACGGCGTCAACGGTTTGCTTGGTCGCGGCAGCGAAATTGGACTGAGCGACTTCCATGGCCTTCTTGGCCGAAACCTGTGCCGACTCGAGTGCGTTCTGGCCGGCCGCGAAGGCGCCGGTGAAGGCTGCAACAGCGGATTCGGTGCCGGCAGGAGCGCCCTTGGTCACGTTGGCCAGCATGTCGGCGAAGGCCTTTTGCATTTCAGCGGTCTTGGCCTCAACGGACTTGGTGAAGTCGGAACCGGTGCCACCGAAGATCGATTGCACGTGTTGGGCGTAGGCCGTCGAATTTTCCGTCAGGGGCTTGAGCAAGCCGGACTGCAGGGCTGCCAGTTGCTGTGCGTCCTTGGCGCCCAGAACCTGCTGTGCGTGGCTGAACGAATCAGCCAGGACCGCCTTGGTGCTGGCCAGGTTCAACTCGGTCAACTTTTCGAAGTTGGCGTAAGCCTGGGTTGCGAGGGCCTCAACGGCTTGCAGGTTGGTCTTGTTGTTGGCGGCGAATTGTTCGATGGTGTTGTTCATGGCTGTTCCTTGGGGTTAAGTGGGTGACCGAATCTGCTTTTTGCCCTTCACCACCCGGTTGGATGATTTATGTTGCAGTGCAGCATGGTGGCGATTTTAGGGGCAATCTGCGTGGATTGCGAGAAAATGTTGCATTGCAGCAAAGATTAGGGGCAAGCCTCTAACTTTCGCCATTGAATGCTTGAAGGAGAAATTTAAGAATCCGTACTATTTTATTTTGTGAAGGATTAGAGTCATTCTTTGACTCGTTCACTTTTATAATTTTCTTTGTCTATTTCTCTTGAAAATCAGGATTTGGTGAGTCAAGTTCGGGCTTGGAATGGCTTTCTTCCTCCAGTACTAAGGTAACCTCTCGGAACTTAATGGTAGATAAGCTAGGCGGTATATCGTAATCAGCAACTTCGCTCATATATTCAGTTTCGTCCAATGTGTCCAGTATTGGAATTTGCAGTTTGCAAGCTAACGCTCTGAATTTCTTTGGGTCAGCAACAATGAAGTGATCAATTTCTTCTACTGATGCTTTAAATCTAAATATTCGCTCTTGCCTGCCAACTAAGCTTAAAAAGCAATCAATATTTCTCATCACGATAAACATAGAAGTCATTGGGTCGTCTGAGTGATAAAATCCATACGTTAAGATGTTATACTTAAAGTACGATAAAGCTATTTTTTTTTCAGGGATAGATATTTCGTAACTCAAAAGAGATTTGGCAACAGGCGTAGATACGGCTCCTGTTAACACATCGTCTTTCCATGATTCACTCTGCTCTGTAATACCTAAGTTAGGGCTGATGGAGTTAAGCAGGTAAGCAGTAAAATCGCAGATTTCATTAACATTAGGCTCTCTAACATTGATGCTACGTACACGCGCCCCAAAGAGTGCTTCAATAATTTCTATTTCGTAACCGTAGTAAACATCAATTTCAGGATGGTTTATGCGTGACGATATCATCTTTTTGTTTTTTTCAGAAAAAACCACATCAAATTCTGCATCAAATAACCATTGCTGTAATTCATCAATACTTATTTTGGATTCGTTTAAATTAAAAAATAATTTAAACCATGGATTTAAATGTTGAGATTCATTTGCTGTCACAATAACTCCTATTTTTAGCCCGCGTAGGGCAGACTCGTTTACAGTGCGTCGTATCTTAGTGTTTATTCACTGTCGCTTTCTCAATCTTCATAAGATAAATTCCCTTCCACACTACCGCCCCAATCTTTCGTGTCAATGCCATGTTCAACCAATTTGTGAAACCTAGAATAGCACCCAAATAGGTCAGCATCAAATTACTTTTTCGCGCCAGATCATATTTTAGTTAGTGAATAAAATGATGTCGCCTAACCCAAGGCGGTGTTGGATTGTCATCTGCCCATAGTCCTAAGGAAGCACTGAACAATTCACAATTTCCACCGCTTCCGTGGATACATTTTCAGAATAGCTCATAACATTCGACTTTTTCACGTAAAAACACCCTATTTCTAAGTGTTTTTGCCTCATTTCCCATTTTTAGGTCGAAACTTGGCTATGCGCATCAAGCCACCGTCGCGCAAGCACCAAATTAGCGAAGCCAAACAACGAGAGCAACTGGGCGGTATTCTTCGCCAACCCTCTATAGCGTGCCTTGCGGTGACGGAACAGGTTCTTGACCGCATGAAACGGATGCTCAACCTTGGCACGAATGCTGGCCTTGGTGTGTCAAAGAGACTCTCGCTAACCCCTTCACCCTCTGTTGTTTTCGGTAGTACACGGCGCTGACTAGGGCGCATCGCCACATGCCAAGTGATGGGCAATTCTAGGTTTTGTTCCCGCTTCTCGACGCCCTGATAGCCCGCATCACCAAATACATCCGTCTCATCGGCGTAAAGAAGTGCCTGGGCTTGTGTCATTTTGCAGGCCAGGCGCTCGAGCTCAATCGTGGTGATTTCAAGTTATCGTTGGAGCTCGAAGGAGGCAGCCCGTCTTCCTTCATGACGGAGACCACACCATGGCAGGCCCTTCACAAGAATTTTGGCAAGAGCGCTTCGAGAAGAATGAAACCGGTTGGGACCGGGGTGGTCCGAGTTCGCAGCTTTTGGCCTGGCTCGACAGCGCGGAGTTGCTGCCTGGGCGGATTGCGGTGCCCGGTTGCGGCAGCGGCTGGGAGGTGGCGGAACTGGCTCGGAGACGCTTTGAGGTGGTGGGCATCGACTACACCGGAGCCGCCGTCGAAAGGGTGCGGGCCCAGCTGGACGCGCAGCAGCTTCAGGCTGAAGTGATTCAAGCCGATGTCCTCACCTACCAGCCGGCCCAGGCGTTTGATGCGATCTATGAGCAAACCTGCCTGTGTGCGCTGCATCCGGAGCATTGGCTCAGCTATTCCCAGCAGTTGCGTCAATGGCTCAAGCCCGAGGGATCTTTGTGGGTGATGTTCATGCAGATGATCCGCCCGGCTGCGAGCGCCGAGGGTCTGATCCAGGGCCCGCCCTATCACTGCGACATCAACGCCATGCGGGTGCTGTTTCCGGAGCGCGATTGGGTCTGGCCCAAGCCGCCCTACGCCCAGGTGGCGCATCCCAATTCCGCGCATGAACTGGCGCTGCGTCTGCGCCGGCGCTGACCGGCTGGGGCGCGCTGCACGGGTGTGAAAGTTAGACGGCCTCGATCACGATCGCGCGAAAGTCGTTCACGTTGGTCAGCGTCGGCCCGGTCACAACCGAGTCGCCCAGGGCTTGGAAGAAGCCGTGGCCGTCGTTGTTGTCCAGACTGCTGCGTGGATTCATGCCCAGGGCCCAGGCGCGCGCCAGCGTGTCGGGCGTGAGGCAGGCGCCCGCGATCTCTTCCATGCCGTCCACGCCGTCGGTGTCGCCGGCGATGGCGTGCACGCCCGCCAGGCCGTCCAGCGCCACGGCCAGCGACAGCAGGAACTCGACATTGCGTCCGCCGCGGCCCTGGCCCCGGATCGTCACCGTCGTCTCGCCGCCCGAGAGCAGCACGCAAGGAGCCTGAAACGGCTGGCCCAGAGTGGCCACCTGGCGCGCGATGGCCGCGTGCGCCTTGCCGATGTCGCGCGCCTCGCCTTCCATGCTGTCGCTCAGGATGTAGGGCGTGAGGCCAGCAGCACGCGCCACGTCCGCAGCGGCTTGCAGTGCCATCTGCGGCGCCGTGATGATGCGGGTCTGGATGTCGGTCAGGCGCGGGTCGCCCGGTTTGATGCTCTCGCCTTGGCCACTGGTCAGCAGGGTGCGCGCGGCGTCGGGCAGCTCGATGCCATAGCGTTCGATGATGGCGAGCGCGTCGGCACAGCTGCTGGGGTCGGCCGCGGTGGGCCCGGAGGCGATGTCGGTGGGCTTGTCGCCGGGCACATCGGAGATCAGCAGCGTGAGCAGGCGCGCCGGATAACAGGCGGCGGCCAGGCGCCCGCCCTTGATGTCGGAGAGGTGGCGGCGCACGCAGTTCATCTCCGAAATACTGGCGCCGCACTTGAGCAGCGCGGCGTTCACCGCCTGCTTGTCGGCCAGCGTGAGTCCGGCGCCGGGCGCCACCAGCAGCGAGGAGCCGCCGCCCGAGATCAGCGCGATCACCAGATCGTCGCGCGTGAGGCCGCTCACCAACTTGAGGATGCGCTGCGCTGCCCGCAGCCCGGCGGCGTCGGGCACTGGGTGCGCCGCCTGCACGATCTCGATGCGTTGGCAAGCCACCTCGTAGCCGTAGCGCGTCACGACCAGGCCTTCGAGCGGCCCGCTCCAATGGTCTTCCAGCGCGCGCGCCATCGCCGCCGAGGCCTTGCCCGCGCCGATGACGATGGTGCGGCCCTTGGGCGCAGAAGGCAGATGCGGCGGCAGGCACAGCGCGGGCTGGGCCGAGGCCACCGCCGCGTCAAACAGGGCGCGCAGCAGGGGGCGGCGGTCGATCTGGGTCATGGGGAATGGCTGCTTGGTGCGGCGGGGCTGGACTTGGGTACGACATCCGTGATGTCCCCAATGGCATCCTGGTTTGCGCGCGGGCCGCTTGCGCCCCGGTCCTCAGGCGCGGCACGGCCGCCACCAGAAAAGCGACCCCACTGCGCCCGTGGGTTGAACTGAAACGCCATGGGCGTGACCGGCCGGCCCCGCAGCCGCGCCCAAACCGAACGCAGGCCCCACAGGGCAAAGACAAATGCAGCGGCAAACACCAGGCTGGCGACAAACACCAAGCCCAGCGCCAGCAGCACGACGCGAAACACCAGGCGAAAAACAGCAGCGATCAGATTTTCCAAATTTCAACTCCAATTCGGCGGATGACAAGACTGACTCCAAGCTGCGGCCCAACAGCTTGAATGCAAGACTGGCGGGCGCACCCCTGGAAATCTGGCACCATGGCGCCATGGACCCCACTTTGCCACAGTTGATCCGCGCCTTGATGCAACCGGCGCGCTATGCGCACCCGGTGTCCGCAGTGGAACTGGTGCAGACGCATATCTCCTGGGTGTTGTTGGCGGGGGAGTTTGCCTACAAGATCAAGAAGCCGCTGAGCCTGAAGTTCCTGGACTTTGGCACCCTGCCACTGCGGCGCCAGTTTTGCGAAGAAGAGCTGCGTTTGAACCGCCGCTTCGCCCCGGACATCTACCTGGAAGTCGTGCCCATCGCGGGCACACCCGAGGACCCGGTGCTGGCGGGGGCCGGCGACGCCATCGAGTATGCCGTCAAGATGCGCCGCTTTGACGAAGCCGGGCGGCTCGATCGTGTTTGCCAGCGCGGCGCCTTGCGGCCGGAGCACTTGAGCGATCTGGCCCAGGGACTGGTAGCGTTTCACGCGGCGGCGGCGCGGGCGCCTGTGGCGTCGCGCTTTGGCTCGCCCGACGCGGTGCTCGCGCCGATGCTGGAAAACCTCGACATTTCATCCAAGCTGCTGCCCGCAGCGCACAGCCAGTTGCGGCTGGATGCACTGCGCGCATGGACGCAGCAGCAATGGGCGCGCCTGACGCCGCTGCTGCAGCAGCGCAAGGCAGCGGGCCAGGTGCGCGAATGCCATGGCGACTTGCACCTGGGCAATCTGGTGCTGATCGAGAGTCGCGTGCGCATGTTCGATTGCATCGAGTTCAATCCGGACTACCGCTGGATCGATGTGGCCAGTGACATCGCATTCACCGCCATGGACCTGTTGCAGCACGGCCAGCCGGGTCTGGCCAACTGGTGGGTGGATCAGACCTTGAGCGCCAGCGGCGACTACGAGGCCGCGCGGGTGCTGCGCTTTTATGCCGTTTACCGCGCGCTGGTGCGTGCCAAGGTCGCCGCCATCCGCGTCGGCCAAGGGCAGGAGAGCGCTGCAGAGGCCATGAGTTACATCGCCCTGGCTGAAGGACTGGCCTCACCCAAGCCGCAGCGCTTGGTCATCACGCACGGTCTGGCGGGCTGCGGCAAGACCACGGTCTCGAATCAGCTGCTGTTGCTGGACCCGCAGGCGAACACGCTGCGCCTGCGCTCGGACGTGGAGCGAAAGCGCCTGTATGGCCTGACGTCGCTGCAGCGCAGTGAGTCACCGCTCGATGGGGGCATCTATGGGGCCGACGCGCACGAACGCACGTATGACCGACTGCACGAGCTGGCGCTGCTGCTGCTGAATGCGGGCTGGTCGGTGGTGGTGGACGCGGCGTTCCTGCGCCGCGCCGAGCGCGCCCGGTTCGCGGCGTTGGCCCAGCGTTGTGGCGCCACGTTTGCCATCGCCGCGCCTCAGGTCGAAATCGAAGAATTGCGCGAACGCATCAGCGCGCGCCAGGCCGCAGGCAGCGACGCGTCGGAGGCGACCTTGGCGGTGCTGGAAAAACAGTTGGACTGGATCGAGCCGCTGGACCTGGAAGAGATTGCCTTTGCGCTGGGGCAGGCAGGCCCGGGCGAGTCGCAATTGGCATATAATCTTTAGCTTTGCTGGCAAACCCCCGTCGGCCTGATCAACATCTAGACGGGGAACACAAGCTGAACCTACGTCCATCGGCCCGATCTCCTTTGACGCACAGGCAGCACATTTGGAAACCATGACGTAATGACCACTATTCGCGTAAAAGAAAACGAACCTTTTGACGTCGCGCTGCGCCGCTTCAAGCGCACCATCGAAAAACTCGGCCTGCTCACCGACTTGCGCGCGCGCGAGTTCTATGAGAAGCCCACCGCCGTGCGCAAGCGCAAGAAGGCGGCCGCTGTGAAGCGCAACTACAAGCGCATTCGCTCGATGCAGTTGCCCAAGAAGCTGTTCTAAACAACCGCTGACTTTCACGCTTCGGCGCCAAGGCGCCCCGAAGTGTGAGAGCTTGCTCTTTCACGTAGAGAGTCAAAATAGCCTGCTTGAGGACGCTTCAGCAGGCTTTTTTCTTGGACAGTTGAGGACAGAGCTGGTTCGCTGCGCGTCACTGCGGACTGTCCCGCAATTCACTTGCACTAGGAAAACCCATGACACTCAAAGACCAGATCACCGAAGACATGAAGACCGCGATGCGCGCCAAGGACAGCGTGCGCCTGGGGACGATCCGCCTGCTGCTTGCCGCCTGCAAGCAAAGGGAAGTGGACGAGCGCATCACGCTCGATGACGCGGCCGTGATCGCGATCCTGGACAAGCTCATCAAGCAGCGCAAGGACTCCATCACGGCATTCACGCAAGCGGCGCGCATGGATCTAGCCGACATCGAAAGCGCGGAACTGCTCGTGCTGCAGGCCTATTTGCCCAAGCGTCTGAGCGCGGACGCAGTGGCCACCGAGGTCAAGAACATCGTCGAGGCGCTGGCCCTCGAACTCGGCCACAAGCCAGGGCAGGGCGACATGGGCAAGGTGATGGGCCTGGTGAAAGCCCAGTTGGCCGGCAAGGCCGAGATGTCACAGGTGTCGGCGGCCGTGAAAGCGGCGTTGGCCTGAGCTGTCGCTGATTTCGTAGGTCGGGTTAGCCCACAGGGCGTAACCCGACCGGAAGTAAGCAATGTAGGATGTTGTCGGGTTCCGCTTCGCTCACCCGACCTACGCCTGCTGCGGCCCGCGCTGCATCATTCCCCGAGATACGCGGCGCGCACTTTCGGGTCGTTGAGCATTTCCTTGGCGTCACCCGACATGGTGATCAGGCCCGATTCCATCACGTAGCCGCGGCTGGCAATGGCCAGGGCACGGCTGGCGTTTTGCTCCACCAGCAGGATCGTCACGCCCTGGGCCGCGACGTCGCGGATGACCTCAAAGATCTTGTCCACCATGATCGGCGACAGGCCCATGGAAGGCTCGTCCAGCAACAGCACCTTGGGCCGGCTCATGAGGGCGCGGCCCATGGCCAGCATCTGCTGCTCGCCGCCCGAGAGCGTGCCTGCCAGCTGCTCGCGGCGCTCCTTCAGACGCGGAAAAATCGTGAACACCTTCTCCACGTCGGCGGCGATTTCCGGCTTGTCGTTGCGGATGTAGGCGCCCATCTGCAGGTTTTCCATGATGCTCATGCGCGCGAACACGCCACGACCTTCCGGCACCATGGCCAGGCCTTGTCGCACCAGGTCCCAGGGGCCCTGGCCGCGGATGCTGTGACCCATGTATTCGATGTCGCCATCGTTGATCGGCAGGATGCCGGTGATGGCCTTCATGGTGGTGGTCTTGCCGGCGCCGTTGGAGCCGATGAGCGACACCAGCTCCCCTTCGTGCACCTCAAAGTCCACGCCCTTGACGGCCTGGATGCCGCCGTAGGCGACCTTGAGGCCGGTGACTTTCAGTAGAGTTGCGGCCGTCATCAATGTCCTCCCGTGCCCAGATAGGCTTCAATCACTTTGTCGTTCTTCTGCACCGACGCCGGCGTGCCTTCGGCGATCTGCTTGCCGTAGTCGAGCACGGTGACGCGGTCACACAGGCCCATCACCAGCTTGACGTCGTGTTCGATCAGCAAAATCGTGCGGTTGTCGTTGCGGATGCGGTCGATGAGCTCGCGCAGTTGCACCTTCTCGGTGGCGTTCATGCCGGCAGCGGGCTCGTCCAGCGCGATCAGTTGCGGATCGGTGGCCAGCGCGCGGGCGATTTCCAGCCGACGCTGGTCGCCATAGCTCAGCGTGCGCGCCTTGTAGTCGGCCAGGCGCCCCACGCCCACATAGTCCAGCAGTTCGTGCGCCCGCGCCGCAATCGCAGCCTCCTCGGCCTTGAAGCCGGGGGTGCGGAAAACGGCGCCCAGCAGGCCGGATTGGGTACGGATGTGCCGCCCCACCATGACATTTTCCAGCGCGGTCATCTCGGGAAACAGGCGGATGTTCTGAAAGGTGCGGGCGATGCCGGCCTTGGCCACTTCGTGCACGGCCGTGGGCTGATACGGTTTTCCGGCCAACTCAAACGTGCCGCCGTCCGGCGTGTACAAGCCGGTGAGCACGTTGAAGAACGTGGTCTTGCCCGCACCGTTGGGGCCGATCAGGCCATAGACCTGTCCGCGCTCGATCGTGATGCCCACATCGCTCAAGGCCTGCAGGCCGCCAAAGCGCTTGGACACACCGGCCACGCGCAAGACGATATCTTTGGTTGCTTCTGTCATTTGAAACCCTCAATCAGTTGAGGACAGAGCAAGCCTGGTCTGTCCCGCAAGTTTTCATACCTTCGTCTGCAGGGATTTGCCGTGGTCGGGCGAGGGCCACAGGCCGCGCGGTCGAATCAGCATCACAGTGATCATGGCCAGGGCAATCAGCAACTGGCGCAGGATGGCCGCGTCCAGGCGTCCGCCGGTCATTGCCTGCAGCGGACCGGCAACGTAGCGCAGCACCTCGGGCAGGGCCGAGAGCAGCACCGCGCCCAGGATCACGCCAGGCAGGTAGCCGATGCCGCCCAGCACCACCATGGCGACGATCATCACCGACTCCATCAGGCTGAAGGATTCGGGCGAGACGAAGCCCTGAAAGGCCGCGAACATCGAACCGGCGACGCCGCCGAAGGTGGCGCCCATGCCGAAGGCCAGCAGCTTCATGTTGCGCGTGTTGATGCCCATGGCCTTGGCGGCAATTTCGTCTTCGCGAATGGCCATCCAGGCGCGCCCGATGCGCGAGGTCTCGAGCCGGTGGCTGATAACGATGCTCACCAGCACCAGCGCCAGGAACAGGTAGTAGTACAGGCTCACCGAGGCCACCTCAAAACCCAGCAGGCTGATGGGTTTGCCCAGGTTCAGCCCGAAGAAGCTGATCGAGTCGATCTGGTTGAGTCCCTTGGGGCCGTTGGTGATGTTGATCGGATGGTCCAGGTTGTTCAGGAACACGCGGATGATTTCGCCAAAGCCCAGGGTCACGATCGCCAGGTAGTCGCCGCGCAGCTTGAGCGTGGGCGCGCCCAGCAACACGCCGAAGAAACCCGCCAGCCCCGCCGCCAGCGGCACCACCATCCACAACGGTGTGTGCAGGCCGTCAGGAAACAGCGCCGCGATGGCCGGGAACGACTCGGTCAGGTGCGGCGAGGCCAGCAGCCCGAACATGTAGGCGCCCAGGGCGAAGAAGGCGACGAAGCCCAGGTCGAGCAGGCCGGCGTAGCCGACAACGATGTTCAGGCCGATGGCCAGCAACACGTACAACAGCGACTGGTCGGCAATGCGCACCCAGGCGTTGCCAAAGCCCTGCAGCAGCAGCGGCAGGATCAGCAGGGCCGCAGCGCCGGCGAGCGTGGTCAAAGATTGCTTGTTTTTCATGTGATCGCTCCTCAAGCCCGGTCCGCGACGCGTTCACCCAGCAGGCCCGAGGGTCGCAAGGTGAGCACAAAAATCAGCACGATGAAGGCGAAGATGTCCGAGTAGTTGCTGCCCAGCACACCGCCGGTGAGCGTGCCGATGTAGCCAGCGCCGATGGACTCGATCAGCCCCAACAGGATGCCGCCGACCACCGCACCGGCGAGGTTGCCGATGCCGCCGAACACGGCTGCGGTGAAGGCCTTCAGGCCGGGCAGGAAGCCCATGGTGTGCTGCGCCGTGCCGTAGTTGGAGGCGTACATCACGCCCGCGATCGCGGCCAGCACGGCGCCGATGATGAAGGTGGCGGAGATCACCATGTCGGGCTTGACGCCCATGAGCGCGGCCACGCGCGGGTTCTCGGACGTGGCGCGCATGGCGCGGCCCAGGCGCGTGTAGTTCACCAGCCAGGTCAGGATGGCGAGCGAGACGGCGGTCAGTCCCAGGATCAGGATTTGCGTGGGCGTGATGACGGCGCCGCCGAACTCGAACGGCGTGCTCGGCAGCAGCGTGGGGTAGGGCTTGTAGTTCGGCTTCCAGATGATCATGGCCAGCGTCTGCAACAGGATCGACATGCCAATGGCGGTGATCAGCGGCGCCAATTTTGGACTGTTGCGCAGCGGCCGGTAGGCGATCTTTTCGATCGCAAAGTTCAGCGCCGCAGCCACCACGCAGGAGATCAGCATGGCCACCAGCAGGATGATCCAGCCCGGCGTGCCGGGCAGGGCGTCCTGCATCAGGCCGATGATGGTCCAGCTCGTCAGGGCGCCGACCATCAGCACCTCGCCGTGGGCAAAATTGATCAGGTTGATGATGCCGTACACCATGGTGTAGCCCAGGGCCACCAGGGCGTACATGCTGCCCAGAACCAGACCGTTGATGATCTGCTGAAGCAATGTTTCCATGTTGCAAGTCTCCTGCAGCTTTGGCTGCGTGTCGTTTGGTTTAGTGTTAAACCGCAGGCCGGTTTGGGCCCGACAAAAAAAACGCCAACCGTCACACGGGTCGGATAGACCGTGGCCGGCGGGCGACTCAGTGGGCACGATTGTAGCCATGCGCCAGGCGGCGCTGCCGCCGGGTCTGAGGGGTTTACCCTTGGCGCGTGGGCGCCTGGGCCGCCTGATTGATCTGGCGCAATTGGCGCAGTTTCTCGGCAATGCGAATTTCCAGACCGCGCTCTACCGGCCGGTAGAAGCCGGGCGCGTCCATGCCGTCGGGCAGGTAGCGTTCGCCGGCGGCGAAGCCGTTGGCCTCGTCGTGGGCGTAGCGGTAAGCCTTGCCGTAGTCCAGGTCCTTCATCAGCTTCGTCGGCGCGTTGCGCAGGTGCATTGGAACGGGGCGCGTGCCTTCGCGCTTGACCAGCGCCCGGGCCTCGTTGAAGGCCTGGTACACGGCGTTGGATTTGGGCGCCATTGCCAGATAGATCACGCATTCGGCCAGCGCCAGTTCGCCCTCGGGCGAGCCCAGACGCTCGTAAACCTCGGTCGCGTCCAGCGCCAGGCGCAGCGCGCGCGGATCGGCCAGGCCGATGTCTTCACTCGCCATGCGCAGCAGCCGGCGCGCCAGGTAGCGCGGGTCGGCGCCACCGTCGAGCATGCGCACCAGCCAATAGAGCGAGGCGTCGGGGTCCGAGCCGCGCACGGATTTGTGCAGCGCGCTGATGGTGTCGTAGAACTGTTCTCCGCCCTTGTCATAGCGGCGCATGCGCTCGCCCAGGACCTTGAGCAGCCAGGCGTCGCTGATCTCGTGCAACTGCTCCTGGCGCGCCGACACGGCCAGGGTTTCCAGGGTGTTGAGCAGCCGGCGCGCATCGCCGTCGGCATAGGCGATCAGACGCTCCAGCGCGGCCGGTTCCAGCGCCGCAATGGCGTCCAGCGCCTGCGCCTTGAGCACGATCTGCTGCAATTCCTGCTCGGACAGCGGCTGCAGCACGTACACGGCGGCGCGCGACAACAGCGCCGAGTTCACCTCGAAGGAGGGGTTCTCGGTGGTGGCGCCGATGAAGGTGAACAGGCCGCTTTCCACATGCGCCAAAAAGGCGTCCTGCTGGCTCTTGTTGAAGCGGTGCACCTCGTCCACAAAGACGATGGTGCGTTGCGGCTGGAGTTCGCTGCGCGCCTGCTGCGCGCGTTCCACCGCCTCGCGGATGTCCTTGACGCCGCCGAGCACCGCGCTGATGGCGATGAACTGCGCGTCAAAGGAGTCGGCCATGAGGCGCGCAATCGTCGTCTTGCCCACGCCCGGCGGCCCCCACAGGATGCAACTGTGCGGCTGGCCCGACTCGAAGGCCACGCGCAGCGCCATGCCAACGCCCAGCAGGTGCTGTTGACCGACGACCTCGCCCAAGTGACGGGGGCGCAGCCGCTCGGCCAGCGGTGCCTGCAGGGCGCTTGGCGTGGCCATGTTCACTGACGCAACAGTTCCGCTCCCGCCGGCGGCTTGAAGACAAAGGTGTCGGACGCCAGCTTGGGATTGATTTCAATTTGGGCAAAGCTGAGCAGCGAGCGCTGGCCGAAGCTGTCGAGAATTTCCAGCGCCGCCAATTCCGGCACGGGCTGCCTGGCACGCAGGCCCACGCGCACCGACTGGAGTTGCCCCTCCTTGGTCTTGGGCGTGGCTTCGATCCACTGCAGTCCGTCCTTGTCGGCTGCGGCCTGCAGCACGAAATCGGCCTGCAGCGCGCGCAGATCGGGGGCGCTGGCAATCAGCGCAGCGGGCGTGGTCCCGAGCGCCGGCGCCTGTTTGCGCGACGTCACCTGGTTCAGGTCGGCATCGAACAGCCACAAGGTCTGACCGTCGGCGACGATGGTCTGTTCAAACGGCTTCTTGTAGCTGAAGCGGAATTTCCCGGGGCGGGAAAATTCGAACGTGCCGCTGGACGTCTTGCTGCGGGCGGTCTGGCCCTCACGCGCCGGCGCCGTGACCACTTGGGTGAATTGCGCGCGACCGCTTTGCGCCTGGTGAATGAAGCTGTCCAGACTTTCCATGGCGCCGGCAAAGGCCAGCGGCGTGCACGCCAGCGTGCCCAACAGGGCGAACATTTTTTTCATGGACCTCATTCTGCCCGCACGGGCACCAAAATTTCACGTTGCCCGGAACTGCTCATGGCGCTCACCAGCCCGGCCTTTTCCATGTCTTCCACCAGCCGGGCGGCGCGGTTGTAGCCGACCTTGAGGTGGCGCTGCACAAGCGAAATGCTGGCCTTGCGGTTCTTCAGCACGACCTCCACCGCCTGGTCGTACATCGGGTCTTTTTCGCCGCCGCCGTCGCCCAGCATGGCGCCGTCTTCGCCGTCCTCGGGCGCGCCATCGAGCACGCCGTCAATGTAGTCGGGTGCGCCCTGGGACTTGAGGTAATTCACCACGCGGTGCACTTCCTCGTCGCTGACAAAGGCGCCGTGCACGCGGATCGGCAGGCCCGAACCGGAATGCATGTACAGCATGTCGCCCATGCCGAGCAGGGCTTCGGCGCCCATCTGGTCCAGGATCGTGCGGCTGTCGATTTTGGAGCTGACCTGGAAGGCGATGCGCGTCGGGATGTTCGCCTTGATCAGACCCGTGATCACGTCCACGCTGGGGCGCTGCGTCGCCAGAATCAGGTGGATGCCGCAGGCCCGCGCCTTTTGCGCCAGGCGCGCGATCAGCTCCTCGATCTTCTTGCCCACGACCATCATCAGGTCGGCCAGTTCGTCGATCACCACCACGATGTGCGGCAGCCGGTCCAGAGGCTCGGGGCTTTCGGGCGTGAGCGAGAACGGGTTGTAGATGAACTCCTCGCGCGCCTTGGCCTCGTCGATCTTTGTGTTGTAGCCGGTGAGGTTGCGCACCCCCAGCTTGCTCATGAGCTTGTAGCGGCGCTCCATTTCGGCCACGCACCAGCTCAGGCCGTAGGCGGCCTTCTTCATGTCGGTGACGACCGGCGCGAGCAGGTGCGGAATGCCTTCGTAGAACGACATTTCCAGCATCTTCGGGTCGATCATCAGCAGGCGCACATCGCGCGCCTCGGCCTTGTACAGCAGGCTCAGAATCATCGCGTTGATGCCCACCGATTTGCCCGATCCGGTGGTGCCGGCCACCAGCACGTGCGGCATCTTGGCCAGATCGGCCACGACCGGGTTGCCCACGATGTCCTTGCCCAGCCCCACGGTGAGCAGCGACTTGGCCTCGTTGTAAACGCGCGAGCCCAGGATTTCGGACAGCTTGATGGTCTGGCGCTTGGCGTTGGGCAGCTCCAGCGCCATGTAGTTCTTGCCGGGAATGGTCTCGACCACGCGGATCGACACCAGACTCAGGGAACGCGCCAGGTCTTTCGCCAGCCCGACGATCTGCGAGCCCTTGACGCCGGTGGCGGGTTCGATCTCATAGCGCGTGATGACCGGCCCGGGTTGGGCGGCGACGACGCGCACTTCGACGCCGAAGTCCTTGAGCTTCTTCTCGATCATGCGACTCGTCATGTCCAGCGTTTCGGGCGCCACGGTTTCCTGGCGCGCCAGCGCGCTGTCGAGCAGATCGACCTGGGGCAGGGCGGAGTCGGGCAACTCCGAGAACAGCGGTTTTTGCCGTTCCTTGGCCACGCGCGCGCTTTGTGGAACGTCGAGCAGCACGGGTTCGATCAGCATCGGCGCGACATGGTGTTGGTGGATCTCCACACGCTCTTCCTGCACCACCTCCTCGCGCTCGCGCGCCGCCTGCTGGCCCAGCGCCATGTCCAGCTCGCGCTCGCGCCGGGCCTTGAGCGACTCCACTCGGGCCGCCAGCCAGGCACCCAGACCTTCAGCCACTTTTCCCCAGGAGAATCCGAACACGCCCGCCGCACCCACCAGGGCCAGCGCGATGGCCACCAGCGCGGAGCCCGAGAAGCCCAACCATTGGACGCCCAGGGGACCGAGCCAGAACCCCAGCACGCCGCCGCCGTGGCCGGGCAGCAGCGCCTCGAGCCGGTACAGCCTGGACCATTCAAGGGCGCTGCTGCTGGCCAGCAACAGCGCCAGACCCAACCAGAAAATGGCGCGATGGGCTCGGGCTTCGCTGGGCGTTGGGGCTTCATGGTCGCGCATCCAATGCGCCAGGCCGGTGAGCCAGACGCGTGCCAGCGCGCCCAGGCACCACCAGACCGAGAAGCCCAGCAGGAAGTAACTCATGTCGGCCAGCCAGGCACCCAGGCGCCCGCCCCAGTTGTGCAGCGGCGCGCCGCTGCCGGAGGTGGACCAGGCGCCGTCCTGGGCCGAGTAGCTCAGCAGCGCGATCAGCCAGAACAGCAGCGCCAGCGCTCCCAAGATCAGCACGATCTCGTGCGGGAAGCGACGCAGTCCCGGGCGAGCGCCGGCCTCGGGCGCGGAGCGGGTCAGGGTATGAAGTGAATAAGTCATGGATCGATGTCTTTGCTAACTCCAACTTTCATGCTTGGGCGGCGCAGCGCCTCGGGTCATGCGTGTCAGTTCTCTTGCGTTGAACCGCCAATCAGAGCGGGCGTTGGAGCTTGGGCTGGATGCACATGGCACCCTCGGCCGTCGTCTGCACAAAGCCGCGCTCTTCCAGGTCCTTCATGACTCGGCTGACCATTTCGCGCGACGCCCCCACCATTTTTGCCAGATCCTGGCGCGATATCTTCTCGCGCACGATCCAGCGCTGGTGCTCGTCCTGCACTGCGGCCTCGATCAATACCCGAGCGACCCGACCATACACGTCCATCAAGGCCAGGGATTCGATCTTTTGGTCAGCGCTGCGCAGGCGCCGCACCAGCGACTCAAGAATGCCCTGAGTCAGCGATGCGTCCTCATACAGGCAGCGCAGGAACTGCGTTCGCCCCAGCAGCAGCGCGTCGCACTGGGACTCGGCGCGCACCGTCGCCGAATGCGGCTGGCCATCGATCAGGCTCATCTCGCCGATGCAGTCGCCCGACTCCAGGGTCGCCAGGATGACTTCGCGCCCGCGCGCGTCGGTGGTGAAAACGCGCGCTCGCCCGGACAGCAAAATTGTCAGTGCATCGGACATTTGTCCCTGTTCCACCAAAAAGGCGCCGCGCTTGTAACGGCATTTGGACACGGCTTGCGCCACCGCGTCGGCCTGGGCCGCGCTGAGCATGGCAAACAGGGGGACGCGGCGAATCAATTCCAGGCTGGACAACATGACCATGGCATTGCCTTCAAAAGTTCACCCACAGCGCGGGGCACGCGAAGCGCTAGCTCCATACAATGGGACAGATTCGGTTTCTGGGGAAGTCCGAAACAGCAGGCACACAGCGTGCTCCGTATGAGCAAAATGTACACGCCCAAGAGGCAATTTTTTTTGATGGGTGATTTTGATGTCTAAAGCCAAGCATGCCAAGCTACTTATTCTGGGTTCCGGCCCGGCCGGCTACACCGCTGCGGTGTACGCGGCGCGCGCCAACCTCAATCCGGTGCTGATCACCGGCATCGCCCAGGGTGGCCAGTTGATGACCACGACTGAGGTGGACAACTGGCCGGCCGACGTGGCCGGGGTGCAGGGGCCCGATCTGATGCAGCGCTTCCTGGCGCACGCCGAGCGTTTCAACACGGAGATCATCTTCGACCACATCAGCGCCGTGGACCTGAGCCAACGCCCGTTGCAGCTCAAAGGCGATTCCGGTGAATACACCTGTGACGCGCTCATCATCGCCACCGGAGCCTCGGCCAAGTACCTGGGCCTGGCGTCGGAGACGGCATTCATGGGCCGGGGTGTGAGCGGCTGCGCCACCTGCGACGGATTCTTCTACCGCGACCAGGTCTGCGCTGTGGTCGGAGGCGGCAACACCGCCGTGGAAGAGGCGCTGTATTTGTCCAACATCGCCAGCAAGGTGGTGCTGATCCACCGGCGCGACAGCTTTCGGGCCGAGCCCATCATGATCGACAAGCTGATGGCTCGGGTCAAGGAAGGGAAGATCGAACTCCGACTGCACAGCGCCCTGGATGAGGTGCTGGGCGACAACTCGGGTGTGACCGGGGTGCGCATCCGCAACGTGCAGGATGGCCGTACCGAGGATATGGCCCTGCAAGGTTGCTTCATCGCCATCGGGCACCAGCCCAACACCGAGATTTTCAAGGGGCAGTTGGAGATGAAGGATGGCTACATTGTCCCGCGCTCCGGGTCGGTTGGCATGGCCACGATGACCAGTGTGCCGGGCGTGTTCGCCGCCGGCGACGTGCAGGACCACGTCTATCGCCAGGCCATCACCAGCGCCGCCACCGGTTGCATGGCGGCTTTGGATGCGCAGCGCTTTCTGGAGCAGAACGGCGCCCAGTAAGTGTGCGCCCAGGGCAGGCTCGACAGCGGATATAATCCAAGGCTTTGCTGAATTCTGCTAACTCGATGGGTCAAGCAGAGCTTGGCGAATTTTCTCTACCGCCACGGCATGACCCCAAGGTGATGACTGTGGCGAGGTGCAGCGAAAGCTGTTAACGCGTCGGCGAAAACCGGCGCTATTTTCTGGAGTGTCCTCATGGCACGCGTATGTGAAGTCACGGGCAAAGGCCCGATGGTCGGGAACAATGTTTCCCACGCCAACAACAAAACCAAGCGCCGGTTCCTGCCGAACCTGCAATACCGTCGTTTCTGGGTCGAGACCGAAAACCGCTGGGTGCGTTTGCGCATTTCCTGCGCCGGCCTGCGCCTGATCGACAAAAACGGCATCGACTCCGTGCTCGCAGACCTGCGCGCCCGCGGCCAAGCTTAAATCTGAAGGAACAAGATCATGGCATCAAAAGGCGGACGCGAAAAAATCAAGCTGGAGTCCACAGCTGGTACCGGTCACTTCTACACGACCGACAAGAACAAGAAAACCATGCCCGAGAAAATGTTGATCAAGAAATTTGATCCCAAGGCTCGCAAGCACGTGGACTACAAGGAAATGAAGCTGAAATAGTTCAGCCAAGCTTCCTGAAAAAAATGCCTGTCGCTCTGCGGCAGGCATTTTTTTTTGGGCATTTATGGTTGATTTGATGTGCGTAAGTTACATCTAATTACCGCTGTGCTAAGCGTGGCTTAATTTTATCCCGCTATCCTATTCACTTGCCCTGCGGCGGGTGCGAGTTCGACCCTGAAAAGCGGGCTGTCGGTGCAGATCCCCCCGTGGCAATCGACCGGCCGGGCCGGCCTTGCGCCACGCCGGTGGGCGAGGCGGGCGGCAATACCTTGTTGTTTTAAGTTTGACAATATCTACGGAACCATTTCCACCGAGCCACATGAGCGCATCACAGCAAGAAACTGCTCCGATCAGCACGCCGCCGCGCAAGCCCAAGAGCTTTTGGACGAGCGATTCGGCCATTTATTTGTTGCTGATGGCGCTGACCCTGGGTGCCTGGCAGTTCAGTCGTCTGGAATTGTTCAAGGCCGGCGACGACATGGGTTATTGGCTGGGTGTGGTCGGTGGCGTCATGATGCTGATCCTGTTCGGCTACCCGTTGCGCAAGCATTTCGCTTTTGCGCGAAATTGGGGCCGTATGAAGTGGTGGTTCTGGTTCCACATGAGTTTGGGAATTGCCGGGCCATGGTTCATCCTGGTGCATTCAACTTTCCGGGTCGGCTCGCTGAATGCTGCGGTGGCGCTTTACAGCATGATCATCGTCGCGCTCAGTGGTGTCATCGGACGCTTCATCTACCGCCATGTCAACAAGGGTCTGCGGGGCGAGGAGATCGGCCTGCAAGATTTGCAGAAGTTCGCCGGCATGCACAAGGACGACGCGCGCTCACGCCTGTCGTTTGCCCCGGTGGTCGAAGCCCGGCTCAAAGCCTTTGAGCAGGTGCAACTCAGCGCCAAGCCCGGTTGGACAACCTACTTTCGCCAGGTGTTCTGGCTTCCGGTTCAGCGCTGGCGCGCGCTGCGTGAATGCGATCTGGCCTTGCGTGAGCCGCTGCAGCTCTTGGCGCAAAAAAATGGCTGGTTGCCAGTCGACGTGGCGAAACACCATCGTCGTGCGCTCAAGCTGGTGAACAACTACCTGGGCGCCGTGGTGGGGGTGGCGGAGTACACGGCCTACGAACGCCTCTTCGCGCTTTGGCACGTGGCGCACATCCCGTTTGTGTATTTGCTGGTGATCAGTGCCATCGTGCATGTGCTTGCGGTCCATGCGTACTGAAGCGGGACGGCGAGCATGCACCGGTTGTCAAACCCCACTTTCAGATCGTTCTGGGCCTGGCGCGCCTGGCTGCTACTGGCGTTGAGCCTGCTTTCCCAAGGGGGTGCCTGGGCGCAAGGTATCGAATCGGTGGTTGCGCCAGGCAAACTGATCCAGGGTCACGCGAAGTGGGAAGACGACTGCAAGCAATGCCACGTCAAGTTCGACCGCAAGGCGCAGGATGGCCTGTGCATGGATTGCCACAAGCCTGTGGGTGCCGACGTGCGTGCCAAGACCGGCTTTCACGGCAAGGGCAAGCCGCAGTCGTGCCGCACCTGCCACACCGAGCACAAAGGGCGCGAAGGGCGCATCGTCAGTTTCGACGAAAAGCAGTTTGATCACGCGCTCACCAAATTTGAGTTGCGCGCCAAACACCAGAAGGTCGAGTGCGCCAAATGCCACGTCGCCGGCAAGAAATTTCGTGAGGCCGCCCAGGACTGCAATTCATGCCACAAGAAGGACGATGTGCACAAGGGCGCGCTGGGCGCCAAGTGCGCCAGCTGCCATGGAGAAAACAGCTGGAAGGAAGCCAAGTTTGACCACGATACCTCGCGCTTCGCGCTCACCGGCAAGCACGTGGACGTGAAGTGCGCGGACTGCCACAAGAACACCAACTACCGTGAAACGCCGCGCAGCTGCGTCGGCTGTCACCAGAAGGTCGATGAGCAAAAGGGGCACAAGGGACAGTTTGGCGAGAAGTGCGAGTCCTGCCACGGCAGCAAGCTGTGGAAGAGCACCCATTTCAACCACGACACCGACACCAAGTATGTGCTGCGCGGCAAGCACGGCGCGACCAAGTGCGTGAGCTGTCACACGGGCAAGCTGTACCAGACGCCGAAGCTGACTCAGGAATGCGTCGCCTGCCACAAGAAGGACGACAAGCACAAGGATTCGCTGGGCAAGGACTGCGCCGCTTGCCACACGGAAAAGAGCTGGAAAGAGTCACCCAAGTTTGACCACGCCAAGTCGATTTTTCCGCTGTTTGGCAAGCACGCCAAGACCGAGTGCAAGGAGTGCCACAAGAGCACGATGTTCAAGGAAGCACCCAAGGACTGCTTCAGTTGCCACAAGAAGGACGACAAGCACAAAGGCAATCTGGGCGAAAAATGCGCCGAGTGCCACGCCGAGAACCTGTGGAAAGAGACCCAGGGACGCTTCAAGCACGAGCTCACCAAGTTCGTGCTGCGCAACGCCCACGCCAAACCGGGCCTCAAGTGCGAAGCCTGCCACAAGGACCTGAGCAGCATGCGCAAGACGCCTCTGGATTGCGCGAGCTGCCACAAGAAGGACGACAAGCACGAAGGCCAGTTGGGCGCAAAGTGCGAGAAGTGCCACGATGACAAATCCTGGAAGGTGGCCAAATACGAGCATGGGTTCACGCGCTTTCCGCTGCTGGGCAAGCACGCTGGCGTGGCCTGCGCCAAGTGCCATGCCACCGGCGCGAGGTTCAAGGACGCGAAGATTGCCTGTGTGGCCTGCCACCTCAAGGACGACAAGCACAAGAAGACCCTTGGCGCCGAGTGCGGCCAGTGCCACAACGCGCGCACCTGGAAGGACTGGACCTTCGATCACGACACCCGCACCAAATTCCCTCTTGACGGAAAGCACAAGACGGCGGTCTGCACCTTGTGTCACGTGAATCCCATCGGCGCCGGTTATGTGCTGGCGACGAACTGCTTCAGTTGTCACGTGAAAGACGACAAACACGAATCCGGTTTCGGTCGGCAGTGCCAGGAATGCCACGTCACCGCTTCATTCAAGACCCTCAAGCGAAAGACCATGCTTCAGGGCATCAGTTCCAATGCGACCGGATTGCCTGCGGGTGATCCGGTGCGCGAGTCCCAGACACAACCAAGGTGACCACCATGTTGAATCCAAGCCATCCCGATTCGGCGTACCGCAAGCTCTTCGCCCTGGTGCTGATGCTGCTGTGTTTGATGTTGCAAGCGCCCCTCGCCAGCGCCCAGGCGCCGGGTGGCTTTGACCATGCGGCAACCCTGTTTCCGCTGCAGGGATCACACGAAGCGGTGCGCTGCGAGGCCTGTCACATCAAGGGAATTTTCAAGGGCACGCCGCGCACCTGTGCCGGCTGCCATGTGGTGGGGAATCAGCGCGACGCGGTGGCGATGACGGCCAAACACATTCCTACCACGCTGGCTTGCGACAGCTGTCACAACGTCAGCAGTTTTGGCTCGGTGCAGTTCAACCATTCCATGGTGCAGCCTGGTTTCTGCCAGGTTTGCCACGACGGCAAGAGGGCCAAGGGCCTGTCAGTCAAACACGTGGACACGGGTGGCCTTTCATGCGATGCCTGCCATTCCACGCTGGCATTCATCCCGGTGCCCATGTTCCCTCACTCGATACTCAACGGGGATACGACGACCTGTGCGACTTGTCACAATGGGCGCACCGCCAAAGGCATGCCCAGCAACCATCTGCCACGCAGCAATCCGGCGCAATGTGGCAGTTGCCATAGCAACTCGACCCTGAGCGGTTTCACCAGCTTCGCTGGTGGGCAGTTTGACCACGCCGGAATGGCCACTGGCTGCGCCGAGTGCCATGGACCGTCGATCACGGGGGCTTCGTTTGCCGGGATCAGCAGCATCGTCGTGATGCCGCCAACCTCGCCTGCCGGCCTGAATTCCCACATTCCGTCATCCATCAACTGCGAGAGTTGCCACCTGGCTTCGCTGCCCGCCGGGTGGTTGGCAGGCAATGCCAGTCACCTGCCTCCCGGCAGCGGTTTCGGCACACCGGCACCGACCGGCGCGCAGATTCACGCGGGCGTGACCGGGGGCTGCTCCAGTTGCCATGAGAGCAACATGGTGTGGATGGGTGTCGCTGCCTACCCCATCACGCCCAGCAGTCTGGTGGACAAGGCGCAATACAGGGGCTTTCAGACCCGTCCGATGGTCGTCCCAGGAAATTACAGCGTCGCCGACGCGGCTCACCCCAGTACCGGGGACTGCTCGCAGTGCCACGCCGGAACCATCTATTTCTCCGGCATTGGGGCCAAGCCTGGCAACCACATTCCGACCGCAGCGGTCCTGTGTTCAGCCTGTCACACCATCCCGGCTGACTGGACCACGCCGCCCACGCTGGCCAACATTCACACCAACTCCCCCAGCGCCGGCAGCAACTGCGCCCAGTGCCACGGCGCAGCCGCCGCCAGCTTTGCCATTCCGGCTTCCGGCTTCGTGCTCATGGGTCTGCCAGGGAACCACATTCCGACCACGGCGGCCTGCGAATCCTGCCACGTGGGCGCCGGTTCGAGCATCGCCGCCACGCCGGTGGGCAATGGCGCCAAGTTCAGCGGCTCGCTGATGAACCATTCCGGCATCACCAGCAACTGCGCAGACTGCCATGGCCCCAGCATTAGCGGTGCGAGTTTTGTCGGTGTGAGCAAGATCGTGGTGATGCCGGCGACCTCGCCCATGGGCGCGGGCTCGCACATTCCTTCATCGACTAACTGCGAAACCTGCCACCTGGCCAGCACGCCTGCGGGCCTGATCCCAGCCTCTTCCAGCAAGACGGCACCGGGCACCTTGTTCGCCACACCGGCGCCCAGCACCGCGCAGATCCACAGCGGCGTCACCGGGGGCTGCTCGAGCTGCCACGACACCAACTCGGTGTGGATGGGAATGAACGCCTACCCGATCGCGCCCTCGGTGCTGACTTCCGGTGCCCAGTACACCGGCTTTCACACCCGACCGGTGAGCGCGGCCAGCAGCTTCAACGTGGCGGACACCGCGCATCCGACCAGCGGCGATTGCTCGCAGTGCCACAGTGGCACCAACTACTTCACCGGTCAGGACAAGCCGGCGAACCACATTCCGTATGCCACGACGGCACAATGCAATAGCTGCCACACAACACCGGGCGACTATGCCGCCCTGCCTACGCTGGCCAACATCCACGCGAATGCGCCCAGCACCAGCAGCAACTGTGCCCAGTGCCACGGCGCGGCAGCAGCCAGCTTTGCCATTCCAGCGGCCAACTTTGCCATCGTCGGCTTCCCTGGCAACCACGTTCCGACGAGCGCCGCGTGCGAGAGCTGCCACGTCGGCGCGGGCTCGAGCATCGCCGCCACGCCGGTGGGCAATGGCGCCAAGTTCAGCGGCTCGTTGATGAGCCACTCCGGCATCACCAGCAACTGCGTGGCCTGCCATGGACCGGCGATCACGGGTGCGAGTTTTATCGGTGTGAGCACGATCGTGGTGATGCCTGCGACCTCGCCCATGGGCGCGGGCTCGCACATCCCGTCGAGCACGACCTGCGAGAGCTGTCACCTGGGGACGACGCCGGTCGGCCTGGTGCCGGCCTCGGCCAGCAAGAGCGCGCCCGGCTCGCTGTTTGCGTCCCCTGCGCCCACGACCGCGCAGATCCACGCCGGCGTGACCGGCGGCTGCTCCAGTTGCCACGACACCGGCATGGTTTGGATGGGCATGAGCGCCTACCCGATTGCGCCTTCGGTGCTGACCTCGGGCGCCCAGTACACGGGCTTTCACAGCCGACCGGTGAGCGCTGGCAGCAGCTTTGCCGTGGCCGATAGCGCGCACCCGACGAGCGGCGATTGTTCGCTGTGTCACAGCGGCACCAACTACTTCTCGGCCAATCCCTTGCCGACGAATCACATTCCTTTTGTAAGCGGCGCCTTGTGCTCGGTCTGCCACACGACGCCGGGCGATTTCGCGACCATGCCCACGCTGGCCAACATCCACGTCAATGCCCCCAGCAGCAGCGCCAACTGCGCGCAGTGTCACGGTGCAGCGGCTGCCAGCTTTGCCATCCCCGCCGTGAACTTCTCAATCGTGGGCCTGCCCGGGAATCACGTTCCGACCACGGCGTCCTGCGAGTTGTGCCACGTCGGCACGGGTTCGAGCATCGCCGCCACGCCGGTGGGCAATGGCGCCAAGTTCAGCGGCTCGCTGATGAGCCACTCGGGCATCACCAGCAACTGCGTGGCCTGCCACGGACCGGCCATCACGGGTGCGAGCTTTATCGGTGTCAGCAAGATCGTGGTGATGCCGGCGACCTCGCCTGCGGGCGCGAGCTC
>CAIMSP010000044.1 GCA_903844215.1 uncultured beta proteobacterium | reverse complement strand
TCGGTTTTCAGCGCAGCGAAGGCATTTCCGTTCGACGAGATCGACGCCACGCCGCCGGCCAATTGCGCCGCTACGGCGCTGCTGTTGCCGCCCCCAGTGCTGTTGCCCCAGGTCACCACCGAGCCGTCGGCTTTCAGCGCAGCGAAGGCGTAGGGGTTCGACGAGATCGACGCCACCCCGCCGGCCAATTGCGCCGCTACGGCGCTGCTGTCGCCGCCACGAGTGCTGTCGCCCCAGGTCACCACCGAGCCGTCGGTTTTCAGCGCAGCGAAGGTATTTGGGTTCGACAAGATCGACGCCACCCCGCCGGCCAATTGCGCCGCTACGGCGCTGCTGTCGCCGCCAGCAGCGCTGTTGCCCCAGGTCACCACCGAGCCATCGGTTTTCAAGGCAGCGAAAGCGCTTCCGTTGCTAAGCCGCGCGCTAGCGTTGCTCTCAAACGGCGCGCCGCTCGTTGGGGCGGCTGCCGCCCCGCTGGCAACCCCCGCGCTGCCCCGCCCCCTCATCGCCGCATTTACCGCAGCGGCCAGCGCCTCAATGGTGGTGAACGTCCCGGTCACACTCGCCGCCGCATCGCCGCCCACCTGAATGGTCAAGTCGCCTGCCGCCAGCGTCAGCCCGCCGGGCGCGGCCAGCTTGATGGTCAAGTCCGACGACTTCGCGCTGGCGATCGCTCCGAAGGCATCGCCGCGCAGGCTTGCCCCCAGATCCATTGCGAGCGTGTCTCCCGCTCCTATCCCGACCTGCAAGGCCAGCGTGCCGGCACTTCCGTCCAGCAGCTTGATGCCGTTGAACTCGGTGGCGTTCGCCATGCGGTTCAATTCCTGTTGCAGTTGCGCCAATTCGCTTTGCAAAGAGGCGCGGTCAGAGACGGAATGGGTGCCGTTGGCCGCTTGCACCGCCAGCTCGCGCATGCGTTGCAGCAAATTGCCGACCGTCGCAAGGCCGCCGTCCATCGTTTGGGCGAGCGAAATCCCGTCATTGACATTGCGGGCGGCCTGGTTGAGGCCGTTGATCTGCGTCGTCATGCGGTCGCTGATCGCGAGACCGGCGGCATCATCCTTGGCGCTATTGATACGCAAGCCGGAAGACAAACGCCGCAGGGAAACGCTCAGGGCGTCTTGAGAAGCGGAAACGTTCCGCTGCGCATTCAAGGACGCGAGGTTGGTGTTGATGGTCTGCGACATCGGTGCATCTGCTGAGGGGTCCGGTCCTGGCCGTTCGATCCTGGTTGGCAATTTCTTTCAAAAACTTGGCCGAACGATGATCCGGCTGCTGCCTTGCGCGACATCATGGTGTCAGCCCTTGAGCAGCGACAGCACCAGCTGCGGCATTTGGTTGGCCTGGGCCACCATCGCCGTGGCGGCTTGCTGCAGCACCTGGGCGCGCGAGAGGTTTGCGGTCTCGGCCGCGAAGTCTGCATCTGGCTGCGGCTGCGCGACGCGCTGTTGGCGACGATGCCCGCGGCCGCGTTGTTGATGGCGGGGGCGACCTGGTCGGCGCCCGAGTACGCGACGTAGCCGATGTTGGAGACCGTGCCGGCGCTGGTGGTCAGTGCCAGGTCGGCTTCGGCACCCACCCCGCTGCCAGTGCTGATCACGCTGGCCCCGCGCATCGTGGTGAAGTTTGCATAGCCTTGCGCGACCCGCGCATTGCTGCCCAGCGAGTTCGCACGCGCATCGACGATGGCGTTGGCGGCGATAGTTTGCCGGGTGTTGGCGCCCACCTGGAAGTTCTGCGCCGTGAAGCGCTCGGCGATCGCGAGGCCCGCGGCGGCGTCTTTGGCGCTGCTGACGCGCAAGCCCGATGACAGGCGCGCCATCGAGACCGACCATTGGCTCCGCGCCACGGCCGAATGGAGTTGGGCCGCCAGGGAATTCATGTTGGCGCCGATCGTTTGCGCCATGAATCCCGGCGGCCCACTGAGCTGCTTTGCGGCTTACCTGAGCAGCGTCAGCACCTGCTGCGGCAACTGGTTGGCCTGGGCCACCATTGCCGTCGCCGCTTGCTGCAGCACCTGGGCGCGCGAGAGGCTCGCGGTCTCGGCCGCGAAGTCGGCGTCCTGGATGCGGCTGCGCGATGCGGTGGTGTTCTGGCTCGCCGTCTGCAGGTTCGAGATCGTCGACGTGAAGCGGTTCTGGATCGCGCCCAGATCGGCACGCCCGCTGTTGATCTGCGACAGCGCGGCGTCGAGCACCGCCAGCG
>CAIMSP010000043.1 GCA_903844215.1 uncultured beta proteobacterium | reverse complement strand
CGAGCAGATCGAAAGCGCCGCCATGGCGGCCGATGTCGCGCTGTGCAACGCGCTGGCCGACGAGTTGGAGCCGCAGTGGGCCGCCCTGCAGCAGGCCATGGACTTGCAGGCAGTCGAGCAGCCATCGCCGCTCCCACAGGCCGCGGCGCAGGAGCCGGCCGAGTGCGGCGGCGGCACCGAGGCCGGCACAGCGCCGCTCCCGCTCGGCGTCGGCGCGCCTCCCGTCTGGGACGCCGCCACCCTGCCCCGCATGGTGGGCCAGGACGCGGCCATGCACGCCAGAATGCTGGAGCTGTTTTGGCGCGACGCGCCAGGCCAGATCGACGCCATGCAGCACGCCGCCCGCGCCGGCGATCTGGCGCGCATCGCCGAGGTGGCCCACGTGCTCAAGACCTCGGCCCGCATGGTCGGGGCGCTGCGCCTGGGTCAACTGTGTGAGGACATCGAGACGGTGGCCGTTGTCGGCGAGGTGGTCCTGAGCCGCACGCTGGTCAGCGCCCTGGCGCCGAGCTACAGCAGCCTACAGGAACACCTGCGACGGCAGCCGCTGGTGGGGGCTGAGCCGTGATCGGACGAAGCCGCTGCGGCAACTCCAGGACCAGCCGCTGAGCGCGCGCAGCGCCTGCGCGCCGCTGCCAACCATGGCCATCTCGATCAAGCCGAGCGGCTCCAGATGTTGACGACTGAGCGCCAGGTCAAAGGCATCGTCATCGACCACCCAAGCCGATGGCATCGATACCGTGGTGGCAGGCTGGGGCATCAGAACCCCTGAAGATTTGGCCTTCCAACATGGCTTTCATGCGGTCCCATCCGGCAGCGCTCGGTGCTCGCCCAGATAGGCTTGCAGCGCGTCCAGCGGCAGGGGTCGGCTGAACAAATAGCCCTGGTAGGCGTGGCAGCCGTGTTGCGCCAGGAAGGCGCGCTGCTCCACGGTTTCCACGCCCTCGGCAATCACATTCATGCCCAGTCCCTGGCCCATGGCGATGATGGTACGGACAATGGTTTCATCGCTGGTCTTGCCGGGAATGTTTTGCACAAAGGATTTGTCAATTTTGAGCTGATCGATGGGCAGGTTGGCCAGATAGGCGAGCGACGAATAGCCGGTGCCGAAGTCGTCCATCGAGAAGCACACGCCGAGCGCTCGGATCTGGTTCATCTTGCCGATGACTTCGTCAATGTTCTCCAGCACCAGGCTCTCCGTCAGCTCCAGTTTCAAGCGCTGCGGATTGGCGCCGCTCTCGCGCAGGGCTGCTGCCACCTGATCGACAAAATCGTCCTGCTGAAACTGGCGGGCGCTGACGTTCACCGCCATCTGCAGCGTGCAGCAAAGTGGATCGGTTTCCCATTTCTTCAATTGCCCGCAAGCGGTCTTGAGGACCCACAGGCCGATCAGGCTGATGAGATGGCTCTGCTCGGCCAGGGGAATGAATTCGGTCGGCGGCACCAGGCCGCGCAACGGGTGCGGCCAGCGCAGCAGCGCCTCGACGCCCAGCACGCGCCGCGCACTGTCCACCTGCGGCTGGTAATACAGGCGGAACTGGCGCCAGAGCAGGGCTTTTTCCAGCTCCGCACTCAGGGCGCTGCGCTGCTCCTGGCTGGACTGCATCCAGTCATCAAAAAAGCACAGCGTGTTGCGTCCTGCCTCCTTGGCCTGTTGCAAGGCGAACCGGGCGTGCCGAAACACCGTCTCCACCGTGTCCCCCGCCTGGAACAGCGCTGCGGCAACGCGCAGGCGGCAGGGATATTCCAGCGTTTTCAGATCCGCCGCAGGGGCCATCGCGGCAAACAACCGATCTCCCAGCTGTCTGGCGCATTCCATGGCTTGTTCAAGGTTTCCCCCCAGGTCTTCCACCAGGATCAGGAACTCGTCGCCCCACTTGCGTGCCACGCAGTCGCCAGCCCCGGCCACGCTGCGCAGCCGCGCCGCCAGCAGCACCAACAGGCGGTCGCCGGCGTCGTGGCCTTCGGCGCTGTTGAGCTCGCGAAAGTTGTCCACGTTGATGAAGAACAGCGCCCCATAGCGGCCGCTGAGCGCACCGGAGATCAGCGCAGCGGCCAAACGATCCTGCAGCAGACCTCGGTTGGGCAGGCCCGTGAGCGGGTCGTAGTAGGCCAGGCGGCGGCAGGCCGACTCCAACTGGGGAACGAAAGCGCCAGGCGCACCCGCCACGACCGCGCGCGCGACCAGGGGCTCCTCGGGCATGCCCAGTGCGCTCTCGCCTTGACTCGCGTGCGCGCACAGGGCGGCGTAGCGCGTGCACTCCAGAGCCAGTTCTCGTTGCGCGGGACTCGGCGACGCAGTCTGCTGTGGCAACGCTTGGCGCTGCGCACGCAGTGCTTGCAGCAAAGCCGGTTGCGCTTGTTGCAGGATCAGTTGCTGACGCCGGCGCTCGTCCGGCGCGGTGGCGGCTGAAGGATGGGGCGTCATCGTGCTCGCTCTCAGGGCTGCTTGCCCAAGTGTTGGCTCAGGGTCGCCCAGCCAAGGTGGGCCCGTTCAGCCGCCAGATCGACGCAGGCCATGGTGTTGCCGGCGCCACGATGGCGATGGCACACGGCCAACACGCAGCGCAGGCTGAGGTTCGCAGGGCTCACGCCAGCGCCTCGCGCAGCGCGCTGTTGAGCGCCATGTGGGTGAACGGCTTGGCGAGCGTGACCTTGACACCCACGAGCCGGGCCGATTCCAGATTGAAGGCCGAGGTGATGGAGCGACGCCCGCCGGACATGGCAATCAGCGGCGTTTTGTTGCGCTGGCGCGAGAGTTCCATGATGAACTCCATGCCATCCATGTGGGGCATCAGGATGTCGGTCAGGATCAGGTCCGGCTGGATGCGATCGAGCGCCGCCAGGGCCTGGGTGCCGTCATGCGAGGCCGTCACCTTGTGGCCATCTTTTTGCAGCATCTGCACCAGGGTTTCACGGAAGAATTCATCGTCTTCGATCACAAGAATATGCGACATGCGAGCTTTCAAGTTCAATGGCTTTGCGCCGGCTGGGAGATGAGAGGACGGTGCACACCGCGTGGGGCGAGACGGTCGGTCCTCGCGCTCTCTGTGCGAACTGTGATGGATGCAAGGAAACAGACATGGCCCACTCTAGCTCGCTCGGCCCAAGCACGCTCCCCTGAAACCGGTACTGAAACTACCGGTTTACCGGTAGAGTTGGCAGAATTTTTGAAGTGATTTGCGAAAATCAGCCAGATCAGGCGTCGTGATCGGAACGCTCGTTGTTGATCACATAGCGCACCAACTCGGCCACGCTGTGGCGGTCGAGCTTGCGCATGATGTTGCGCCGGTGCACCTCCACCGTGGCCGTGGCAATGCTGAGTTGCTCGGCAATCTGGCTGGAGGTCTGGCCCGTGGCCACCAGGCGCAGCACCTGACGTTCGCGCTCACCCAGCACCACGGTCGAGCGCGCCCGCCCTTTGCGGTCCAGCATGCTGTCGGTGACCGCACCCGACACGTCGGGGCACAGGTAGGTGCGACCGCGCAGCACGGCGCGCACGGCGTTGATCACTTCCGTGCTGGCTTCGAGCTTGGTGACATAGGCGCTGGCGCCCGCATCGAGCATGTCGAGCACATGGCGCCGGTCGTCATAGGCGGACAAGGCGACCACCTTGATCAGCGGATATTGCAGCAGGATGCTGCGGGTGAGTTCGATGCCATTCATGCCGGGCATGCTGATGTCCATGCACACGACATGCGGCGCGGTGCTCTGAATCAGCGGGATGACCTGCAGGCCGTCGCCGGTCTGGGCCACCACCTCCCACTCGGGTTCGGACTGCAGCACGTGACAAAGCAGTTCGCGGACCATCTGGTGGTCATCAGCAATCAGGATGCGGATTTTCATGTTCCTATGCCGGTGCAGGGCGAAGTGGTTTGCCCAGGGATCCCGCAGCATTGTCCTTATTCTAGACTTTAACCAGTTCGCAAAAAAATGACCTGACGGCGGCTGCGCGGACCGGGTCAGCGGATCGAAGCGGAGGAGGAGGAACCGAACGCCGGCGCGCCAACCCACAAGTCCACAGCGATGGCGGCGGCGATCTTCGCGCCACCCCTGGAAGCGGCGTTGTCAAAGCTGGAATCGCCCAACCGGGCCAGGTGTTGCACGGGGTCGCGAGGCCGGCGTCAAAGGAGATCAACCGGACACATCGGCCCTTCAGTTCTCGTGCACCGCAGCACCGGCACGGCCAAGCGCTCCCTGATGGTCCAACCCGCAAGTGGCAAGCCAGATCGACCCGACTTGGCGCTGCCAGGCGCTCAGGCCTGCACTTGCGACAACAAAAAACCCGCTATCGCCAGGAGCGACGCGGGTCTTGCGGGCTTGTGAGACGCTGTGATTTGACTGCTTGGTCCCGCCACCGGGGATCGAACCCAGATTTCACGCTTAGGAGGCATGCGCACTATCCATTGTGCTATGGCGAGAGCGTCGCGCAGTGCGGCGATTCTAATCGCCCCAGGCCGTGTCGGGCGCTGCGCTACTTCGTCAGCATGCGCATGGCGTCTTCCAGGCCCTTGAGTGTGAGCGGGTACATGCGCTGACTCACCAGTTGCTGGATCACGGCGATGCTTTGTCGGTATTGCCACACGCCCTGGGGCTCGGGGTTGATCCAGGCGAATTTGGGGAAGGCGTGCGTCAGGCGCTGCAGCCATTCGGCGCCGGCTTCCTCGTTGTTGTATTCCACGCTGCCGCCGGGCTGCAGAATTTCGTAAGGGCTCATGGTGGCGTCGCCGACGAAGATCAGTTTGTAGTCCTTGTTGTACTTGCGGATGATGTCCCAGGTGTCGAACTTCTCGGCAAAGCGGCGCCGGTTGTTCTTCCACATGAAGTCGTACACGCAGTTGTGAAAATAATAGAACTCCAGGTGCTTGAACTCGGTCTTGGTGGCCGAGAACAGTTCTTCCACGCGGCTGATGTGCTCGTCCATGGTGCCGCCCACGTCCATCAGCAGCAGCACCTTGACGTTGTTGTGGCGCTCGGGAATCATCTTGATGTCCAGATAGCCCGCATTCGCCGCCGTGCTGCGTATCGTGTCGTCCAGGTCGAGTTCGAGCTCGTGGCCTTCGCGCGCAAACTTGCGCAAGCGCCGCAGCGCCACCTTGATGTTGCGCGTGCCGAGTTCCTGTGAATCGTCGTAGTCCTTGTAGCCGCGCTGCTCCCAGACCTTGACCGCGCTCTTGTTCTTTCCCGGCCCGCCGATGCGCACGCCCTGCGGGTTGTAGCCGCCATGGCCAAAGGGCGAGGTGCCGCCGGTGCCGATCCATTTGGAGCCGCCTTCGTGCCGTTCTTTCTGCTCTTCCAGCCGCTTCTTGAGCGTCTGCATGAGCTCGTCCCAGCCCATCTTTTCGATCGCGGCCTTTTGCTCGGGGCTGAGTTCGCGCTCCAGCATCTGGCGCAGCCAGTCCAGCGGGAGTTCCTTGGTGAAGTCGGCCAGCATCTCCACGCCCTTGAAGTAGGCGGCAAAGGCGCGATCGAACTTGTCGAAGTGCTTTTCGTCCTTCACCAGCGTGGTGCGACTCAGGTAGTAGAAGTCGTCCAGGCTGTAGGCCGGACTGTCGTCGGCGCCGCCCACAGGCCCCACCACGCCCAGCTTGAGGGCTTCGAGCAGGGTCAGGTATTCCTTCACCGAGACCGGCAGCTTGGCGGCACGCAGCGTGTAGAAGAAGGGAATCAGCATGGCAGTGCGTCAGGGTGAAATGCGCCAGCGCCTGGATTCAGCGCGGCTTATCCAACAGGTATATCAGTTGCGCCCGCGCCTCGGGCCATTCGCCGGCGCGCAAGCTGTACATCACGGTGTCGCGGATCGTGCCATCGCGGCGCAGCGCATGGCCACGGATGACGCCGTCCTTCTTGGCGCCCAGGCGCTCGATTGCCTGCTGCGACGCGAAGTTGAAATTGTCGGTGCGCCAACCCACGACGTGGCAGCCCAGCACATCGAACGCGTGGCTCATCAGCAGCAGCTTGGACACCGAATTGACGTGCGTGCGCTGGCAGCGTTTCGCATACCAGGTCCAGCCGATTTCCACGCGCTTCACGGCGGGCAGGATGTCGTGGTAGCTGGTGCTGCCCAGCACCGTGCCGCTGGCCGCATCGGTCACGGCAAAGGCGAAGCGCTGTCCGGCTTCGCGCTGCGCCAGGGCCGCGACGATGTAGTCGCGGGTTTGCTCGGGCTCGGGCACGGAGGTGATGCGCAGCTGCCAGAGTTCGCCGTCGGCGGCAGCGGCGCGCAAGCCTGCTTCGTGCTCCAGAGCCAGCGGCACGAGGCGCAGGCCTCGGTCTTGCAAAGTGACGGGGGCGACAAATGACATCGGCGTCCTTAACGGTTGCGGCTTTGCATGAACACGAGCTTTTCAAACAGGCTCACGTCCTGCTCGTTCTTCAACAGCGCGCCCACCAGCGGCGGCACCGCGACCTTGTCGTCCTTGGTTTGCAGCGCCTCGGCCGAAATGTCTTCGGCCAGCAGCAACTTGAGCCAGTCCAGGAGTTCGCTGGTGGAGGGCTTCTTCTTGAGTCCCGGCAGGCCGCGCACATCGAAGAAGGTCTTCATCGCAGCGGCCAGCAGTTCGCTCTTGAGGCCGGGGAAATGCACGTCCACGATTTGCTGCATGGTGGCGGCATCGGGGAACTTGATGTAGTGGAAGAAGCAGCGGCGCAAAAAGGCGTCGGGCAACTCCTTTTCGTTGTTCGAGGTGATGAACACCAGCGGCCGGTTCTTGGCCCGCACCCACTCGCGCGTCTCGTAGCAGTAGAACTCCATGCGATCGATCTCGCGCAGCAAGTCATTGGGGAACTCGATGTCGGCCTTGTCGATTTCGTCGATCAGCAGCGCCACCGGCTCTTCGGCGGTAAAGGCCTGCCACAGCACGCCCTTGACGATGTAGTTGTGGATGTCCTTGACGCGCTCGCCGCCATCAACGTCGGCGAGCTGCGAATCGCGCAACCGGCTCACGGCGTCGTACTCGTACAGGCCCTGCTGCGCCTTGGTGGTGGACTTGATGTGCCACTGCAGCAGCGGCATGTTCAGCGCCTGCGCCACTTCCTCCGCGAGCATGGTCTTGCCGGTGCCGGGCTCACCCTTGACGAGCAGCGGGCGCTTGAGCGTGATGGCCGCGTTCACTGCCAGCATCAGGTCCTGGGTGGCGATATAGGAGGAAGTACCTTGAAATTTCATGGGCAAAGGAATTAAGTGAAACCAACCATCGGCGGGGCTGAGCCGTTGCGCGGCGCAGGGCGCCAAGGTGTCAAGCGTGGCCGACCTGCAAAGATCACAAGGCGCCCATGGCGGCCACCCGTGTTTTCTCTCCAGCGAAGGGCCATTGTGCGCGAAAAATCAGGCCTTGACCGCCCGCCATGACGGCCATCGTTGTCGCTTGCGTGACCCCTTAGTGTGAAAGAGCGAACCTTCATGGTGCTGGCGCACCAGGCATGAAAGTTAGGACAGTGCCTGCGTCGGCAGTTGGAAGCGCGTCTGCAGCAAGGCTTCGAGCCCGAACTCGCGCAACACCGCCTGCAGTCGCTGCGCCGCGCCGGCCTTGGCCTGGCCGGTATGGCGCGCGATGATGAGTTCGTTCTTCATGCTGTGTTCCCAGCCCACGAGTTCGGTCACCGTGACCTGGTAGCCACTGGCTTCCAGATACAGGCAGCGCAGCACGTTTGTGAGTTGGCTGCCGAGTTCGCGCGCGTGCAGCGGGTGGCGCCAGAGTTCCGCCAAGGGCGTGCGTTGGAGCTGCAGTGCCTTGTGCTGATTCAGGGCGCGCGCCAGTTCGGCCTGGCAACAGGGCACCAGCACCATGAAGCGCGCCTTCTTCTGCAGCCCGAACGCGATCGCATCGTCGGTGGCCGTGTCGCAGGCATGCAGCGCGGTCACGACGTCAATGCGCTCGGGCAAGGCCTGCGACTGTGCCGATTCGGCCACGCTCAGATTCAAGAACTGCATGCGGGAAAAGCCCAGGCGTGCGGCCAGCGCACGCGACTTTTCCACCAGTTCGGAGCGGGTTTCGATGCCAAAGATCTGCCCCTGGCTCAATGACTTGAAGAACAGGTCGTACAGGATGAAGCCCAGATACGACTTGCCCGCGCCATGGTCGGCCAGCGTGACGCCCGACTCGCTGGGCGGCAGTTCGAGCAGCAACTTTTCGATGAACTGATAGAGGTGATAGACCTGCTTGAGCTTGCGCCGCGAGTCCTGATTGAGTTTGCCGTCGCGCGTCAGGATGTGCAGTTCCTTGAGCAACTCGACCGACTGGCCGGGCCGGATTTCCGGCGCGGCCGTGGCCAAGGCCGACGCCGCAGCGGGCGGCTTCTTCATTCGCTGGCCTCGGATTTTTCTGGGTCCACGCTGGCGCCCACGTTCAAGTCGGCCCAACCGGCCGCGCCCAGGCGCTCCATGGTGTCCATGTTCACTTCAAAGATCGCTTCGGCGTTCGGGAACGCCGCCACCGCCCGGTCGATGCTCTGCTCGCGCAGCAGGTGCAGCGTGGGATAGGGCGAGCGGTTGGTGAAATTGCTGACATCGTCCACCTCGGTGCCGGCGAACTGGTAGCGCGGATGCAGGCTGGCAATTTGCAGCACGCCGTCCAGACCCAGGCGGGACAAGGCCTTGTCGGCCTGGCCCAAGAAATCATTGAAATCCAGAAAGTCGTCCAGGCAATAGGGCGCCATCAACAGCGTGGTGTCACGCGCTGCCGACGCGCTCGCCTGCAAGGCCTGCAACTGCTGCACCAGATCGGCCAGCAATTCGTCGGCGTAGCGCGCGTCGCTCACGGCGTAGTGCACCTGGCCCTTGACGTGCACCGACTTGGCAAAGGGGCACAGGTTCAGGCCGATCACGGCGCGCTCCAGCCAGTGGCGCGTGTCCGAACAAACGGTGTCGTGCGAAGGCGCTGTCACTCGGGAATGGGGAAGAAGTGACTGGGCTGGGACATCACCAGTTTGCCCATTTCATCCAGAAAAGGTACTTGCACCAGTTCCGACGCCCAAACCCCGGTCTGCACCGCCAGGCCGCTGACATTGATGAAGCGAAAGCTCATGGTTCCCAGTTCGTGGTCGGGTGTGACGTGGATGCTGCCGCGGGCCTGGGTCAGGAACTCAAAGGCGATCGCTTGAACCGACTGCTTTTGCGGATGGCGCACCTGGAAGCGCTCATGCTGGATGCCGCCGGCGGACAGGCTGCCCTCGACCTTTTGCAGCTCCGGCAGGAAATTCACACTGGCCTTCATCGGCACCGGCGCACCCCGTTTGGGAACGATGTCCCAGCCCATGCCAAGGCTGGCAAAGATTTCCCGTTGGCGCAGCGCCTTCTTGCGCGAATCGGTTCGAAAGTCCGCCAGCTTCATCACCGGCCAGGCGTTCTTGCCATCGACGCTGAGCACCGGTCCCTGGGGCATCAGGATGTTGAGCTGACGCGCCATTTCCCCGAGGTAGTTCCAGGTGATCTTGCACGCGTGTTCGGTGCGCTCAATGCGCCCGTCGGCATCGATTTGCGCCTGCGTCTGTGCCTGGGCATTCGCTGCTTGGACGGCGTTGGCCTGGACTTTGAGTTGACTTAGAAAGCTCACAAAGGGGTCCGCTGGTGTGTCATTAAATCAGGGCAGATTTTAGCGGCTCGCCACCAAAGGCCTTTCCGGTGAGCCGCTGGTGTTCGCGCGTGGCAAAGCGATCGGTCATGCCGGCGATGTAATCGGCCACGACCCGCGCTTGGGCAGCGCGGTCGGCGGCTGGCAGCGCCAGGGCGCGCGCCGCAAACCCAGCCTGCAGCATCTTCGGATCATTCAGGAACAACTCGAACAGGTCCCGCACCACCTGCTTGGCCTGGTCCGTGGTCTGCACCACTTGCGGGTGCCGATACAGGTTCTGGTACAGAAACCGCTTGAGTGCGCTGGACTGACGCCGCATGTCGACGCTAAAGCGCAGCAGCGGGCCGGCCAGGCGCGCCTGATGCGCGTCGCCGGGGGCCGCGCGCGCAAGCTCCTGCTGCGTCGCCGCAATGACGTCGTACACCTGGGCGCTGAGCATGCGCCGAATGGTGTCGTAGAGCAGGCGCCGACCCTGAGCCGCGTCGCCCAGCTGCGGGTGCTGGGCCAGCGTCTCCAGGCGAAACGACTCGAACAGCTCGACCTCGCGCAACTGCTCCAGCGTGATCAGCCCCGAGCGCACGCCGTCGTCGATGTCGTGCGCGTTGTAGGCGATCTCATCGGCCAGATTGCACAACTGCGCTTCCAGGCTGGGCTGCAGGCGCAGGGCATCGGGCCCGCTGGGCGGCAAGAAGCGCTGCGCCACGCCACCGGGCTCGCGCGCCTCCAGCGCCTGGGCGTTGCTCGCGGAGCAATGTTTGAGAATGCCTTCACGCGTCTCGAAGCTCAGGTTCAGACCGTTGAAGTCGGGGTAGCGCTCCTCCAACTCGTCCACCACGCGCAGGCTTTGCAGGTTGTGCTCAAAGCCGCCGTAGGCCGCCATGCAGTCGTTGAGCGCATCCTGTCCGGCGTGGCCAAAGGGCGTGTGGCCCAGATCGTGGGCCAGGGCAATGGCCTCCACCAGGTCTTCGTTCAAAGCCAGCGTGCGCGCCACCGAGCGCCCCAGTTGCGCCACCTCCAGCGAATGCGTCAAGCGCGTGCGAAACAGATCGCCTTCGTGGTTCAGGAACACCTGGGTCTTGTACACCAGTCGGCGAAACGCGCTCGAGTGCACGATGCGGTCGCGGTCGCGCTGGTAGTCGGTGCGCGTGGGTGCGGTGGCTTCGGCAAAGCGCCGACCGCGCGTGCGCACCGGGTCGCAGGCAAAGGGCGCCAGCGTCATGGCATGGCCATCAGGCGCAGCCCGCGTCGATCACCGCGCGCACCAGCGCGTCGGGCGCGGCCCGCACCAGCGCCCGCCCGGGGCCGTCCAACAGCACAAAACGAATTTCTCCGCCCACGGACTTCTTGTCGATGCGCATCAGCTCCAGATAACGCCCGGCGTTGTCCGTGGCGTCAAGCAGCGGCGCGCGCACCGGCAGGCCGGCGGCGGCAATCAGCGCGCTCAGGCGCTGCACGAAGGCGCCGTCCACACCACCCAGGCGGCGCGACAATTGCGCCGCCAGCACCATGCCGCAGCCCACGGCCTCGCCGTGCAGCCAGGCGCCATAGCCGAGACCGGCCTCGATCGCGTGGCCAAAGGTGTGGCCGAAATTGAGGATCGCGCGCAAGCCGGTTTCGCGCTCGTCCTGAGCCACGACCCAGGCCTTGATTTCGCAGCTGCGCTGCACCGCGTGCGCCAGCGCCTGCGGTTCGCGCGCCAGCAGGGCGACCAGGTTGGCCTCGATCCAGTCCAAAAACGCCATGTCGGCGATGGGCCCGTATTTGATGATTTCGCCCAGCCCGGCGCTGAGTTCGCGCTGCGGCAGCGTCACCAGCGTGTCCAGGTCGCAGACCACGCGTTCGGGCTGGTAGAACGCGCCAATCATGTTCTTGCCCAGCGGGTGGTTGATGGCGGTCTTGCCGCCCACCGACGAGTCCACCTGGGCCAGCAGCGTCGTGGGCACTTGCACAAAAGGCACGCCGCGCATGTAGCTGGCGGCGGCGAAGCCGGTCATGTCACCCACCACGCCACCGCCGAGCGCGAACAGCACGGTGTGGCGGTCGCAGCCATGGCCCAGCAGCGCATCAAAGATCAGATTCAGCGTCTCCCAGTTTTTGTAGGCTTCGCCGTCGGGCAAGACCACCGTGTGGACCTGGGCGTACACGCCCGCCAGTGCCTGCTCCAGGCGCTTGGCATACAAGGGCGCCACCGTGCTGTTGGTGACGATCAGCGCGGCATGGGCGCGTGGCAGCTGCGCCCATGCCGCGTCACTGCCAAGCAGCCCCGCAGCGATGGCGATGTCGTAGCTGCGATCGGCGAGCGCGATGTGAACGGTGGGGTAGTCGATGGGCTTGGGCATGGGCGGATTGCAAGGGGACAAGGCGTGCTTTCGCCGCGCTTTTTTTCATTGTGCCAGAAGCCGCTGCTCGCACACGAACGAACAATCCATCACGTTCCGTGACGTTATTCACATTTTTCGCACTCAAATGCGTTGCCACCGCATTACATTTATGGTGTTGTTCGTTGGCGCCCTGAACTCGCCCCGACCCATCAACCCACCGATAGGACCGAGTTCATGCCTAACCAGCATTTTGATCGTTTGACGGCCGTGCGTTTTGTCGATGGCAACGTTGCCGGCATCCGTGCCTTTCGTGCGATGTTGGGGCAAGCCTCCCCGGACAGCCCGGATCCCACAGCCAAAATCCTCACGGTCATCAGCCAGGCGGTGGCCACCGTGAACGATTCTGCGGCTGACACCGCGCGAAAAAGCGCCGCGGTGAAGCTGCTGGAGCTGGTTGCCGCCTCGCTGGAAATTCAGGCCGCGCAACGCAGCCACGCGGCCTGGCTGGAGTCCAAGCAGCTTGAGGCAGAGCACCAGCGCCAAACGGTGCTGCGCCTGGAATCCAAAAGAGCGCTGGTCCAAGCCAGCAAAGACCTGCCGTTTCAATCCTTCCTGGCAAGCCTCAGGTCGGACTCGCGGCCGCTGCACTGAGCGCGGCGCCGGGCGCTGGCCGGAAATTCAAGCGCCTTCGCCCTGGCTGCTGCGCTGACGGCGAAGCCAGCGCCTGGCACAGGCGGTTCAACCGGTTCTGCGTCATGGCCAAGGCCTTGGCATAACGCGGCACCGACCCATGCTGGCTGAAGTGCAGTTCCACCAAGGCCCGAAAGCGCGCAAACAGGTCGGCGCGACCACGCGCCGCACCACTCCAGGGCCGGCCCGACCCGCGCTGCGGGCGCGCCGGCGGCATGGGAATAGTGCTGGTCACGCAGATCTTCTCCCTGCGCTTGGGCGCATTTTCCGGCATGAAAGTGCAAGAAATTCTTTGCATTGTCCATATCAGCGGCGGCTCCAGGCAGCTAAGCTCGACGCTTCGCGCAGCGCATTGCCTGGCGCGGCCCCAGACCGGAGTACCCCATGTTTGAATTCGACCCCTACGCGCCTGAAGTTGACGCCGATCCCTTTCCTTTCTACCAAGTCCTGCGCGACCAGCATCCCTGCTTCTGGAGCCCGCAAGCCGACATGTGGATCCTGTCGCGCTACGCCGACATCGTCACCGCCGGACAGGACGCGCTCACCTATTCATCCGCCAGCGGCAACCTGATGACCGAATTGCCCGGTCGCGCCGGCGCCACGCTGGGCACCACCGACGCACCGCGTCACGATCGGCTGCGCGGGCTGATACAGCACGCCTTCATGAAGCGCAATCTGGAGTCGCTGAGCGAGCCGATTCGGGCCATCGCGCGCGATCTGGCGCAGTCGCTGCGCGAGCGCGAGCAGTTCGACTTCGTGTCCGAGTTTTCCTCCAAATTCACCGTGCGCGTGCTCATCGCCGCCCTGGGTCTGCCCAGCGGCGCCGAAGCCACTGTGGACGAGACCACGGTGCGCAACAACGCCGTGATGATGGTGCAGTCGGACCCGCTCACGCGCACCAAGGGCCCCGAACATCTGGCGGCCTACGCCTGGATGCAGGACTACGCCGCCGGGGTGATCGCGCAGCGCCGCGCCAGCCCGCGCAACGATTTGATCTCGCATTTCAGCAGCGCCGAAATCGACGGTGACAAGCTCGACGAGCGCGAGGTGCTGCTCACCACCACCACGCTGATCATGGCGGGCATCGAGTCGCTGGGCGGCTTCATGGCCATGTTTGCGCTGAACATGGCGGACCAGGTCGAGGCGCGGCGCGCCTGCGTGGCGAATCCGGCGCTGCTGCCCGATGCGGTCGAGGAGTCGCTGCGCTTTAACACCTCGGCGCAGCGCTTTCGGCGTCGCCTGATGAGGGATGTGGAACTGCACGGCCAGACCATGAAGGCGGGCGACTTCGTCTGCCTGGCCTACGGCAGCGGCAACCGCGACGAGCGCCAGTACCCCAACCCCGACCGTTACGACATCACGCGCAAGCCGCGCGGCCACCTGGGCTTTGGCGGCGGCGTGCACGCCTGCCTGGGCACGGCCATCGCGCGCTTGTCGCTGAAGATCGCCTTTGACGAATTCCACCAGGCCATGCCCGAGTACCAGCGCGTGCACGAGCAACTGAAGTGGATGCCCTCGTCCACCTTCCGCAGCCCGCTGCGCCTGGATCTGGCCCTCCAACCAGCGCGTCGCGGATAATTTGCTGCCCTCAACCGAATCAGGAAACTTGCACATGCCCAACATCACCTTCATCGAACCCAGCGGCGACGAGCGCGTCGTGGACGTCCCCGTCGGCTGGAGCCTGATGCAGGCGGCCACCAGCCAGGGCGTCGAAGGCATCGACGCCGAATGCGGCGGCTCCTGCGCCTGCGCCACCTGCCACTGCTACGTCGAGGGCGAGCTCGCAGCGCGGGTGCCGGCCCCGGGGGCAGGTGAAAGCTCGATGCTCGACAGCGTGGCCGCCGAGCGCCGCCCGAACAGCCGCTTGTCCTGCCAGATCAAGATGACGCCCGAGCTCGAAGGCCTGGTGCTGCGCATCGCGGCAACGCAGACCTGAGCCCATGGCCATGGACGCGGGCATGGTGATCGTCGGCGCCGGACTGGCCGGATTGACCGTGGCCGAGGCGCTGCGCGCCGAAGGCTACGCGGGCGCGGTGACACTGCTGGGCGACGAGGCCCACAGCCCCTACCACCGCCCGCCCCTGTCCAAGGGCTTCTTGCTGGGCGAAACGCAGCCGCAGCAGCTGCCCATGCGGGCCCCCGAATTGCTGGCGAAAAAGGCCATCACGCTGCAGCTTGGCGCGGGCGTCAGCGCCATCGACTGCGGCGCCAAGCGCGTCACGCTGGCCGACGGAACAAGCCTGGCCTACGCCGGCTTGGCGCTGTGCACCGGATCGCGCCTGCGCCCTTTGCCGCTAGCCGGCGCCGAGGCCATCGGCGTGCGCGGCCTGCGCACGCTGGACCAGGCCCAGGCGATCGCGCAGGCGCTGGAAACCGCGCAGCACGTGGTGGTGATCGGCGGCGGCTTCATCGGCCTGGAAGTGGCCGCAGCAGCGCGCAAGAAGGGCAAGCCGGTCACCGTGCTGGAGGCGGCCGATCGCCTCATGGCGCGGGTGCTGGCGCCTGCGGTCTCGCAGTTCTATCTGGAGTTGCACCGCGCCCACGGCGTGGACCTGGTGCTGGGCGCGATGGTGAGCGAACTGGTGGTTCAGGGCGGCCACATCCAGGCCGTGAAAACGCGCGACGGTCGCGAATTCCCGGCCGACTTGCTGGTCGTGGGCATCGGCATCCTGCCCAACGCCGAAGTGGCGCAGGCCGCAGGCATCGAGTGCCAGGGCGGCATCGTGGTGGATGCCTGCTCGCGCAGCAGCGACCCCTTCATCGTGGCGGCGGGCGACTGCACGGCGCGCCGCATGGAGGATGGTTCCTGGCGGCGCCTGGAGTCGGTGCAGAACGCCGTGGAACAGGCCAAGTCGGCGGCCTCGGCGCTGCTCGGACGCGAACGTGCGTTCACGGCCGCGCCCTGGTTCTGGTCGGACCAATACGACGTCAAGCTGCAGATGGTGGGACTGACGACGGGTTTCGACCGCGTCGTGATGCGTGGCCAAGCGGCCGAGAAGAAATTCTCGGCCTTCTACTACCAGGGTGAAACTTTGATTGCGGTGGACTCGCTGAATCAGCCCGGCGAACACATGCTGGCGCGCAAGTTGCTGGCCCAAGGCCTCTCGCCCACACCCGAGCAGGTGGCCGATGTCGGCTTGGCCTTGAATACGCTGCTGGCCTGACTTTCGCGCCAAGGCGCAAGCACTCAGCGCCGGCGCGTCACCAGATAGATCCCCGGCAGCACCAGCAGCAGGCCCAGCGCGTGGTACAGGTGCAGCGCCTCATCCAGCAGCGCCCAGCCCAGGACCGCAGCGTACAGCGGACCCAGATACAGCGACACGCCGACGCGCGCGGCACCCAGCTCGCGCTGCATCACGGAATACGCGAGGTAGGCGGCGTAACCTGGCAAGGCGGCCGCCAACAGCGCCAGACCCAGCCCTTGCGGCGACAGCGCAACAATGCGGCTGTCCAGCCATTCCGAGGCCGCAAAGGGCAGCAACACCAGCACACCGCTCAGGCTGATGGCCGCCAGGCGCGCGGTGGCACTCAAGGGACTGTGCCATTTCTTCAGCAGCAGGCAATAGCCGGTCCAGGACAGTGTGGCGCCGGCAATCCAGGCGTCGCCAGCGACCCACTGCACGGTGGCCAGATGGGACCATTCGCCCTTGAGCACGACGTGCAACACGCCCGCCAAGGCCAGGGCGATGCCCAGGAACTGCCCGCGCGTGAGCGCTTCCTTCAACCACCAGGCCGAGGCCGCAGCGATCAGCACCGGCGACAGCGCGTAGATCAGTGAGATGTTCAAGGCCGTGGTGCTGCGCCCGCCCAGATAGACCCAGGCACCGCAAAAACACATGCCCAGCGTTCCCAGCGCCAGGTGGTGCTTCCAGTCGCGCAGCCACTCGGCGCGCAGGGTCCACAGCTCGACGCGCGCGCCCAGGGCAAAGGCCAGACCGGCGAAGAGCCAACGCAGCAAGGCCAGCGAATAGGGCTCGATCAGACCCGGCGCACGCCTTGCCACCAGTGAGTTCAATGCCCACAGCGCGGGCGTGACAAAGACCAGGACCAGGGCCCAGCGTTGCCGGGAAGAGGGCTGCATGCGCCAGACGACGCGTCAGGCGCCGCAGTCCAGCGTGAACGCCGCGTTCTTGTCCTGCCCGAGCTTGTCCACCATCTGCGGCAGGGCCAGATTCAGCGCGGCCTTGAGCGTGTGTGGCGGATTGATGACGAACATGCCGCTGGCGGGCAGCCCGGGGCGTTGCACCTCGCCCTCGGCGTCGGTCAGCAGCTTGCTGTTCTTCACCGTGAGCGTGGCGTGCAGCCAGGGCTTGCCGGCGCGCTGGGCCAGGGTCTTGAGCTTCTTCGGCAGGTCGTGCGCTTCGGGGCGCGGAATGATGGGGTACCACACGACGTAAGTTCCTGTGGCAAAGCGCAGCAGCGCGTCGGCCACCATCTCCGCCACGCGGGCGTAGTCGGTCTTGATTTCGTAGCTCGGGTCGCACAGCACCAGGCCGCGGCGGGCCGGTGGCGGCAGGAATTTTTTGATGCCTTCGAACCCGTCTTCGCGCAACACCGAGACGGTGCGTCCGGCCTCGAGCTGGGCGACATTCGCACTCAGCGTCTTGGCGTCGGTGGGGTGCAGTTCAAACAGCTTGAGCCGGTCCCGGTCACCCAGCAGGCCCTGGATGATGAAGGGCGAGCCCGGATAGACGCGGTGTGCGCCGCCGCTGTTGAAGCTGGCCACCAGGTCCAGATAGTCCTGCAGTGCCGGCGCCATCGGCTGCGCGGGCGCCGCCGCCTTTTTCTTGCCCTCGGTCGGGCTGGCCGCGGGCCGCGGCGCCACCAGCCGAAGAATGCCTTCGGCGGCCTCGCCGCTGGTGCTGGCGTAGTCGCCGTCAAGCCGGTACAGACCGGCGCCGGCGTGCGTGTCCAGCACCACCAGGGCAGCGTCTTTTTCGCGCAGATGTTTGAGAATGGCGATCAACACGGTGTGCTTGAGCACGTCCGCGTGGTTGCCGGCATGAAAGGCGTGGCGATAACTGAACATACGCCGATGTTAACGGGCCCCAGCGCGCGTTACACTTTTCCTGCTTGGCACGGCGCAATCGAACTTACATTAAGGCCATCCTTCGCGTCGCCCCGAGCAAGCACGCAAGCGCAGTCCATGTCCGAACCCGTTCCGTCGAAACCCCTTCCAGCGGCCCCACCGATCAAGCACCTTGACGCCTTGCGCATTGGCACGCGCCTAGGCGAGTTTGAGATCACCGCCCTGCTCGGAGTCGGCGGCTTTGGCATCGTGTATCAGGCGCTGGACCATTCGCTGCAGCGCGAGGTCGCGATCAAGGAATACATGCCGGCGCACCTCGCGCGCCGGGCCCAGGGCGTGGCCATTTCCGTGCGCTCGTCGGCGGATGGCCAAAGCTTCGCCGAAGGGCTCAAGTCTTTCATGGCCGAAGCGCGGCTGTTGGCCCAATTCGACCATCCCTCGCTGGTCAAGGTGTTCCGCTTCTGGGAGGAGAACAACACCGCCTACATGGTGATGCCGCTGTATCGGGGCATGACGCTCAAGCATGCGCGTGCCCAAATGCGCTGCCCGCCGCCCGAAGAATGGCTGCGAAAAGTGCTCTGGTCGGTGCTGGGCGCGCTCAAGGTGCTGCACAACGCCAGCACTCTGCACCGCGACGTTTCACCGGAAAATATATTTCTCCAGGACCTGGGCCCACCGGTGCTGCTCGACCTGGGTGCCGCCCGACGCGCCATTCATGGCGCGCACCAGCAGTTCACGGCCACGCTCAAGTACAGCTACGCGCCGATCGAACAATACGGCGAGGCACCGGGCCTGCGCCAAGGCCCCTGGACCGACCTGTACTCCTTGGCCAGCGTCATCTACGGCTGCGTCTCGGCCGAGCCGCCGCTGCCTGCGACCTTGCGCGTGGTGCGCGACCGACAGCCTTCCTTTGCGAGCGCCGCCGAGCAGGCGCATGCAGCGTCGGGGCTGAATTATTCGCAACGATTCGTCTCCGCCATCGAGCAAGCCCTGGCCTTGCGCCCTGCGGATCGCCCCAACAGCGTGAACAACTTTGCCCGGCTGATGGACTTGCAGACGCCTGCGGCCATGACCCGCTTTGACTGGCGCGCCGAACTCGGCGACCTGTACGTCGAGCCCGTGGTGCAGACGCAAGCCGAGGTCGGGAATCAGGCCACGACGGTGGCTTTTCAGGCGCCCGCCAAGACGCTGCCGAGCCCGGCGAACCCGGCGAACTCGGTGACCCCCGAGGCCACGACGCCGCTGTTCAGCGGCGAGGACGACGAGCAAAAGCTGCCACTGTGGCTGTGGGCTGGCGCGCTCGCGCTGATCGCCTTGATGGCGCTCTGGCTTTGGCCTGCGAGCGAAGCCCCACCCGCGCTGCAGGCCGCGCCTGAGGCCACGCTCGCGCCCGCGCCTGAAGCGGCGCCAAGCGCCGCACCGACCGCGTCACTGCCCTTGCCCGAGCGGCCCAGCGCCGCAGCGCAGGCCGAAGCACCGCCCAAGCCAGCGCTTGCCAAACCTCTCCAGCGCAAAGCAGCGCCCGTCAGCAGCGCAACGGCGGTGGCCCCCCGGGCCGCGGTGGCGGCGGTGGCCCCAGCCCTGCCCGCCAGCGACAAGCCGGCCAGTGCCGCGCGCGAGTTGGCCAGCGCCAAGGCGCCCGCCGCTGCGGCGGCGACGCCACAGTCGCTGTGCGCCGAGCGCAATTTTCTGGCCCGTCCCATGTGCATTTTTGCCGAGTGCCAAAAGCCCGAATTCGCCAGCTTGCCGAGCTGCGTGGAGAACGCCAAACGCCAGCAGGAGTCGCGCAACCAGCGCGAGCAGTAGCGCCCCCGCAGCGGGCCCGCCCGACGGCTCCGGCGGCGGCACTTTTCAGCGCCGCACTCAGGCAAAACCCTTGGGTGCGCTATGCGAGAATGAATCCAGATCCTGCTCTCGGGCTAACTTTCAGGCATGGGCTGCGCAGCGCACCGCGTCATGAATCATGTTCTTTCACGTTAACGCCATCATGTCTGACACTGAAAACACGACCTCCACTGCTGCTGCCGATACCGATGCCCCGGTGCGCAAGCGCCCCAAGCCGGGCGAACGCCGTGGCCAAATCCTGCAGGCCCTGGCCTCGATGCTGGAGCAGCCCGGCGCCGAGCGCGTCACCACGGCGGCGCTGGCAGCCCGGTTGGACGTGAGCGAGGCCGCGCTGTACCGGCATTTCGCCAGCAAGGCGCAGATGTTCGAGGGTCTCATCGAGTTCATTGAGCAGACCGTGTTCACGCTGGTGAATCAGATCATCGATCGCGAGGCCGCGTCGGGCGCGACGCCGGCCGAGATCGGTGTGCGCCAGGTGACGCGCATCGTGACCATGCTGATGCAGTTTGGCGAGAAGAATCCCGGCATGACGCGCGTCATGGTGGGCGACGCCTTGGTCTATGAAAACGAGCGCCTGCAGCAGCGCATGAACCAGTTTTTCGACAAGATTGAAGCCAGCTTCAAGCAGTGCCTGCGACCGGTGGCCGAGGCCAGCGGCAGCGCCTCGCCGACGCTGGACGCGCAGGTGCGCGCCTCGGTGCTGACGGCATTTTCCGCAGGCCGGTTGCAGCGTTTCGCCCGCTCCGGTTTCAAGCGCGCGCCCTCGGAGCAGCTCGACTTGAGCCTGCAGCAAATCCTTTGACGCGATGAAACTCGTCCGCTACGGCCAGCCCGGCAAAGAAAAGCCCGGCCTCATCGACAGCGCCGGCCAACTGCGCGCCTTGAGCGCGGTCTTGAGCGACATCGGCCCGGAGCAATTGAACGACGCCGCGCTGGCCAAGCTGCGCCAACTCGATACCGACCAACTGCCCAAGGTGCGTGGCACGCCGCGCATCGGCTGCCCGGTGAACGGCATTGGCAAGTTCATCGCCATCGGTCTGAACTACTCCGACCACGCGGCCGAAGCCGGCATGGCGATTCCGAAAGAGCCCATCATCTTCATGAAGGCCACGAGCTGCATCCAGGGTCCGAACGACCCGGTGATGCTGCCCAAGGGCTCGCTCAAGAGCGATTGGGAGGTGGAACTGGGCATCGTCATCGGCCGCCGTGCGCGCTACGTCACGCAAAGGGAGGCGCTGGATTTTGTCGCCGGCTATTGCCTGGCCAACGACCTGAGCGAACGCGAATTCCAGTTGGAGCGCGGCCCCCAGTGGGACAAGGGCAAGGGTTGCGACACGTTCGGCCCGCTCGGTCCCTGGCTGGTGACGCGCGACGAAATTCCTCAGCCGCAAAAGCTCGCGCTGTGGCTGGACCTGAACGGCCAGCGCCGGCAAAGCGGCAACACCCGCACCATGATCTTCGGCGTGGCCAAGCTGGTGAGCTACGTGAGCCAGTTCATGACGCTGCTGCCGGGCGACGTCATCATCACCGGCACGCCGCCCGGCGTGGGCATGGGCCACCAGCCGCCGCTGTACCTAAAAAAGGGCGACGTGATGACGCTGGGCATCGACGGCCTGGGCCAGCAGCGACAGTCGGTCGTGGCCTTCAAGCGCTGATCAGTGCGCCGGTTTGAAGCTCGCCGCCAGGGCGCGCGTCTGCCGTGCCAGCAAGGCCGTGTCGATCCCCACCGCGACAAACACCGCCCCCAGCGCCAGATAGTGGCGCGCCTGGGCTTCGTCCGAGGTCAGGATGCCGGGCGCCTTGCCGGCGCGCAGGATGCGCAGGATCGCGTCGTCGATGGCGGCCTGGACCTCGGGGTGGTTCGGATCGCCCACATGCCCCATGGAGGCGGACAGGTCGGCCGGCCCAATGAACACGCCGTCCACGCCATCGACGCGGGCGATGGCATCCAGGTTGCGCAGCGCGGTCGTGGTTTCGGCCTGCACCAGCAAGCACACCTGCTCGTTGGCCTCGAGCGCATAGCGCGGGTACAGACCCCAGCGCGAGGCGCGGCTGCCCGCCATGCCGCGCACCCCCAGCGGCGGGTAGCGCATGGCCTGCACCAGGCGCGCGGCCTGCTCGGCCGTGTCCACCATGGGCACGAGCAGCGTTTGCAGCCCCAGGTCCAGGTACTGCTTGATCAGCGCCGTCTCGCCCACCGGCACGCGGCCAATGGCGTGCGTGCCGGGATAGGCCGAGATGGCCTGGGCCTGGTCGCGCAAACTCCTCAAGTCATTGGGCGTGTGCTCGCCGTCGAGCAGCAACCAGTCAAAGCCGGCGGTGGCGCAGATCTCGGTGGCGCCGCTGTCGGTCAGCCCCAACCAGAGGCCGATCTGCGGCCGGCGTTGGCGCAGCGCCTGTTTGAAAGGGTTGTTGGGTGTTTGCATGAAGCGGTCTCCTGAGCTTGCTGTGGGCGGGATGTGCCGCCTTGGTGAGCCCTTATCATAGGCCGATGACTTTCCCCACCTCCCTCGAAAACCTGCGCGTCGCATCCCAGCGCGCCCTGCCGCCCCCTTCGGCCCTGCACGAAGAGATTCCCGCCAGCGCGGCCGTGACGCAAACCGTGAGCGCGGCGCGCCGCGCGCTGGCCGAGATCCTGGACGGGCGTGACCCGCGCCTGCTGGTGGTCGTGGGCCCCTGCTCCATCCACGACCCGGCGGCGGCGATGGAATACGCGCGGCGACTCAAGACCCTGGCGGACGAATTGGCCGGGCAGATGCTGATCGTGATGCGCGTGTATTTCGAGAAGCCGCGCACCACCGTGGGCTGGAAGGGCCTGATCAACGACCCGCTGATGGACGACTCGTTCCACATCGAAGACGGCATGCGCCTGGCGCGTCAGCTGCTGGTCGATATCAACGCGCTGGGTCTGCCCTGCGGCACCGAGGCGCTGGACCCGATCACGCCGCAGTACCTGGGCGATCTGATTGCCTGGAGCGCGATCGGCGCGCGCACCACCGAGAGCCAGACGCACCGCGAAATGGCCAGCGGCCTGTCCTCGCCGGTGGGCTTCAAGAACGGCACCGACGGCAGCCTCGAAGTGGCCGTCAACGCCATGCTCTCGGCGAGCCAGCCGCATGCGTTTCTGGGCATCAATGGCGAGGGCCAGGTGGCGGTGACGCAGACCACGGGCAACCCTTACGGGCACTTGATCCTGCGCGGCGGCCCGGTGCCGAACTACGACTCGGTGGCGGTGGCGCAGGCGGCCGGCGCGCTGGCGGCGGCCCAGCTGCCGATGAACATCGTGGTCGATTGCAGCCACGGCAATTCGCGCAAGAACCACGCGCTGCAAACGCTGGTGCTCAAGGACGTGGTGCACCAGATCGTCGATGGCGCGCGCGCCTTGAAGGGTGTGATGCTGGAGTCCAATCTGTTCGAGGGCCATCAGAAGCTGAACGCGCCGCAGCAACTGCGCTACGGTGTTTCCATCACCGACGCCTGCCTCGGATGGGACACGACCGCCGACTGCCTGCGCGAGGCGGCGGCGCGGTTGAAGAAGCCTTGAATTCACGCCAACGCCCGACGGCGCTGGCGCATTCAACTGGTTCAACGCTTCAGAAACTTTCCCATTCATCGGCACCGTTGCTGGCGGTAGTTGCCGGCGCCGCGATCGCGACCGGACTGGGCTTGGCCAGCGACTTGCGCGGCGCGGCACGGGTCAAGGGACTGGTCTTTCTCGGGGCCTGCGCCGCACTGACCGACACGGGACCGCGCTGCACGCGCGGCGCCGGTGCGCCGGTGAGCTTGAAGATGGAAACGGCCTGCACCAAATCGCCCGCCTGCGAACTCAGGCTGGTCGCCGCCGCCGCCATTTCTTCCACCAGCGCCGCGTTTTGCTGCGTGGCGTGGTCCAGGCTGCCGACAGCCTCGCCCACCTGCGCCACACCCAAGGACTGTTCGTTGCTGGCCGCACTGATCTCCGCCATGATGTCGGTGACGCGACGAATGCTGCTCACCACCTCGGTCATGGTGGTGCCGGCCTGATCCACCAGGACCGAGCCTTGCGCCACGCGTTCCACGCTGGCGCTGATCAAGGACTTGATCTCCTTGGCCGCGTCGGCCGAGCGCCCGGCCAGGGAGCGCACCTCGGTCGCCACCACGGCAAAGCCGCGACCCTGCTCGCCGGCGCGTGCGGCTTCGACCGCTGCATTGAGCGCCAGGATGTTGGTCTGAAAGGCGATGCCGTCGATGACGCTGATGATGTCAGAGATCTTGCGCGAGCTCTCGTTGATGTCCTTCATCGTGCCCACCACCTGCGCCACCACTTCACCGCCGCGTAGTGCGACGCTGGAGGCGCTTTGCGCCAACTGATTGGCCTGGTGCGCGTTGTCGGCATTTTGCTTCACGGTGGCGTTGAGTTGCTCCATGGACGCGGCCGTCTCCTCCAACGCGCTGGCCTGCTCTTCGGTGCGCTGGCTCAGGTCGTTGTTGCCTTGGGCAATCTGGGCGCTGGCGGTGGCCACGCCTTCGGAGCCCTGGCGCACCGTCGTCACCACGCTGGACAGGCTGGTTTGCATCAGCTTGAGATGCGCCATCAGACTGCTGCTATCGCCGGGCCGGGTGTCCACCTGCAGGCTGAGGTCGCCATTGGCCACGCGCTGGGCCAGGGCTGCGGCCGCCTGCGGCTCACCGCCAATTTGGCGCGTGATCGATGCAGTCAGAAGAACGCCCGCAGTGATCGAGACGATCAGCGCGGCTGCGGCCAGTATCAGCATCAGCACGCGCGCACCATGGGCCATGTCGGCCGACTCATGGGCGTACTGATCCATGCTGTCGGACTGGGTCTTGGTCAAGGCCTCGATGGCGCTCAGGTAAGCGTACTGCGGTGCCAGCATGTCCTTGCTCATATAGGCTCGGCCTTCGTCAATGCGCTGGGTCTTGATCATCTCGACCAACTTTTGTTCATGCTCCTTGAACGTGCTGCGTGTGTCCTGCAGTGACTTCAACGCGGCCACGCCTTGGGCGCTATGGAGGGTGGACTGCAATTGATCGATGGCCTTGGCCACGACCGGCGCGGAATTCTCGACTTTCGCGAGCTCGCGAGCGGCTTCCTGCGGATCGGTCACGATCAACGCCATGCGCACGGCCCGCGACTGCAGGTTGACCTCGTTTTCTATGGTGTGTGCCAGCGCGACCTTGGCGGCGCGGTCATGCACGATCATCTCGGTGTTTTGGGCCATGGCGCTGATCTGCGTCAGGCTGACAGCCGTGATGACCAGCAAGAGCGCGATCAGCATGGAAAAACCGACGGTGAGCCGGGTGCTGATCTTCATGTTGGCTAAATAGTTCATCTGAGTTCTCTTTGATTTTGAAAATGCGTTGGACGGATCCAACGACGATTGAATATGACTTGCCATCAAGCTGATCGATCGACGAGCGCAGCAGGCTTCACGGTGCCCGGATGCGCTTGCGTGCCGAACGCAAAGTGGCCTGCACCCGTGCTTCTCAAACGCGCATCAGGTGCGCTCGGCAAAGGTCCTGGCAAGCGCCAGGACCTTTGCCGCTTTCATGACGGTGGCGCCCGTGGCGCTGCCCACTGATGCCGCATGTAACTCACTGGCCAAGCACGCGGCGGATGGTGGCGGCGAGTTCTTCGGCCTGGAACTTGGCGATGTAGGCGTCCGCGCCCACGCTCTTGACGTGGCTCTCGTTGGTCTTGCCGGTGAGGGAGGAATG
>CAIMSP010000042.1 GCA_903844215.1 uncultured beta proteobacterium | reverse complement strand
GCAATAAATGGAAACTTGTAAATACATTTTCGTGACTACAAATGGAATCCAAAAAAAGACCGGTTATAAGCGGACTTCATTGGGGAGATCCTCAAAAACAGGGGGGTGTTTGAGGAAAAACGGCGAGGAACTTCAGCCTAGGGTTTGCGCGGGTGCAAGCCCTTCCCGCAGCCGCTTTGCGCCGCCGCTTCGCCACTCGCCAACTGATGCGCAGCTCAAACGGATCAGCGGGGGTCGGCTGTGCCGCCCTATTCCAGTCTTTCCCGCCCTGACCGACAACGACCTCAGCCAGCGCGCATGGCACAAATCCCGCAACGGTGGCCCGCACGCGGCTGCGATGTGCGGAGCCTGGGCCTCCACACCGCAATACGCAGCAGAATCTTTCGGACCTCAGCGCCGCCGGCGGCCTTGCCTTCGCAGCATTCAGAAGCTGACAGCTGCGATGGTCAGCTTGTGCGCTGCAATCCAAGCGCTCATGAAGTTTGTGCCAATAATTGGCTCGTTCGTGCTAGTATTTGGCATGACTCCCAGTTCAGCACTTTTTACCAACAGTCAATCCCGCCTCTATGCTTGGCTGTTTGGTCAACCTGACCGCGCCTATCACCTCAACGAGCTGCGCCGCCTCACCGGACTGGGCAGCGCCTCTTTGCAGCGAGAACTCAACCGATTGGTCAGGGCAGGTCTTGTGGATGGGCAAGCGGTGGGTAACCTGCGTCGCTTTCAGGCCAACCCACAATCGCCGGTCTATGGCGAATTGGTTGCCTTGACCCGCAAGACACTGGGTACGGTGCCGGTGTTGCGAGACGCCTTGCAGCCTTTGCAGCCTCATCTGCAGTGCGCTTGGGTTTATGGCTCGGTGGCAAAGCAAACTGACACCGCCAGCAGCGATATTGACGTCATGTTGGTCGGTGACGGCTTGCTGCTGAGCCAAGTCTTGGCAAGCTTGGCGCCCGCTGAGGACCAATTGGGCCGAAAGATCAACCCAAGCTGCTATTCCCCTCAAGAGTTTGAGCGCCGCCGCGCTGAGCCCGACTCATTTGTCAACCGGGTGTTGTCGCAACCCACACTTTTATTGATCGGGGATGCCCATGAGCCTGCCTGAATTGGACAACCTGGTGCGCATCGGCCAACTCAAAGCCGAACCGCGCAACGCCCAGGAAGTCACGCGCATGCTCGCCATGGCGCAGACCCGCCTGAGCGATGCCAAACTGAACAAGCTGTCGCTGGAAGGTCGCTTTATCAGCGCCTACAACGCCGCCCATGCCGCTGCTTTGGCGGCATTGCGCTGGCACGGCTACCGCAGTGAAAACCGCTACACGGTATTTCAGTGTCTGACGCACACCTTGGGCTGGCCCGCGAACCGCTGGCGCGTGTTGGACACCGCGCATCAAAAACGCAATCTGGCAGAGTACGAAGGCTACCTCGACGTTGAAGAATCCACCGTGGCCGAGATGTGCGCGTTGGTCCAAAGCCTGATTGCTGACGTGCAAACCTTAGTAGGCAAATAGCACGGGTTTCGGGGGCGACATTTTCCACTTCCAGAGCGACAGCAAATACACCCGCGTCGTGCTGCGCGATGGCAAATCTGAATCGTATCGCCAGTGTGGAGCGCGAACTTTCCTCGCGCATGTTCCTGCAGCTCAAGGGACGCTCCGAGCGATTGCCGGTGAGTCAGGCGTTTCAATCGCACTTCAAGTTGATGTAGTGGACGGCTGAGAGTTTGTCGCAAGCCTGCTGACACCCCGTTGTCAGCAGGCCTGGCGCAGCATCAGTGCTTCTTTAATCCGTTGAGGACAGAGCTTGCTCGCCGTGCGTAGCTGCGGTCTGTCCCGCAAATACTCACAAAGGAACATTCCATGAAAAACGCCATCGCCTGGTTCGAAATTCCGTGCGCCCAACTGGATCGGTCGCAGGCCTTTTACGAGGCCGCTCTGCAACGCACAATGCGGCGCGAATCCATGGGCCCATCGGAGGGTGCAGTGTTCGACTACGAGCCGCAAAACGACGGCGTGGGCGGCGCGCTCATGTGCGGACCGACCGCGCCTGCGCTCGCTGCTGGCGGCACGCTGGTTTATCTGGACGCCTCGCCCTCACTGGATGCAGCGTTGGCGCGTGTGCTGGCGGCCGGTGGCCGCATTGCCCTGCCGCGTCAGGCACTGCCGCCGGGCATGGGGTTTTTCGCCCACATTCTTGATCCGGATGGCAACCGCGTGGGCCTGCATGCCGAGCACTGAAGCCCGTATGCGCAGCAATTGGATTGCGGTGGCCAGCGCTGAGCACGCCCGTCGCGGCTGTGCTCAGCCGGAGCACGGTTTTATGCAGGTATGCCACGGCAAGTGCGCTCCTCTCAAGCGTGTGTCCGCGGGCGACCGCGTGGTGTACTACGCGCCGACGCTTACATTCGGTGGCAAGGACAAGTGCCAGAGTTTTGTATCCATCGGACTGGTGCAGGCGGGGCAGCCCTACGCGTTCGACATGGGCGGCGGTTTCGTGCCGTTTCGGCGCGACGTGTGCTATGTGCCCGCCCGGGAAACGTCCATCCTGCCGCTGCTGGACCGCTTCGAATTCGTTGAAAATCGAGCCCGTTGGGGCTACAAATTCCGCTTCGGGCTGTTCAAGATTAGCGATGACGACATGCGCCTAATTACGCAAGAAATGGAGGCCGATCTGGGTCTCCTGCAGCTCTAATCAGCGCGTTCCGCCCTTATCATGGACCGCTAACTCGTCACCCTTTTGCTCCACTCCGCATGCGCCGCGCCGACCGCCTGTTCCAGATCGTTCAACTCATCCGCGGGCGCCGCCTGACCACGGCGGCACATCTGGCGCAGCGGTTGGAAGTGTCCCCGCGTACCGTGTACCGCGACATCGCCGACCTGCAGCATCAGGGCGTGCCGATCGAGGGCGAGGCCGGCGTGGGCTATCGACTGGGCGCGGGCTTTGAGTTGCCGCCTCTGATGTTCAGCCATGACGAAGCCAAGGCGCTGGTGGCGTCGGTGCGCATGGCGCAAGCCTGGCAAGACCCGGCGCTGGCGCAGGCGGCGGAGGTGGCACTGGGAAAGATTTTGTCCGTGTTGCCCACGGCAGCGCGCGTCGCGGCGCAAAGCATGGCGGTCTACGCGCCGCCCATGGGCTTGGCGCCTGCGGTGCAACTCACGCTACACACCCTGCGCGAGGCCGTGCAGGCGCGGCGCCGACTGCAGGTCCTGTATCACGACGTCAACGAGCAGTCCAGCCAGCGTACCCTGCGACCACTGGGATGCTTTTACTGGGGCAAGGTGTGGACGCTGGCGGCCTGGTGTGAAACACGCCACGACTTCAGAAGTTTTCGCCTGGACCGCATGGCGCAGTTGGAATTGCGGGAGGGTGCGGGCGGCACGTTTCGTGACGAGCCGGGAAAGACGCTGGCCGACTTCCTGCGCGCCGTGGTGCCAGCGTCGGCTCAGGCGAAGTGGTCGAACGATGCCGCCAGCGTGGTGACAAAAGGCACACATTGAGATAATATTTGCGCATGAAGCCCTTTCGCTGGAACCCGCAGAAGAGTGAATGGCTCAAGTTGGAGCGCGGTGTTTCGTTTGAAAACATGGTGGTGGCGATCGAGTCTGGCGGCCTGCTGGACATCGTGGCCCATCCGAACAAGGCGAAGTACCCACGCCAACGCATTCTTGTGGTGGCACTGGACGGCTACGCCTATTTGCTGCCGTTCGTCAAAGACGATGACTTCTTCTTCCTCAAGACCATCCTGCCCAGTCGCAAGGCGACGCGTGACTTTTTGAACCCAGGTGACCCCCATGCCAAAGCTTGACAGCTATGAAGCCGAGATTCTCAATGCCTTTGAAAAGGGCCAACTCAAGTCGGTTGCAACCAAGGCGATGCTCGAAGACTTCAAGGCGGCGGCGCGCGCGACGGCCATCAAGGACCGTCGGGTCAATATCCGGCTCTCCTCGGGGGACTTGAGCGATATTCAGGTGAAGGCGTTGGAAGAGGGTATTCCGTACCAAACCCTGATCGCCAGTGTGCTGCACAAGTACGTCACGGGCCGTCTTGCGGAGGCGCCAGGGCTTGGTAAAAAACGACCTGCTGAGCGCGCCACACCCCGGCGCTCACCCGATGCGCGCTGACATCGAGCGAAGCCATGGCGCGCCATGGACACCAGGCCGCGCCAGGCGTCGGCTCAGCCGAAGTGGTCGAACGAGGTGTAGCGGTTGGGCACCGATTGGCCCTGGCCGTCCAGCAAGCGCAGGCCGGGTTCGGCTTCGATGCGGCCGATGCGCGTCACCGGCGTTTGACTCGCCTTGGACGCGGCCAGCACGGCGGCGCGCTGCGCCCGCGGCGCCGTGAACAGCAGCTCGTAATCGTCGCCGCCGGCGAGCGCCCACGCCAGCCACTGCGCTGGCGCGACAGTCATCCCCGCAAGCGGTTCGACCGCTGCAGACGCGGCCCGCGCCGCCACCCGGCTCACGACCGCCTCCGTGTCCACGCTGGCGCCCACGCCCGACTGCTTCAGGATATGGCCCAGATCGCCCAGCAGGCCGTCGCTGATATCGATGGCGGCCGTCGCGAGCCCGCGCAGTGCCAGTCCTAATGCGACGCGCGGCGTCGGCTGCTCCATGCGGGCACGGGCCAACTCGAACAAAGCGCCGGGGACCGACACCGTGCCGCGAAACACCTCCAGCGCGAGCCGGGCGTCCCCGACGTTGCCGCTGACGTACAAGTCGTCACCCGCTGTGGCGCCGCTGCGCAGCAAGGCCTGGCCAGTGGGCAGCTCACCGAACACCGTGATGCAGATGTTCAACGGGCCCTGTGTGGTGTCGCCGCCGATCAGTTCGCAGCCGTGTTCGTCGGCCAGCGCCAGCAGGCCGCGGGCAAACGGTTCCAGCCACTTCGCTTCGGCGCGCGGCAGCGCCAGCGCCAGCGTGAAAGCCAGTGGCTTGGCGCCGCAAGCGGCCAGGTCGCTCAGATTCACCGCCAGCGCCTTGTGACCGAGCAGCACCGGATCGACCGTGGACAGAAAATGACGGCCTTCCACCAGCATGTCGCAGGAGACGGCGAGTTGCATGCCCGGCGCGGGCGCAAGCAGCGCGCAGTCGTCGCCCACGCCCAACGCGGCGCGGCGCGCCGGACGCTTGAAGTAGCGCTCGATCAGCTCGAATTCACCCAGTGTCTTCATCAATGAAGAATACGCGTTGGGTGATTTCCGTCTTCCAGCACGAACAGCGGCACCGGCACATCGAAGCGTTCGCCGTCTTCGGCCACGCAAAAGATGCTGCCGTGCATGGTTCCGCTGGCGGTGCGCAAGCGGCAGCCGCTGGTGTACTGAAAGGCCTCGCCCGGCTTGAGCAGCGGCTGGTGCCCGACCACACCCAGGCCTTTGACCTCTTCGGTGTGGCCGCTGGCGTCGCTGATGATCCAGTGGCGCGAGATCAGTTGCGCCGGCAACTCGCCGACATTGCGGATGGTGATGGTGTAGGCAAAGGCGTAAACACAGGCCTCGGGCTCGGATTGCTCGGGCAGATAGGCGGGCTGGACTTCAACGCTGAAAAGATGTTTGGGCATGGCCTCAATGGTAACTGCGACAATCGATGCATGAGCACCACCTACCGCATTGCCCCTTCCCTGCTGTCTGCTGATTTCGCCCGCCTGGGCGACGAAGTGCGCGACGTGATCGCCGCTGGCGCCGACTGGATCCACTTCGACGTGATGGACAACCACTACGTTCCCAACCTGACCTTCGGCCCCATGGTGTGCAGCGCCTTGAAGCCCCATGCCAAGCGCGCCGATGGCCGCGCCGTGCCGATCGACGTGCACCTGATGGTGCAACCCGTGGACGCGCTGGCCGCGGCTTTTGCCGACGCCGGCGCCGACCTCATCAGCTTTCACCCCGACGCTTCGGGCCACGTGCACCGCAGCGTGCAGGTGATCCGGTCCAAGGGCTGCCAGGTGGGCCTGGCGTTCAACCCGGCGCAGCCGCTGGACGTGCTGGACTGGGTCATCGACGACATCGACCTGATCCTGATCATGAGCGTGAACCCGGGCTTTGGCGGCCAGAGTTTCATCGACTCGGCGCTGCGCAAGATCGAGCAGGCGCGTCGCCGCATCCAGCTCAGCGGGCGCGACATCCGCCTCGAGGTGGACGGCGGCATCAAGACCGAGAACATTCGGCGCGTGGCCGACGCTGGCGCCGACACCTTTGTCGCGGGCAGCGCGATCTTCGGCAAGCCCGACTACAAGGGCGTGATTGACACCATGCGCACCGCACTCGCCTGAGGCCTGCCGGTCACCCCCAAGGGCAGGGCTTCGGCCGCCCGCGAGCTTGAGCACCGACGCGGCTGCCCCCGGTTTTGGGCTAGCAGCCAAGTTGGCAAATGCACGGCCATCCCCGTGCACGCAGGGTTTGCTACACTTTGTCCATGTTCATTCATCGCGTCATCAACACGGGTCTTAGCGACCGGGGAGCCTGGCCCTGGCGTCGCATGACTTGCGCCTGCCCTCGGCCGGCCTGACCCCCGCGCCCACGCCGAACCACGGCGTCGGACTGAATGAACGCAGCGCCCGAAGCGGCCCGCTGCACCCCGGCCAGACCCTGCGGGGTTGGCCTTGAAAGGTTTTACCGTGATGACTGAAATTGAATTCGAGCAGCTGAAGTCCCAGGGCTTCAACCGCATTCCACTGATGCTGCAGGCCTTTGCCGACCTGGAGACACCGCTTTCGCTCTACCTCAAGCTGGCGCATGGCACAGACGGTGCAGCCTACAGCTTCTTGCTGGAGTCCGTGGTCGGCGGCGAGCGCTTTGGCCGCTACAGCTTCATTGGCCTGCCCGCGCGCACCTTGCTGCGCGCCAGCGGTTTTGGCGAACACGCCGTGACCGAAGTGGTGACCGACGGCGTGGTGGTGGAAACCTCGCACGCGAACCCGCTGGACTTTGTGGCCGCCTATCAGCAGCGCTTCAAGGTCGCGCTGCGCCCCGGCCTGCCGCGCTTTTGCGGCGGCCTGGCGGGCTACTTCGGCTACGACACGGTGCGCCACATCGAGAAGAAGCTGGTGCACTCGTGCCCACCCGACACGCTGGGCTGCCCCGACATCTTGCTGCTGCAATGCGAAGAGTTGGCGGTGATCGACAACCTGAGTGGCAAGCTGTACCTGATCGTCTATGCCGATCCGACGCTGCCGGATGCCTACCGCAGGGCCAGCCAGCGGCTGGGCGAACTCAAGCAGCAACTGGCCCAACCGGTGCACGCGCCACTCGTGAAACCCACGCCCGGCCACCCGGCGCAGCGTGACTTCGCCAAGGCCGACTACATCGCCGCCGTGGAGCGTGCCAAGGGCCTGATTGAGGCCGGCGACTTCATGCAAGTGCAGGTGGGCCAGCGCATCCACAAACGCTACACCGAGTCGCCGCTGAGCCTGTATCGGGCGCTGCGCTCGCTCAACCCCTCGCCCTACATGTACTACTACCACTTCGGCGACTTCCACGTGGTCGGGGCTTCGCCCGAGATCCTGGTGCGCCAGGAAGCCACCAGCGCGGGCGCGAAGATCACCATCCGTCCGCTGGCCGGAACGCGGCCGCGCGGCGCCACGCCCGAGCTTGATCTGGCGGCGGAGCGCGAGCTCATCCACGACCCGAAAGAGCGCGCCGAACACGTGATGCTGATCGACCTGGCGCGCAACGACATCGGCCGCATTGCGCAGATCGGCAGCGTGAAAGTGACCGACGCCTTCGCGGTCGAGCGCTACAGCCACGTGATGCACATCGTGAGCAACGTCGAAGGCATTCTGAACCCGGGCATGAGCAACATGGACGTGCTCAAGGCCACCTTCCCGGCCGGCACCTTGACGGGCGCCCCCAAGGTGCACGCGATGGAACTGATCGACCAATTGGAACCCAGCAAGCGCGGCTTGTACGGCGGCGCCTGCGGCTACCTGAGCTTTGCCGGCGACATGGACGTGGCGATCGCGATTCGCACCGGCATCATCAAGGACCAGACCCTGTACGTGCAGGCCGCCGCCGGCGTCGTGGCGGACTCGGTGCCCGAGCTGGAATGGCAGGAAACCGAAGCCAAGGCACGCGCATTGCTGCGCGCCGCCGAGCTGGTTGAAGAAGGTCTGGAGTAAGCCATGACACAGCCACTCAAACTCCTGATGATCGACAACTACGACAGCTTCACCTTCAACATCGTCCAGTACTTTGGTGAACTCGGCGCGCAGGTGGAGGTGTTTCGCAACGACGAGATCACGCTCGAAGAGATCGCGGCGCGCGCGCCCGATCGACTGGTGGTGTCGCCCGGCCCCTGCTCCCCGGCCGAGGCCGGCATTTCGGTGGCGGCGATCCGGCACTTCGCCGGCCAACTGCCGATTCTGGGCGTTTGCCTGGGGCACCAAGCGATCGGCGCGGCCTTTGGCGGCAACATCGTGCGCGCCCAGCAGCTGATGCATGGCAAGACCAGCGTCATCACGACCACGCAGCAAGGTGTTTTTTCCGGCCTGCCCAAGCAGTTCACGGTGAACCGCTACCACTCGCTGGCGATAGCACGCGCCAGCTGCCCCGACTGTCTGAGCGTCACCGCCTGGACCGACGACGGCGAGATCATGGGCGTGCAGCACAAGACGCTGGCGATCCAGGGCGTGCAGTTCCATCCGGAGTCGATCCTGACCGAGCACGGGCACGCGATGCTGAAGAACTTCTTGGAGCAAACCGCGTGAACCACACAGCGGACTTTCGCAGTGACACCGTCACTCAGCCCAGCGCCGCCATGCGCGCGGCCATGTTCGCCGCGCCCCTGGGTGACGATGTGTTCGGCGACGACCCCAGTGTGAATGCCTTGCAGGAAAAAATCGCGCAGCTGCTGGGCTTTGAGGCCGCGCTGTTCATGCCCTCGGGCACGCAAAGCAATTTGTGCGGCTTGATGGCGCACTGTCAGCGCGGCGACGAGTACATCGTGGGCCAGTTGGCCCATACCTACCGCGATGAAGGCGGCGGCGCGGCCGTGCTGGGCAGCATCCAGCCGCAGCCGCTGGCGCAAGACGCCGTCGGCCAGATGGCCTTGAGCGACATCGCTGCGGCCATCAAGGTCGATGACTGTCACTTTGCCCGCAGTCGCCTGCTGTGTCTGGAAAACACCTGGAACGGCCATGTGATGCCGCAGGACTACCTGCGCCAGGCCACGGCTTTGGCCAGAGCAAAGGGCTTGGCCACCCACCTGGACGTTGACGCGGCGGCTGTGGATTGGGCGCTTGAGGCGATCCGCGCCTTCTTTGCCCAGGACCTGCCCGCGCGCAGCCCGCGCGCAGCCCCCGGCGCGGCCGCAGTGTACTGAGACGCCCATGCCCCTGGACTCCCTGCTGCTGTTCATCGCGGCCGGCCTGCTGCTCAACCTGACGCCTGGGCCCGACGTGCTCTACATCGTGACGCAGTCGCTGCGCCGTGGCACCCGAGCCGGTGTGTTTGGCGCGCTCGGGGTGACGGCCGGCTGCTTTGTGCATGTGGGCGCGGCGGCGGCGGGGCTGGGCGCCTTGCTGGCCGCTTCCAGCACCGCGTTCACGCTGCTCAAGTGGCTGGGCGGCGCCTATCTGGTGTGGATGGGTTTGCGCAGCCTGCTGGCAGGCCCAACTGAAGGCGACCCCGGCGCGTTGGCGCCAGCGCCGCTGCCGGACGCACCGCTTGATCTGAAGAGCGCCTTGTTCGGCGGTTTCCTGACGAATGTGCTCAATCCCAAGGTGGCGCTGTTCTTCCTCGCCTTTGTGCCGCAGTTCATCCCGGCTCAGGCGCCGCACAAGGCGCTGGCCTTTGTGCTGCTGGGCGTGCTCTTCAACCTGAACTCGGTCGCCATCAACGTCGGCTACGCCGTGCTCGCTTCGGCCCTGGCCCGTCGTTCTGGGTCACTGCGGCGCGCTCAGCGCTGGCTGCAGCGCGCCGCCGGGCTGATGTTCATCGGCTTTGGCCTGCGGCTCGCGATGTCGGACAATCCTGTCCACTGAATCTTCAACTTGGTCCCTGCCATGACGCACAAAATCACCCCCCAGGAAGCGCTGCAGCGCACCATCGAACACCGCGAGATCTTTCACGACGAGATGCTGCACCTGATGCGCCTCATCATGCACGGCGAGATGTCGCCGGTGATGATGGCCGCCCTCATCACCGGTTTGCGCGTGAAGAAGGAAACCATCGGCGAAATCACCGCCGCAGCGCAGGTGATGCGCGAGTTCTCCACCAAGGTGGTGGTGGCGGATCGCACGCACCTGGTGGACATCGTGGGCACGGGCGGCGACGGCTCGCACACCTTCAACATTTCCACCTGTTCGATGTTTGTCGCCGCCGCCGCCGGCGCCAAGGTGAGCAAGCATGGCGGGCGCAGCGTGAGCAGCAAGAGCGGCAGCGCCGACGTGCTGGAGAGCCTGGGTGTGAACATCCAGCTCACGCCCGAGGCCATCTCGCGCTGTATCGCCGAAGTGGGCCTGGGCTTCATGTTCGCGCCGAACCACCACCCGGCGATGAAGAACGTGGCGCCGGTGCGGCGCGAACTGGGCATTCGCACCATCTTCAATATCCTGGGGCCGCTGACCAATCCGGCCGATGCACCCAACATCCTGATGGGCGTGTTTCATCCGGATCTGGTGGGCATCCAGGTGCGCGCCCTGGAGCGCCTGGGCGCCGAGCACGCGGTCGTGGTCTATGGCCGCGACGGCATGGACGAAGTGAGCCTGGGCGCGACCACGCTGGTGGGCGAACTCAAGGACGGCGTCGTCAGCGAATACGAAATTCACCCGGAAGACTTCGGCTTCACCATGTCCAGCCACCGCGCGCTGCGCGTCGAGACCGCAGAGGAATCCAAGGCCATGCTGCTGGGCGTGCTGGAGAATCAGCCCAGCGCGGCGCGTGACATCGTGACGCTGAACGCGGGCGTGGCGCTGTACGCGGCCAACATCGCGCCCACCATGGCCGATGGCATCGCGCGCGCGGCCCAGGCGCTGGCGTCGGGCGCAGCGCGCCAAAAGCTGGCGCAACTGGTCGCAGCCACGACCGGGGCGACCGCCTGAATCACCGCCAATCGGCCAAACATCCGGTGGATTGCCCTCCAGACCGGACCTTTGTCACGGAATTTTTGCCGTATCCTCCAGCACAATAGACCGAAAACAGCTGCGCTGGCTTGCGCGCGGGCTTTCTTAGCACGAGCTGAAGGTGTTTGAAGAAGCTTTCATGGCTCAATGGGCGGCGTGCCCGAAGCATGAAGGTACGCCGAATTTGTCAGAGTCAATACTATGTTTGTCATTGTTGGTTATGTCGTTTCGATGGTCTGTATCTTCGGCGTGTACATTGTTCACGGCGGGAACATCAGCGTCATCCTGCACGCCCTGCCGTTCGAGATGATCACCATCTTTGGCGCCGCCGGTGGTGCCTTCGTGGTGAACAACCAGCCCAAGGTGCTCAAGGCCACGCTGAAGATGATTCCGCAGGCGCTCAAGAGCTCCAAGTACACCAAGGCGCGCTACATGGAACTGCTGGCGCTGCTCTACGACATCCTGCAAAAGGCGCGCAAGGAAGGCCTGATGGCGATTGAAAAGGACGTGGAAACACCCCATGAGTCGGCCCTTTTCAAGAAGCACGCCGTGGTGGGCAGCGACCATCACGTGGTCGAGTTCATGACCGACTATCTGCGCATGATGGTCTCGGGCAATCTGAATGCGCACGAAATCGAGTCGCTCATGGACAGCGAGATCGACACGCATCACCAGGAAGCGCATGCGCCCGTGGCCGCCATTGCGCGACTCGCCGGTGCGCTGCCGGCCTTCGGCATCGTGGCCGCAGTGCTGGGCGTGGTCAACACCATGGGTTCGGTGGGACAACCACCGGCCGTGCTGGGCGGCATGATCGCCTCGGCGCTGGTGGGTACTTTCCTCGGTATTTTGCTGGCCTACGGCTTTGTGGAACCGCTGGGTGGGCTGCTGGAGCAAAAGACCGAAGACGCGGCCAAGGAACTGCAGTGCATCAAGACCACGCTGCTGGCCAGCATGCAGGGCTACAACCCGACCACGGCGATCGAGTTCGGCCGCAAGGTGCTGTTCTCGCCCGATCGACCCACCTTCGCCGAACTGGAAAACCACGTTCGCGGCAAGAAATAACCGCGACGCCTCTGCATCATGGCCACCGAAGGGAAGAAACTCCAGCCCATCATCATCAAGCGCATCAAGAAGAGCGGACACGCCGTGCACGGCGGCGCCTGGAAGATCGCCTACGCCGACTTCGTCACGGCCATGATGGCCTTCTTCCTGCTGATGTGGCTGCTCGGCTCGACCGCACAGGGCGACCTCAAGGGACTGTCCGATTATTTCAATTCACCCTTGAAAGTGGCCTTGGCCGGCGGCAGTGGTTCGGGCAACAGCAGCAGCATGATGCCCGGTGGTGGCACGGACTTGAGTCGCTCTGCGGGCCAGGGAAAACCGTCCAGCAGCACGCCCACCCCAACGAAGAAGCAGATCACCGACGCCGCCAAGGCAGAGGTGGCCAAGCAGGATTCCAAGCGTCTGGCGGCGCTCCAGGCGAAGATCGAGAAACTCATCGCCGACACGCCCAAGCTCAACGAATACCGTGCGCAGATCCACATGGAGGTCACGCCCGACGGTTTGCTCATCGAGATCGTGGATGACCAGAACCGTCCCATGTTCGCCAGTGGCAGCGCCGCAGTGAAGTCTTACATGCGCGACATCCTGCGCGAAATCGGCGCGGCGCTCAATGGCGTGGAAAACCGTGTCAGCCTGGCCGGTCACACCGACGCCACACCGTACAGCGGGGGCAACGGCGGCTACAGCAACTGGGAGTTGTCGGCCGACCGCGCCAACGCGACGCGCCGCGAACTCATTGCCGCAGGCATGCCCGACGACAAACTGGCGCGTGTCGCCGGTCTGGCCGCGACCAGCCTGCTCGACGAAGCCGACCCCAAGAGTCCGGCCAACCGCCGCATCAGCATCACCATCATGACGCGCGAGGCCGAGGAGCGCCTGCTCAGCAGCAAGCCCGTGGTCATGGCAGACACCCCGGCGACGCCCCCGGCCGCCACTGGGACGCCGCCAGCCCCGCATTGAACTGCGTTAAGCTCGTGCCCTGAATCCGCATTTATCCCCTTACCGAAAGTTTCAAACATGGCAAACGACCTTCGCTTCCTGATCGTCGATGACTTCTCCACGATGCGACGCATCGTGCGCAATTTGCTCAAGGAAAGCGGCTACGCCGATGCGGACGAGGCCGAGGACGGCGTGGTGGCGCTGCACAAGCTGCGCAACGGCAGGTTCGATTTCGTCGTGTCGGACATCAACATGCCCAACATGAACGGTTTTCAGCTGTTGGCCGAAATCAAAAAAGACGAAAAGCTCAAGCACCTCCCGGTGCTGATGGTCACGGCCGAGGCGCGCAAGGAAGACATCGTCGCTGCCGCCCAGGGCGGCGCTGCGGGCTACATCGTGAAGCCCTTCACCAAGGCCACGTTGGAAGAAAAGGTCGCCGCCATTTTGAAAAAAATGGGGCTCTGATCGCACCATGGAGACCACCGACATGACTTCCAACGTCCCGGATACGGCGGCCACCGATGTGCACCACAAGCTGGGCATCCTGACACGTCAGTTGCACGACTCGCTCAAGGAGCTCGGTTACACCGACGCGCTCAAAGGCACAGTGGAAGAACTCCCCGATGCCAAGAGCCGCTTGTCCTACATCGCCCGCCTCACCGGCGAAGCCGCGGAAAAGGTACTCAACCGGGTGGAGCTGGCCAAGGCGCAGCACGATCAGTTGTCGCAGCAGGCGCAGCGCATCGCCGACATGATCGTGCAAGACCCGGTGGGCGCGGTGGCGCGAGGCCATGTGCTGAATTTTGTGCACGCGGTGCAAAAGAGCTCGCGGGAGGTGGACGCCCACCTCACCGAAATCATGATGGCGCAGGACTTTCACGACCTCACCGGGCAGGTGATCACGCGCGTGGTCGCCCTCACCTCCACCATCGAAGAGCAGCTGGTGCGCCTGCTCATCCAGACCGCACCCGCCGCACCCATGGCGCCGGAACCGGTGAAGAACCTGCACGGTCCGGTGATCCATCCCGAAGGCAATCAGGACGTCGTCACCGACCAGTCGCAGGTGGACGATCTTCTCGCCAGCCTGGGCTTCTGATCGAGCCGCAGCCCGGGCCAGCGCGCCGGGCTTCAATAGGCGGGACAAACGCCGTCTTTTTGCGCTTTAGTTAGCGCCGCCGTTGCAGACAATGGGTGAACTTCAACGGTACACCCCACATGGACTCCAGTCAGGATCGCAACCTTCCCGCGACGCAGCGCAAGTTGCAAAAAGCGCGTGACGATGGCCAAGTCACACGTTCGCGTGACCTGGGCAATCTGGCGGTGCTGGGCACCGGCGCCGTCGCCATGGCGATGCTCGCGCCGACGCTGGTGGACCAGCTCAAACTGGCGCTGTCGCAGCAACTGACCTTCAACTCCAGCGTCGTCGGCCAGACCAGCGACGTGCTGGTGCGGCTGCGCGACGTGACGCTGGTGGGCATGGGCGTGGCCGTGACCTTCGCGGCCATCATCCTGCCGGCGGTCATCATCAGCACCGTGGCCACGGGCGGCTGGGTCATGAGCATGAAGCCCCTGGGCCCCGATTTCAGTCGCCTCAATCCACTCGCCGGTCTGGGCCGTCTGTTCTCCAAGGAGCAGGTGTCGCAGGTACTCAAGCTGGTGTTCATGACGATTGCCCTGGTGCTGGTGGCGAGCAGCTACTTCATGTCGCACCTGGACCAGGTCGCGCAACTGGTGTTGCAGCCCTCGGTGGCCGCCATTCCGGAACTGGCCAAGTGGGTCAGCGCGGGCGTGAGCCTGTTGCTGCTGGTGGTGTTCGCGCTGGCGGCCATCGACGTTCCGCTGCAGACCTTCATGTTCAGTTCCCGCATGCGCATGTCGCACCAGGAAATCAAGCAGGAGCACAAGGATTCGGAAGGCAACCCGCAAATGAAGGGCCGGCTGCGCGCGCGCCAAAGGGAAATGGCGCAACGCAACTCGGTGGGCGCCGTTCCCAAGGCCGATTTCGTGGTCATGAACCCGACCCACTTTGCGGTCGCGCTGAAGTACGACGAGAACAAGATGGGCGCACCCCAGGTCATCTCCAAGGGCGCCGATTTGCTGGCGCTGAAGATCCGCGATCTGGCCAAGGCGAACAAGGTGCCGGTGCTGCAGTCGCCGATGCTGGCACGCGCCCTGTATGCCCACGCCGAGTTGAACCAGGAAATCCCCGGCAACTTGTACACCGCCGTGGCCCAGGTGCTGGCCTACGTGTACAAACTCAAGGCCGCGCTGCAGGGCGACGGCCCGATGCCCGAGCAGCTCGAGCAGCCCTTCGTTCCGCCGGAGATGGACCCGTTCTCCAAATTGGCCGATAAGGGCCAGCTGGCATGAGCGGCCCCTCGTCCTCCTTGCAGCAATGGCTGGTGCGCAACGCCGCGCTGGTGAACGGCGCGGCCGCGCCGATCCTGGTCGTGGCCATCCTGGCGATGATGGTGCTGCCGATCCCGACCTGGTTGCTCGACACCTTCTTCACCTTCAACATCGCGGTCGCGCTGATGGTGATGATGGTCGCCTCCTACATGATCAAGCCGCTGGACTTTGCCGCCTTCCCGTCGGTGCTGCTGCTGTCCACGCTGATGCGCTTGTCGCTGAACGTGGCCTCCACCCGCATCGTGCTGCTCGAAGGCCACAGCGGACCGGGCGCGGCCGGCGCGGTGATCGAGGCCTTCGGGCATTTCCTGATCGGCGGAAATTTCGCCGTCGGCCTGATCGTGTTTGCGATTCTGGTGGTGATCAACTTCATCGTCGTGACCAAGGGTTCGGAGCGCATCGCCGAAGTTTCGGCGCGCTTCACGCTGGACGCGATGCCGGGCAAGCAAATGGCCGTGGACGCGGACCTGAACGCCGGCTTGATCGACGAAAAGGAAGCCAAGCGCCGGCGTGCCGAGGTGTCCGAAGAGGCGGACTTTTTCGGCTCCATGGACGGCGCCTCCAAGTTCGTGCGCGGCGACGCCGTGGCCGGCATCCTGATCCTGGTGATCAACATCGTCGGCGGCTTTGCCGTTGGCATGTTCCAGCACGACCTGTCGGCGGGCAAGGCCGCCGACACCTACATTTTGCTGGCCGTGGGCGACGCCCTGGTGGCGCAGATTCCGGGCCTGCTGATCTCGGTGGCTGCGGCCATGGTGGTGTCGCGCGTGGGCAAAGACCGCGACATCGGCGGCCAGATCGTTTCGCAAATGTTTGCCTCGCCCCGGGTGCTGGGCGTGACGGCCGGCATCCTGGTGCTGCTTGGCATCATTCCCGGCATGCCGCACCTGGTGTTCCTCGGGATGGGTGCGGCGCTGGCCTACGGTGCCTGGGCGCTGGCGCACCGTCCGCCGCCGCCCGAGCCGGTGGCCGAGGCGCCCAAGGCAGCACAGCACGACGGCGAGGCCAGTTGGGACGATTTGCAGCCGGTGGACCTGCTCGGGCTGGAACTGGGTTATCGCCTGATCGCGCTGGTGGACAAGAACCGCCAGGGCGACTTGCTGGCCCGCATCAAGGGCGTGCGCAAGAAATTTGCCCAGGAGGTCGGCTTCCTGCCGCCGGCCGTGCATGTGCGCGACAACCTGGAACTCAAACCCAGCAGCTACCGCATCACGCTGCGCGGCGTGGTGATGGGCGACGGCGAAGCCTATCCCGGCATGTTCCTGGCCATCAATCCGGGTGGCATTTCGACGCCGCTGATCGGCACCGCCACGACCGACCCGGCCTTTGGCTTGCCCGCGCACTGGATCGACGAACACCAGAAGGAAGCTGCACAAATGGCCGGGTTTACCGTGGTTGATTCGGAAACCGTGATGGCCACACATTTGTCACACTTGATGCAGGTGCAGGCCGCGAAATTGATCAGCCGCACCGAGACCCAGCAACTGGTGGAACACGTCGCCAAACTGGCCCCAAAACTGATCGAGGAAGTGGTCCCGAAAATGGTCTCTATCGGCAGTTTTCAAAAGGTGCTGCAGCTGTTGCTGGAAGAAGGCGTGCACATCCGCGACATCCGCACCATCGTCGAGTCCCTGGCAGAACACGCAGGCAGCGTGAGCGACCCGGTGGAACTGGCGCGGCGCATCCGCATCGCCCTGTCCCCCGCCATCGTGCAGCAGATCTATGGCCCGGTGCGCGAGCTCAACGTGATCGCCATCGAACCCAATTTCGAGCGCCTGCTGATGCAGGCCCTGGGCAGCAACACCGGCGCAGCGCTCGACCCCTCGATGGCCGACATGCTGAGCAAGTCCGCTGCGGCGATGGCGCAGCAGCAGGAGGAACTGGGCGTTCCAGCCTGCCTGCTGGTGCCCGATGCCATCCGCAACGCCATCGCCAAACTGGTGCGGCGCCTGGCGCCACGCCTGCAAGTGCTGGGGCACAGCGAAATTCCTGAAACCCACACCATCCGTATTGGTCCGATTCTCCGAGGTGCACTGACATGAACATTCAAAGATTCCACGCCCCCACCGCACGCGAAGCACTCATTCTGGCGCGCCAGGCCTTTGGTGACGGCACGCTGATTCTGTCGAATCGCCCGCTGGGCAACGGCGTTGAAGTGATGGCCACGGCCGAGGAGTCGCTGGCCAGCATCGCGCGCACGCCGGCGCGCCCAAGCGCAGCCGCCGACGCAGCAAAGAGCGCCGTCAGCCAGGACACGGAAGAGCTGGCCATGAGCACGCTGTCGTTCCAGAGCTACGTGCGTGAACGCATGTTGCGCCGGCGCCAGGAAGAGCTCGGCACCGCCGCCCGCACGGCCACGCCGGCGCGTGCCCAGCCCGCCGCCGCGCCCAAGCCCAAGGTGCTGCACGCCGACCTGATTCAATCCATGCCGCAGCCTGAAGCGGTGGCTGCGGCCCCGCGTGCGCCGCGCGCCGTGGCGCCCACGCTGGCCTTGAGCTCGCAGGGCATCGTGGACGAACTGCAGAACATGAAGGACCTGATCGAGGAACGCTTCAACACCATGTCCTGGCTCGGTCAGGCGCGCCAGGATCCGATCCAGTCCAATCTGATGCTCAAGATGATCCGCGCGGGCTACTCGCCGCAGCTCTCGCGCAGCGTGCTGGAACGCCTGCCCAAGAGCATCGACGCTGCGCACGCCGTGCGCTGGGTCATGGATGTGCTGGAGCGCAATCTCAAGACCGACATGGGTCAGACGCAACTGCAGGAAGAAGGCGGCATCTTTGCCCTCGTGGGCGCCACCGGTGTGGGCAAGACCACGACCGCAGCCAAGCTGGCGGCGCTGTGCGTGCGCAACCATGGACCGAACTCGGTGGGACTGATCACGCTGGACACGTACCGCGTCGGCGCGCTGGAACAACTGCGCGGTTATGGACGCCTGCTGGGCGTGGTGGCGCACCAGGCGCATGACCGCGCCGCGCTGCAAGACCTGCTCAATCTGCTGGCCAACAAGAAGATGATTCTGATCGACACCGCCGGTGTGGCGCCGCGCGACCCGCACAAGCGCGACATGGTGGACGACGTGCTCGACCTGCCCCACGTCAAACGCCTGCTGGTCATCAACGCCGGCAGCCATGGCGACACGCTGGACGACGTGCTGGGTTCTTTCAAGAGCGACTCGGGGCCGCAGCAGGCACTGCTCTCCAAGGTGGACGAGGCCGTCAAGCTCGGGCCCGCGCTGGACGCGCTGATCCGCCATCAAGTGACGTTGCGCGGTGTCACCAACGGGCAGCGCGTTCCCGAAGACTGGGAGTGCGCGGATGCAGCCAAGCTGGTGCGCCTGTCGATGCAGACCACGGGCAAATCGGCGTTCGACCCCAAGCCCGACGATCTGAATTTTTTCTTCTCACCCGCTCCCATGCAAGCGCAGCAAGGCATGCTCCATGCATAATGAATTTTTCGCAGGCCCAACCCAGCCACCTGTCTGGAGCCACTGATGTACACCGCCACCGGCCATCTGGATCGTGACGCCACACTGCGCCAATACGTGCCGCTGGTGCGGCGCCTGGCGCACCACATGATCGCCAAGCTGCCCGCCAACGTCGAGGTCGACGACCTGATCCAGGTCGGCATGATCGGCCTGGCCGAGGCCTTGAGCCGCTACGAGGTCAGCCAGGGCGTGCAGTTTGAGACCTTCGCCACGCAGCGGATTCGCGGCGCCATGATCGACGAGCTGCGCGAAGGCGACTGGATGTCGCGCGGCGGACGCAAGAGCCAAAAGGAAATCGAGCAGGCCGTGCGCAAACTCGAACATCTGCTGGGCCGCAGTCCGATCGAATCCGAAATCGCGACCCAGCTCGGACTGAGCCTGGACGACTACCAATCCCTGCTGGGCAAAGTCCGCGGCACGCAACTCGTCTATCTGGAAGACATGGCGCGCGGCAGCGACGATGAAGAGGGCTTTCTGGACCGCTTCGTCGGCGATGAGAGTGCCGACCCGATGCAAATGCTGCGCGACCAGCGCATCCGCGTTTCGCTGGTGAAAGCCATCAACAGCCTGCCCGAGCGCGAACAGTACATCATGAGCATGTACTACGAGCACGACATGAATCTCAAGGAAATCGCCAAGGTGCTCGACGTCACCGAATCGCGCGTTTGCCAGTTGCACAGCCAGTCGGTGGCGCGGCTGCGGGCGAAGATGCGGGATCACTGACGGCCCTTCTGGCGCGAAGGGCGTACGCGCTGGGGTCGGGTCTTGCGCCGACCCCGAGCTAAGCGGATAAAGAAGTGAACGATGCGGCCGACTTCTGGCCGGTGCCGTAGGCCGCGGGCCCGCGTCCGTAGGTGGCGGCGGCCTGGGTCGGCAGCAGGATCTGCAGGGAACGCTGCACCGCCGCCGCGCGGCGCGCCATGTGCTCACGCACCTGGGCGATGCCGGCACGCACGACGCTCAAGCGCGTCTTCAACGCATTGCCTGAAGACAGGGACTGCAGCCAGCGTGCATCGACGCGCGAGCAGTCGAGCATCGTGCCTTGCAGGATTTGGCAGGCCCGCTCCAACTCACTCGCCTGGCCCTGCGCCAAATGCGCACCCACCTCGGCCAAGGCCTGCTCGACACGGGTCAGTGCTGCGTCAAATTCAGAGGGTTTGTTGGGTACCGGTGCGGCCATGCTTGATCCATCGATTCAATGGGGTTTGTTCTGCAGCATTTCCTCGGCGTTTGCCAGCATCTTGTCGGCAATCGCCTCTGCATTCACTTTGAAGGTCTTCTTCTCGATCGCGCTGCGCACCGCGTCCACTTTCTTCTGATCGACGTCGGCGGCGCTGACCTGGCGCGACTCGACCATGGCGCTGGCCATCCTGGACACCGTGACCGGCGCACCGTTGGCAGGTGCCGCAGGGGCTTGGGCGGGCGCAGAGGATGAAGCCTCACTTCTCTCAGGCGCTTTGCCCGTCGTCGCTCCCGCCTTGCTGGCTGGCACAGGGCTGGGGACCGGGACGATACGTTTATCCTGAATATTCATGACACTCTCCAATTTCGCCCATTGAGGCGTTCTTGTAGACTTTATCGACGAATTGCATTCAAGCTTTAGCTCTTTTGGAGAATTTCGGCATCACAGGGCGATTTCCACTGTATGGGTATCCAGAACCGTGCCGGAAACCACCTTTCCGCCCTCGGTTCGCACCCGCGCCAACTGGCCCACGACGCCCGCACTGAGTGCCTGACCGTCCGAGCTGACGCTGAACCCCTGCCCTTGCGCGAGCACCCGAATCGACGCGCCGGCGGCAAAGGCCTGGGCCGGTCGGATCATGGCCTGGCGCAGCGGCTGCCCCGCCGCCAGCGAATAAGCCGCCACCTTGCCCACCCATTGGGCTGCGTTGCGCACGATGGGCGAGGGCTCGCTGGCCCAATCCACTTCCACTTCCATGGCGTCTTCTTCCCTGATCGTGCTGCCGGGAGCGACCGCGCCGCGCAGCACCCAGGCCGGGCCAAAGGCCTTCACCGTGACCGGCAGAAACACGTTCCAGCGGCTGGCGCCCTTGAGACAGCGCAAACCCACGCGCGTGCGTCCCCACAGGCTGGTGTTGACCGGCAGATAGGGCTCGATCTCGGCACAGGGAGCCAGGCGCAGCCGCGGGTCCAGATGGCCCACGCTCACCTCCAGCCGCAGCGCATGGGCGTCCGAGTTGCCCGGCTGGCGCACGGCCGCGTCGAGCCAGCGCTGCGTGAGCGCCATCGTGTCGGCATTCGCCACCAGGTCCTGCGCCGCTGCCGGCGCGGCCAGCGCGAACAGCCAGACACAGACCAGGCAGAGCAGCGCCAGGGGGTTGAAATGGGCAATCGGCTTCATACGGGCTTTCTCAAATTTGGCGTGTACCGCTGCCAAGGAGGCACGGGGTCACGCTCCAGACTGTAGGCCGCCGGCCGCGCGCTGAAGCGCCAAACAACGCGCGCTTCACCCCCTTGATTGCGCCATCGGAAATTTAAGTTTTCCGAATAATCTGTTCACGCCCCAAACCAGGGGCACGGGTATCAGGGACCAAGAGAACACGCGAGGTGCGACATGCTGAACAAAATGACTGCTGATCTGGATTTCCATGCCAAGGCACTGGTTTTGCGTGCGCAACGCCAGCAACTGATTGCCAGCAACATCGCCAACGCCGACACCCCCGGCTACGTGGCGCGTGACCTGAACTTCAAGCAAGCCATGGGCAACGCGATGGCCCAAACCAGCGGCCCGTCATTGGGCATGAGCGCCACGCGCACGCAGGCCGGCCATATTCCCATGGGCTCGCTTTCAAACTCGACGCTGCAGCTCGGCTCGGCCGGGCAGTTGGGCTACGCGGTGCAAACCCAACCCAGCATGGACAACAACACGGTTGACATGGACCGCGAGCGCGCCAGCTTTGTCGACAACTCGGTGCGCTACGAGGCCACGCTGCGCTTCATCAACCACGACGCCAAGACCATGCTGGCAGCGATTCAGGGGCAATGAGCCCGACCCGACCCTAGGAGACTGCCATGTCCATGTTTTCCATCTTCAATGTCTCGGGCAGCGCCATCAGCGCCCAGGCCCAGCGGCTCAACGTGGTCGCCAGCAACCTGGCCAACGTGGACGCCGTCGCCGGCCCGGATGGCCAGGCCTACAAGGCGCGCCAGGTCGTGTTCCAGACCGCCCTCATGGGCTCGGACGCTTCCGCAGGCGTGCGCGTCAACGGCATCAGCGAGAGCCAGGTGCCGGGTCAGAAGTTGCTCGATCCGACCAATCCGAATGCCGATGCCGACGGCTATGTGACGCATTCGAACGTGAACTCGGTCGAAGAGATGGTCAACATGATCTCGGCCTCGCGCTCCTACCAGAACAACGTCGAGGTGATGAACACCGCCAAGTCGCTGTTGCTCAAGACCCTGCAGATCGGCCAATAGGCTCCTTGAAAGAACACCATGTCCATCACCTCGGTCAACTCCGCGTCCGGCGCGCAATCCACTGCCAACGCCGTCGCCAGCGCGGCCAGCAGCGGCAGTTCGCCCGCCGCCACGCAAGCCAACTTTCTCAAGCTTCTGGTGGCGCAGCTCAACAGCCAGGACCCAATGAACCCCATGGACAACGCCCAGATGACGACGCAAATGGCGCAGCTCAACATGGTCAGCGGCATCGACAAGCTCAACACCACGGTGCAGAGCATGGCGACGCAGTTTTCGTCGATGCAGGCGCTGCAGGGCGCGTCCATCGTGGGCCACGACGTGATCATCAACGGCTCGAACCTGGCGCTCACCGCAGGCGTGGGCAAGGGCGCCGTCAACCTGGCGAGCAACGCCGACGCGGTCTCGGTGAGCATCATGACCCCCGGCGGGCAGGTGCTCGACACCATCAACCTGGGGCCGCAAAGCGCGGGCCAGGTGCCCTTCTCCTGGACCACCACCAGCTATGCCAACCGCACCGACCTGAGCTTCAAGATCACGGCCACGGCGGGCGGCCAGGCGATCGTGGCCGCGCCGCTGATGCGGGCCACGGTCGTGTCCGCCAACCCCAGCGCCAGCGGGCTGAGCCTGGGGCTGCTGGGACAGTCCACCCCGGTCGCCTACAGCGACATCGTCTCCATTCTCTAGTTCATTTTCTGCAAGCAGCGTACGGTTTAACCCTCCAAGGAGAGCATCATGAGTTTTCAACAAGGCCTGTCCGGTTTGAGCGCATCCAGCCAAAATCTGGACGTCATCGGCAACAACATTGCCAATGCCAACACCACCGGCATGAAGGCGTCGCGCGCCGAGTTCGCCGATCTTTACGCCTCGTCCCTGGGGTCGAGCACCAACGGCGCAGGCATCGGCGTCACGGTGGCCACGGTGTCGCAGCAGTTCAGCCAAGGCAACATCTCGTCCACCGGCAACCCGCTGGACGTGGCCATCACCAACAACGGCTTCTTCCAGTTGACCACGGCAGGCGGCTCCCTGGCCTACACCCGTAACGGCGAATTCAAGCAGGACGTGAATGGCAACATCGTGACCAATGCCGGCGCCAAGTTGATGGGCATCAGCCCCGATCCCACCACCGGCGCCATCCTGCCCGGCGGCAGTCTGGGCCCGCTGACGCTGCCCACGGGCAGCGGCATTCCCGCCGTGGCCACCACGGCCGTGAGCGCGGCGCTGAATCTGGACGCCACGGCCGTCGCCTCCAGCGGCAGTGCCGTGGTGTCCCCGCCCACGCTGGTGCCGCCGCTGGCGACCTACGGCACGGCCTTGACCGCCTACGACGGCCAGGGTGTGCCGATTCCCGTGAGCCTGTACTTCACCAAAATCGGACTCAACACCTGGCAGCCCTATACCAACGACCTGACCGGTGGCAGCAGCACGCCGCAAGCCCTGGCGTCCGGTCCGATGGTGTTCGACCCGGCGACCGGCAATCTTGCCGCGACCGTGGGCGCTCCGCCGGTCCCCAACCCCTACCTGACGCCGCAAACACTGAACATGTCCTCGGTCAACGGCGCCTTGTCCCCGGCGCCCTCGCTGGACCTGTCCAAGCTGAGCCAGTTCGGCTCCAGCTTTTCGGTCTCCACGCTGAGCCAGAATGGCCAGAAGCCGGGCAAGCTCACGAGCATCAACATCGACGCCACGGGCATCATCATCGGCAGCTACGACAACGGCAAACAAGTGCCGGCGGGTCAGATCCAACTCGCCACCTTCGCCAATCAGCAGGGCTTGACGCCCACGGGCAATGGCATGTGGATGAGCAACCCCACCTCGGGTTCTCCAGTTTCCGGCTCACCCGGGAGCGGCAGCTTCGGCGCGCTGACATCGGGCGCACTGGAAGATTCCAACGTGGACCTGACCAAGGCACTGGTGGACATGATGACCGCGCAGCGCTCCTACCAGGCCAACGCGCAGACCATCAAGACCCAGGATCAGGTCATGTCCACGCTGGTGAATCTGCGTTAACGCTGCAACCGGAGCCGCGCCATGGACCACCTGATCTACACCGCCATGTCGGGAGCGAACGCGGCCGAGCAGCGCCAGGCGGTCATAGCCAACAACCTGGCGAACGCTTCGACCAACGGCTTTCGCGCCGAGATCGCCACCTTCCGCTCGGTCCCGTTGCGCGGCGACGGCGCCAGCACCCGGGTGTTTTCGCTGGCCGCCACGGCCGGCTTCAAGGACACGCCCGGCCCGATCCAGTACACCGGGCGCAACCTGGACGCGATGGCCCAGGGCAACGCCTGGTTTGGCGTGCAGGCCTTGGACGGCACCGAGGCCTATACGCGCAACGGCGCCTTTGAGGTCTCGCCCGAAGGCAACCTGGTGACGGCCAACGGCCTGCCGGTGTTGTCCGACTCGGGCTCGCCCATCGCCATCCCCCCGGGCGCCTCACTCACGCTGGGAACGGACGGCACCTTGACAGCCAAGGTCGGCAAGCAGCCCTCGGCCAGCCTGGGCCGCGTGAAGATGGCCACGCCCAGCGCCGAAGATCCGCTCCAGCGCGGCAACGACGGTCTGTTTCGCACGACCTCCGGCGACCCCATGCCGACCGATGCCACGGCCAAGGTGCAAACCGGCGCCCTGGAAGGTTCGAACGTGAATTCGATCGAGACCATGGTCCAGATGATCCAGGGCGCACGCCAATACGAGGCCCAGATGCGCCTCATGCAAAGCGCCGAAGCGAACGACAAATCGGCGACCCAGTTGCTCAGCATGCAAGGCTGATCTTCAGTGTCATCAGCAACAGCGCAAAACTCAAAGGCAGCACCATGATCAACTCCCTGTGGATATCCAAGACCGGCATGGAGGCGCAGCAAACCCAGCTCGACGTCATCTCCAACAACTTGGCCAACGTCTCCACCAATGGCTTCAAGCGCGGCACCGCAGTGTTTGAAGACCTGATGTACCAGAACCTGCGCCAGGTCGGCGCCAATGCCACGGAACAGACGCAGTTGCCCACCGGCTTGCATGTCGGTCTGGGCGTGCGCGTCGTCTCCACAACGCGCTCCTTTGCCCAGGGCACGCCGGCGCAGTCGGGCAACAACCTGGACGTGGCGATCAAAGGCAACGGCTTCTTCCAGGTCACGCAAACCGACGGCACCTTGGCCTACACGCGCGACGGTTCGTTCCAGGTGGACTCGCAGGGCCGCCTCGTGACCTCCAGCGGCCTGGCCGTGGCCAACGGCATCACCATCCCCGTGACCGCGCAAAGCGTCACCATCAGCACCGATGGCACGGTCAGCGTCACGGTGCCGAGCAGCGTCACGCCGCAGTCGGTGGGAACCATCGCGCTGGCCAACTTCATCAATCCGGCCGGCCTGCAGCCCATGGGCCAAAACCTCTATACCGAAACGGCGGCTTCCGGGCAGCCCGCCAGCGGCACCGCCGGCAGCAACGGCCTGGGAACCCTGATGCAGGGCTTTGTCGAGACCTCCAATGTCAACGTGGTGCAGGAACTGGTCACGATGATCCAGACCCAGCGCGCCTATGAGATGAATTCCAAGGCCATTCAAACCTCCGATCAGATGCTGCAAAAGCTCGCGCAGCTCTGACGCCGGCTCAGCCACGCCAGCCAACCCGACACAGGACGCGCACCATGAAAACCGCCCGCGCACACGCTCCCCGCCACACGCCAGCGCGCCTGGCACGATGGCTCGCATCCGCCCTGTTGGCGACGCTGTGCGGCGCCTGCTCGCAGTTGCCCAAGCCGCCCACGGTCGATTTTGCAGAGTCGGCGCCGAACCGCCCCGCCGTCCTGGCGGCCGCCGCTGCGGCCGCAAGAGCCGCAGCGCCCGCCACCGGCAGCCTGTTTCGCAAGGCGACCTTCCGCCCGGGCTTCGAAGACATTCGCGCCAGCCTGGTCGGCGACACGGTGACGATACAAATCGTGGAAAACGTCACCGCCAGCCAGACCTCGCTGTCCACCATCGATCGCTCGGCCGCGAATGCGGCCGGCGTCTCCGCCTTCCCGCTGCTGGGCGCCAACGACCTGGCCAAATTGGGCATCGGCGCCACCTCCAGCAACAGCTTTTCCGGCAAGGGCGGAACCCAAAGCACCAACACCTTCACCGGAACCATCACCACCGTGGTGGTGGACGTGCTGCCCAATGGGCATCTGGTGGTGGTGGGCGACAAACAGATCGGCGTGAACCAGAACGTGGACGTGCTGCGCTTCTCCGGCACCGTCGATCCGCGCCTGGTGCAACCGGGCAGCATCGTGAATTCGAGCCAGGTCGCCAACGTGCGCATCGAATCCAAGGGTCGCGGCGCCCAGGAAGAGGCCCAGACAATTGGCTGGTTGTCGCGCTTCTTTTTGACGGTTCTGCCGTTCTAGCCCGCGCCACAATCAAATCCCGGACCCAACCATTGCGCCAACGCCCACGCGTCAACACCATGAATTCCCTGCACTCCTTCCGCCTGCCTGGCCTGCGCCTTTGGCTGCTGGCCCTGGGCCTGCTCGTGGGCCTGCTGCAGCCGCTGAGCGCGCAGGGCTTGCGCATCAAGGAAGTGGCCAGCATTCAAGGCGTGCGCAGCAATCAGCTGACCGGCTTTGGCCTGGTCGTCGGACTCGATGGCACGGGCGACCAGACCACGCAGATGGCCTTCACCACCCAGGGCCTGGCCAACTACCTGCAGCAAATGGGCATCTCGCTGCCGCCGGCGGCAGCGGCGCAGTTGCAGATCAAGAACGTGGCGGCGGTGCTGGTGACAGCGCAGTTGCCGCCATTTGCCCAGCCCGGACAGACCATCGACGTGAACGTGTCCTCCATGGGCAACGCCAAATCGCTCAAGGGCGGCATGCTCATCACCACGCCGCTGCGCGGCGCCGACGGCGAAGTCTATGCGCTGGCCCAGGGCAACCTGATCGTGGCCGGCGCGGGCGCATCGGCCGGCGGCTCCAAGGTTCAGGTGAACCATCTGGACGCCGGTCGCATTCCCGCCGGGGCCCAGGTGGAGCGCGCCGTGCCCTCGCCGCTGCTGCTGGGCGACAGCATCAATCTGAACCTGAACGCCTCGGACTTTCAGACCGCGCGCCAGGTGGCGCAGGTGATCAATGCCCAATTGGGCGAAGGCCTGGCGCGGGCGCTGGACGGGCGCACGGTTCAAGTCAAGGCGCCGACCGAGGCCGACGCACGCATCACCTTCATCGCGCAAGTCGAGGAGTTGCCGCTGCAGCGCTCCATCCCGGCAGCGAGGGTCGTGATCAACGCGCGCACCGGCTCCATCGTGCTCAACCAGGCCGTGACGCTGGGACCCTGCGCCGTGGCCCACGGCAATCTGTCGATCAGCATCACCTCCACCGCCTCGGTGAGCCAGCCCAATGCCTTGTCCACGGGCGGCACCACCAAGGTCACGGAAAAGGCCGACATCCAGATCAAGAACGAACCCGGCATGCTGATCCAGATCGCGCCCTCGACCCAGCTCACGGACGTGGTGCGGGCGCTGAATTCACTGGGCGCAACCCCGCAGGATCTGTTGGCCATACTGCAGGCCATCAAGGCCGCAGGCGCGCTCAATGCGGAGCTCGAGGTGATCTGATGAGCATCGCCCCGGTCTCTTCCAACGGACTCGCTGCGGATGCGAAATCGCTCAATGCGCTCAAGCTCCAGGCGGGTCAGTCCACGCCGGCGTCGATCAAGGAAGCGGCCAAACAGCTCGAATCACTGTTCATGCGTGAACTCATCAAAAGCATGCGCGAAGCCACGCAGAAGTCCGGCATGCTCGACGGCCCGCAAGGCGACCTCGGCGCCGACCTGCTCGATCAGCAACTGGCGGTGCAAATGTCGGGCAAGCCCGGCGGCCTGTCGGCGGCGATTGAACGCCAGCTTTCGCTGCAGATGGGCGCCGCCCCGTCGGCCACACCGGGCGCCACGGCCAAGCCGCCCGCTGCGCCCACGACCATGCTCCCAGCCGCAGCGGCGAGCCTGAGCCAGAGCGGATTTGTGCAGCGCATGGGCGCCGTGGCGGCCAAGGTGGAGCAAAGCAGCGGCATCCCCGCGGGCTTCATGATCGGCCAGGCCGGGCACGAGAGCGCCTGGGGCCAACGCGAGATCCGCCTGCCCGACGGCAGCAGCTCCTTCAACGTGTTTGGCATCAAGGCCGGGGCGGGTTGGAACGGCAAGGTGGCGGAGGTCTCGACCACCGAATACGTCAACGGTCAGGCGCAAAAAACCGTGGCCCGATTTCGCGCCTACGACTCGTACGAAGCCTCGTTTCAGGACTACGCCAAACTCATCAACAACAGCCCGCGCTACGCGCAGGCCAAGCAACAGACTGGCTCGGTCACGGCGTACGCCAGCGGACTGCAGCGCGCCGGCTATGCCACCGATCCGTCCTACGCGGCGAAATTGAGCCAGGCCATCAACAGCACGCTGCGCTTGCAAAGGGCACAAGCATGAGCGTGGGCCTGCTCAACATCGGCACCAGTGCGCTGCTGGCGAACCAGACTGCGCTACAGACGACGGGCAACAACATTGCCAACGTGAACACCCCCGGGTATTCACGCCAGTCGGTGGTGTTGCAGGAAGTGCAGGGCCAGTACACCGGCTCTGGCTACATTGGCAAAGGCGTGGCCGTGACCACGGTGCTGCGCGACTACAGCGCTTTCCTTGATGCCCAGTCCAACCTGGCCGCCGCGCAGCAGGCAGCCGACAGCACCCTCTCGGCGCAGCTGACGCAACTGGAAAATGTCTTTCCCGGTGGCAGCAACGGCCTGGGTGCCTCGGTGAGCAATCTGCTCAACAGCTTCTCGGCCGTCGCCAGCGCGCCCACGGACCTGACGGCGCGCACCGTGGCGCTGGCCAACGCGAACCAGATGACAAGCCAGTTCCGCAACAGTTCGGCCAGCCTGGACCAACTGCAGACGGGGGTGCAAACGCAGTTGCAGCAATCGGTGCTCGCCATCAACAGCCTGGCCACGCAGATCGCTGCCGCCAACAACCAGATCGCGCGTACCGTGGGATCGGGCCAGCCGCCGAACGATTTGCTGGACCACCGTGACCAGCTCATCAGCCAGCTCAACCAGTACGTGCAGACCACGTCGATCCCGAATGCCGACGGAACGGTTGCGGTGTTCCTGGCCGGCAGCCAGGCGCTGGTGCAGGGAACGAGCGCCAACCCGCTGGCGCTGACGCCCAGCGCCTATCCGGGCGACTTCAGCTCGAACACCTTGACCATCCAAACCGGCGCCTTGAGTGCCCCGATGGACCAGACCAATCTGGGCGGCGGCAGCCTCAAGGGCTTGATGAGCTTTCTGAACAAGGACCTGGTGCAAGGGCGCAATCTGTTGGGCCGCATGGCGCTGGCCATCGGCAGCGTCATGAACACCCAGCACAAGCTCGGACTCGACATGAACGGCAACGCAGGAGGGAACCTGTTTCAGATTCCCAACCTGCCCAATGGTATTTCGGCGTCCACCAACGCGGGCACCGAGACCATCGGCATGAGCGTGATCGACCCCACGCAGTTTGCCGTTTCTGACTATCAGATGACCTATACCAGCGGCACGGCCGGCAGCATCACGCGCTTGTCCGACGGCAAGGTGAGCGCCTTTGATTTCGCCGCGCCGCCAGTCCAGGTGGACGGCCTGAGCTTGAGCGCCAGCGCCGTGGCCGTGGCCGGTGACCGCTTCCTGCTCAAGCCCTTTTCCACTGCCGCCGGCCAAATCGACACCGCCATCACCGCGCCCAAAGACCTGGCCGTGGCGAGTCCGGTCCAGGCCAGCGTGAGCAGCAGCAACGTCGGCGGTCTGGCCGTGACCAGCCTGCAGGCCGTGACCGGCGGCGGCAATCTGACCCATCCGGTCACGCTCACCTTCAACGCCAGCGCCGCAACCTTCGACGCGGTTGACAACTCGCCCGTGCCACCGGCCTTGCCCATCACGCTGGCCACCGGGGTGGCGTATACGCCGGGCCAGCCCATCAGCTACAACGGCTGGACGTTGACGCTCACCGGCCTGCCCAAAGGCTTGACCGACAGCATCACCGTCCAGGCCGCCAATTCGCTCTACGCGAAGACCAATTCGGGCAACGCCACGGCGCTGGTGAACCTGCGCGATAAGGTGTTGTTTGACGGAGCCCCGCTGACCGACGGCTACGCCGCAGCCATCTCTCAGGTGGGCGTGCTGGCCCAGAGCGCCGGCTTTGCCGCGTCCACGTCGCAGACCATTGCGACCAACGCGCAGACCGCCAAGGCCGCGGTGTCGGGGGTGAATCTGGACGAGGAGGCGGCCAAGCTGCTGCAGTTCCAGCAGGCCTACCAGGCGTCGGCCAAGGTGCTGCAGATTGGGCAGACCATTTTCAACAGCCTGCTGCAGAGCGTGGGCGCTTAAGCAGCAGCCGGGAGCCACGCATGACGATCAACTCTTTTTCCCGCATGGGAACGGCCAACAGCTTCACCCATTCGGTGGCCAACATCAACGAGCGCCAGGTGTCCTTGTCCACGCTGCAGCAAAGCCTGACCTCGGGCCTGAAAAACGCCAACCCGGCCGACGACCCGATTGGGGCAGCCCAGGCGGAGCGCGCGATCACGCGCCTTGCGCGGATTCAATCCGACCAGAAAGCGCTGGGCCTGCAAAAGGACGCCATCACCGCCGCCGAGTCCACGCTGGGCAGCGCCGTGTCGGCGCTGCAATCCTTTCGCCAACTGGTGGTGAGCGCGGGCAATGCGACCCTGTCCCCCGCCGATCGGCAGACGGTGGCGCAGCAGCTCACGAGCCTGCGCGATCAGGTGTTTTCGCTCTCCAACACCACCGACGCCAACGGCAATCCGCTGTTTGGCGCGCTGGGCAGCGCGCTCGCACCCTTCGTGCAGCAAAGCGCCTCGCCCGGCACCTACACCTTCAACGGCGTCGCCGGGCAAACATCGAGCACGGCCGTCTCCATCCCGGCCGCACTCGACGGCGACAAGGCCTTCATGTTCAAGCCCTCGCAGGACGCGAGTTTCAACGTGAGCTATTCGGCCAACGTCGGGCTGTCGTCCACCGGCGCCGTCACACTGCAAGCGCCGCCCACGACGGCGCCCACGCCCAACAGCAGCTACCAGATCCAGTTCCAGACCAACCCCCTGTCGGGCGCGATGCAGTACCAGGTGACCCAGACCACGCCACCGGCGGCTCCCGTCGCCAGCGCGGCCGTCAACTTCACCTCGGGCACGCCCATCACTTTTGACGGACTCTCACTCACCGTGACCGGCACCGCGCTGGCCGGTGACACCCTGAATATTCAGGCCAACACCAGCATCTTTGGCGCCATGGACAAGGCCATCACCGACATCGGTTCTGCGTCCTCCAGCTTGGTGGCCAGCCAGGCCGTAGGCCAGGCGCTGTCGAGCATCGACATCGGCATCAATCGACTGCAAGCCGCGCGCGGCCTCGCAGGCGATCTGATGAACCGTTCCGACAGCATCGGCGCCGCCCAGACCGCCGGCGCCACCCAGGCCGAGGCCGATCGCTCCAGTGCCCAGGACGTGAATATGGTACAAGCCATTTCGGACTTTCAGAACCAGCAAACCGGCTTCAGTGCCGCCCTGCAGTCCTACGCGCAAATTCAAAAACTTTCATTGTTCAATTACATCGGTTGATCCAACATGACCCAATCGGTTCTGGGAACCATCGTGCTGGGCTACAGGCCCATGTGGAACCGGCTGCGCGAGTTGGCAGGGGTACAGCTGTTCATCGAGGTCGATCCCGTACACCCGGTGGACGCGCGCCACCTGTTGCGCACGCTCGAGGAAATGTGGACGCCGCACTCGCCGCCGCTGCTGCTCTCGCCGCAAACGCCCGGCCTGCTGCACGAGTTGCTCGAGCATGCGCCCGCCCAAGCGCCCTGGATCGAAGTCAGGAGCGAGTGGCTCGATGACTTGGTCACGCTGCAGGCGGTTTTTGCGGCGCACGGCCGCGGCCTGTTTCTGGTGTGGCGCGGCAACTCAGCCCAATTGCCCGACCCGGAAGTCGCCGCGTGCTTTGAAAAATGCCTGCTCACCTTGTCCCCCGAGGACGCAGTGCAGGCCGTGCGCGTGTGTGCCCAGTCGCTCCAAGCCGGCAGCCCGCCGCAAGACAGCCCGGTGCTGGGCGAGCAGTTGTATGAAGGCGTCGCCAGCCGCACGCTGATGCGCCATTGCCTGGACCAGCGTCGCGCCCAGGCACTTTGCGGCTGGCCCTCGGACGACGTGTTGCACGGCTACCGCCATCAGACCATATCGCCCGCGCGCGAACTGGTCACCAAGCTGCTGCGCATCGTTCGCGCCGACGAGTCCATGGAAGTGATCGAACAGGTCATGAGCCAGGATCCGGTGCTGGTTTACCGCTTCTTGGCGCACGCCAACTCACCCACCCTGGGCCTGCAGTCGGGCATCGATTCGCTGCGGCGCGCGCTCATGATGATCGGCTACACCTCGCTCGAGCACTGGCTGGAGCAGCAACTTCCCTCGACCATGGACGACGCCGATCTCAAGCCGATCACGACCGCGATCGTGCTGCGCGCCCGCCTGATGGAAACCCTGTTGGACGCGGGCGAGGAACACGAGTTGCAGCGCGAGGTTTACCTGTGCGGCGTGTTCTCGCAGCTCGACCTGCTGCTGGGCGAGCCGCTGGGCACCGCAGTTCAGACCCTGCCCTTGTCGGAGCGAATATTCGAAGCCACGGTGGCGCACGCCGGGCCCTACGCACCTTGCCTGGCGATTGCCACGGCGATGGAGCAGGAAGACACGACGCAGACGCGCCTGCTGTGCGAACTGCACGAAATGAATATCGAGGACGTGAACCGCGTGCTGCTGCGCGCGCTGGCCGCGCTCTATGTCGCCCCCGCCAGCGGCGAGTTCGGCGAGCGCCGCCGCCGCAGCCGCGCACGCAGCTTCGGGTCGTAGCAAGAGCCACAAGCGCAGGCCGGCAGCGTCAGCGTCAGCGTGGGCTGGGCTGGGCTGGGCTGGGCTGGGCTGGGCTGGGCTGAAAAATGTACCGCGTCCCGCCAGCCCGGGCCTGATGGCCTGCCGTTGGCGCTGCGCTCGAGCCAGGAGGTAGGCCTCGTTACTTGACGGCAAAAGTTAGTCTAAGAGGGAAGTCCATTTGGCATGGTTGCCCGGAGCATATTGCTGGCTTGAATTTTATGCTTCGTCAGTAGAACCTGTGGGTGAGTTCGGGCTCAGGAAGCTTGCCAAGCACGTGATATAGGGCGAGTTCGGTGATTCTGAAGGTCCGAAAGCCGTAGGATTTTCTCATGGTCACTTTGACCTTGTTGTTCAGGCCCT
>CAIMSP010000041.1 GCA_903844215.1 uncultured beta proteobacterium | reverse complement strand
TGGCAAGCGTCAGCGCGTCAGGCCGAAGGCTTCAAGTCGGGGAGCGGTGGGCAAGTCACGCACCGCGCAGCGGCTGTCCACAGGCTTGTCCTGTGGACAGGTGCCTTGTACACGGCGGGCGCGATATCTGACCTGCCGGAAAATATGAGCGTCGGATCAAAAGCCGCCAAAAACTACCCAAAGATTCCCCCAGCGAGCCTCATTTTTTTCCTCTACTTCTGGGTTGGAGTACTGGGCCGGTTGCGCAAGCACGCCACGACAAATTTCCAAAGTCACAACAACATAGGTCAATCGGACTATGGCTGCCTGATCCACGCCGACTGAATATGCATTCGGTGACCTCCTGCTAGGGACGGGAACGACGGAGCCCATTGCAACAAATAGGAACTTGAACATGAAGAAACCTCTGCATTTCCAACGCGGTCAGGGAATGACCGAGTACATCATCATCGTGGCGCTGATCGCCATTGCCGCGATCGCGGTCTACCAGTTCTTTGGAAGCACCGTGCGCAACCAGACTGCAGCGATTGCCCAGGAATTGGCTGGCAATGACGGAACGGACGCAAAGAAGGCTGCGCAGGATGCGGCCAAAGCAGGTGCAGATGAGGCAACGGTGAAGCGCAATCTGGATACATATACCGGAAACGCTGCCAAGGGTAACTGACGAGTACTCCGACACAGAAGTGGAGGAACAAAGTGAAACCGATCGATTCGCGCTCAGGCTAGGTGCAAAGCGCAGACATAGCGGCGGCTATCGCGCGCATTGGCAACAACGCCATGGGGCGAAGGCGCGCTTTCATGCTTCGATATTTCTGGATTGGAGTACTCGTTTCGTCGGCGCTGTGCTTCTTCGGGGCCGGCGGACGCTGCAAAGTTAACAGGGGCGCCCTTGTTTTGAAGTGCCTCACCCGCCATTCGGTGGCAGGAAGAAAGGAAATTGGGCCGATATGTCTACTCCTGCGGCAAAGGCGCTCTGGGTTGTGTTTGGCGCTGGCGGTCTGGCCGGCGCCAGCATGGGTTGGGATGACGCCTGGTTGTTGGTGCAGGGCAGCCTCTTGGTGCTGTTCTGGCTGCTGGCCTTGCACGCCGAGCGGCCTACGCTGGCTGCCAGCCTGGTGGCAGGGTTTGTCTCAGCCATGCTGGCGTCGGGCCACATGGGATTTGCTCTGGCGACGCCAGCTGGACTGCGCCTGCTGGCCTTGTTGCCGTTGATTGTGCAGGTGGCGTCGAACGCGATTTTCGCATGGGCTATGGCTTGGATCGCGTTTCGCCTGCCGGTGTCGGTGTATTTGCGGCTGAGCTTGCTGCTGCCGTCATTGTGGGTGCTGCAGGAGTGGTTGTTTTCCCTTTCGGAATTTGCGGTCCCCTGGATTCGTTTGGGCTATTCCCAGGCGCCGAATGGACCCTTCGCGGGCACCCTGGCTTTGGGAGGTGTGCTGATGACAAGCTGGAGCATGCTGGGCGTAACCGGCGTTGCCGTGATGACTGCGCGCGGGCCGCATGTGCGCGAGCGCGTGCTCGGTGGCCTCTTGCTGCTGTCGGTACTGGCGGCATCGGCCGCCTTGGGGAGGATGAAGTGGACGCAGGAGTCACCAAGCCTTGCGGTGCTGCTCGTCCAAAGCGGAATCCCGACCGAAGACAAGGCGGCTGCCGCATCGACATCGAAGCTTCTGGATCTGTACTTTGACGCCGCACGCCAGAGCAGCGCGGACTTGATCGTTACCTCGCAGTTGGCGATTCCGAAGACGGTGCAGGCGCTGCCGCTGGCCTACCGTGCCGCTCTGGATGAAATCCTTCTTGCCAAGCAAGCGGACATGCTTCTTGGACTGTATTTCGAAGGGAACCGGGCGAATCAGCCCTTCAACGGTGTGCTGTCTGTCGGCTACTCGGGAACGCAGCACTACCTGAAACACCAGTTGTTTCCATGGGGCGAGTACCTGCCTCAGTGGGCCTGGCTCCAATCCGCGCTGCCAGCTCCTGGCCTGGGAATGTCGCGCGCGCCAGCAGTACGCGAACCACTGTGGGTCGGCGCGCACCGTGTGGCCATAGCCATTTGCTTTGAGGCTGCATTCGGCGACGCCTGGAGAGATCAGGCGGCGGAGGCGGACATTCTGGTCAATGTGTCCAGTGACAGCGCGATCAAGTCAGAGCAACTGGCGCGGCAGTTCCGCAGCGTCGTTCAGACCCGAGCCATGGAATTGCAAAAGCCTCTGCTGCGCACATCAGACATACGCGGAAGCTACTTTGTCGATGCATTTGGGAACGTGCAAGCGGCAGCGCAGGATTCTGTGTTCGCGCAGGTGCAACAGCGCGTTGTCGGCCGCATCGGACTCACGCCTTACGCACGATGGGGTGACGCGCTGGTGCTCGGGTTGGTATTCGCCATCCTGGGTCATTCGCTACTCAGTACCCTGAATGCTTCTGCCATGCTGCGCAGGCGGATGGGCAGGACTGCCGCGATGGCACCACAACCCGAGCGCGGCCAGGTCTTGCCCGCAGCGTTGGCCTTGCTTCTGGTCATGGCTGGGACCTTCTATCTGATGGTAAACGCCGGTCATTCGGTATCCGAAAAAATTCGCGTCACCAACGCCGCTGATGCCGCTGCCTACAGTGCCGGTCTGGTCGAGGCGCGAGCCTTGAACTACGACGCCTACATCAACCGGGCGATGGTCGCCAACCAGATCGCTATTGCGCAGATGGTGAGCATTGCCTCGTGGATCAACTACGCAGCGGCGGCAATCGACTACTACCCAATAGCCTCCCCTGAAATGAATAGATTTCTTCTTCCAAGCACGGAAGTCCTGGTGCTCGACGTGGCATTTGGTGGCGCCAAACTTTTGGCGACGTATTCCGGGGGCAGCGCCACGCAGTATGCCGGCACAATCAATGAAGCGTTGGGTGCGCTCGTCACGGCGAATGACATTGCCGTGCAGGTGATGGAAGTCACGCTGCCATTGGTGCAGATCAACTTGAGCGCCGGTATCCGCCAGCAGCAGGTTGCAGACGCTGTCGTCAAGGCCATGGACCCCAAGCTGAGCGCAGAAGTTGTGTTGGCTTCGCACTCCTTCGATGCATTCACCAAGGCTTACGCCAAGGGTGCTGCTGCGGGGGACGAACGCGGGCGCTTTGCAGACGTTACCGTACGCTCGCGCGATGCCTTTTCGCGCGAGCGCAATTGGTCCGTCGATTCCTTTGACGCTCCCTTTGTGCGTCGCAATGGTGTGCTGAAGAAGCGTGGCGGTACCGAGCTCATCGGCTACGACGAATGGCGCGCGATTGACACGCTGGAACTGCATGGGCAACGGTTTGGCTGCGGCAAATTCGCTTTGAGCTGGTGCGATGACATAAGACAGCCCGTGGGCTGGGGTGGCGCAGAAGTTGACGCTGGCAGGGGAGACGCCGGTCCCGGCTACCACGGCAACGCGTACGCGGAAAACGCCAACACCGCCAGCTTTGCAGACGCTGCGATGTCCAACCCCGGCATGGCCAATTACCACGGTATTCCCGACAGCCGCGACCTGCGCGATCTTGACCCCAAAGCCGAGGCAACGACGGCGATCACGCTGCGGGTCAGCAAGTCCCAGTCCGACACGCTGACATCGGGCAACGCGGCCCAGGCCAAGCCGTCCGGCTCGCTCGCGCTGTTTGACGGGCATCCGGCCGCAGGACAGTTGGCCGCATTGTCGCGTGCCCAGGTCTACTTCGATCGCATCGCGCCAAGGCCCGATGGCAGCACCGAGTTGGGCAGTCTGTACAACCCCTACTGGCGCGTGCGGCTGGTGGCCCCCACCGCAGCTGACAAGGCCTTCGCCGCCACCGAGCAAGACGAACTGGCACTGCCATGAAACACAGTCCCGTCCCATCCATGGTCACCGCGTCCGCGCTGCTGCTTTGGGTGGCCGCATCGCAGCCGCGCGCGGCAGAGCTGATCTCCCCGGCGCCCGAATTCCAACTCAAGATGACGGGCACCCTGGTCCCCGTTTCGGCTCAGGAGTACCAGTGCGTTCTTCCAGGCAGCATCGATCGCAAAACCCTTGAATTCAGTTGCGCCGCTTTGCGTGCTGCGAGCCGAACGACTGGAACGCCCGTGTTTGACGAGGGCTATGACAGCCCAAACACGTCAAGGACGGTACACGTGTTGGATGCCAGGGGGTCGGCGGAACTGACGACCTTCAACTTTTACGGGTGCGAATTGCCAAGGGGCGAGCGTCTGACGGACGCTTGCTCTTGCCATTACAAGGTCAACCCTATCCATTTCATAGCCGTAAGGAAGGCGGTGGGCGGCACGATCGAGTTCAGCACGACCCGTTTGAACGAGGGTCCGATGGGGACCACGCGACGCCATCGCGCGGGAGACGCCCCCGATGTGGAGGCGGCGCTCAGGCGTTACTGGGTGACGGGGGGCGTCGATTGCGGGATTTTGAAGACCACGACCGATGGGATCGTCGACAGCGGCGTGTTCGATCTTCCGCAGGGTGTCAGATTGATCGACATGGGTGCTATTCGGAGGCGAGCAAGGTGATTGCGCGTCCTTTCCCGAAGGCCTGTGTTCCACGCCGCCGCCAATGCGGCCAGTCGACGGTGGAATTTGCCGTGTTCGCGCTGGCAATGGTTCCGGCGTTCCTAGTCATGACCTTGCTCGGCAAGTACATTGACTTGAACCAGGCGACCGAGGTGGCCAGTCGCTACCTTGCATTTGAGGGGATTGCACGCAACTCCAGCAACAGTTGGGAGACACAATCGGAGCTGGGCGTCGAGGTGCGTCGGCGCTTCTTTTCCAACTCGGACGCACCGATCAAGAGCGGCGACGCAGCCGGTGACTTCGTGGCTCACAGAAACCCCATATGGTCGGACGCTTCGGGCAAGCCGCTGCTGGACAATTTTGAGGACCAGGTCAGCGTCAACACGCAGGTCAGCGGCAATAACGCGATCGCCGCCGCCTCTATCTATGCAGGGCAGTTGGGCCTGTCATCCGACAACCTTTACACGGCATCTGTGACGGTCAATCCCAGGGACATCGCCGGACTCAAACCCTTTGACAAGATCGGGCTAAACGTCACCCGCAAGACCGTCCTGCTGGTGGATGCGTGGACGGCAAGAAGCCCCGCCTCCATACGTTCCAGGATTGAAGGATCGGCTGTCATGTACCCGTTGGCTGGGCTCAAGGAGTTGATCGATCCGATCGGTCAAGTGCCTACGGTCGTGTTCGACCCGGCGCTTGCGGTCGGCAACTTTGATTGGGACGTGGTTCCCTGTGATCGCCTGATTGGAGGCTGCTGATGCGTCCCGGCGCTTGGCCCTATTCGCTCCTGCTTGCACTATGCGCTCCGGGGCTGGCCGCGCCAGCGCAGTCCTGGCCGGAATTGCCGACACCTGCAGGCGCGCAGGTGCAATACATCGCCGAAGACATGGTCCTCAACGGTAACCCGTCTCGTGTTCGGCGCCTGAGCTTGAAGGGCCATGCCAGCGAGCTGAGTTCCTTCTATCGACAATTGTTCAAGAGCGCGCTGGTGGAAAACCAGGTGCGCGGGAGTACCGTGATCGCCAGCCGACAAGGCGACTACTTTCACACCGTGCAAATCGTCGATACCGCGTTCGATACCGCGCAGGCCACGCTCATGACCACGCTGTTGAAGCCCGAAGCGAACCCGGGTTCGATGGCCAACGACACCAAGAGGCTGTTGCCAGTGGGCTCGGTCATATTGTCAACCATCGTCTCCAATGACAGTGGCCGGCGCTCGCTCATGTTGGTCGCCATGAATCACGTGGCGTTGGCGGCGAACCACGAGCACCTCGTCGCCGCGCTGAGCGAACGAGGTTTCGAACTGCTCAGCCAAGACGCAGCCGAAGTGGGGTTCACCCGAGGAGTTACCTTGTACCTTTCGTCCACGAAGGAAGCGGCAACAGTCACCATTGCCGATATCGGGACGCACCGCACACTGGTGATCAACCGTACGAAGGAGCCGAGATGAAAGGGCAGGCCATGGTCGAGTACCTGCTTCTGGCATCGATTGCCGTGGCGCTGCTGGCGCTGCCGTTTGACGACCAACCGTCGGTCGCTGCCATGTTCCTAGACGCCCTGCAAGCCGCTTACAACAAATTTCTGGCCGCCCTTTCACTTCCTCAATGAGTAAATCATGAAACTATCGATGCATCGCAGTTGGTTGATTCTCGCGCTCGCCTTGGCCGTTGGCATCGTCGCCGCGTATGGCGTCAGCCGTTACCTGAAACTTCAGATGGATGAGATCGAAGCACGTGGCAAATCGCAAAAGATGACGCGCGTGCTGGTACCCAAGAGTGATCTTGCCAAAGGCACCGAGATCAGCACCGCGCTCGTCGCCGTACGCGAAGTGCCTGCTGAATGGGCGCACTCGAACGCCATTTCACCGGATCAGTTTGCGCGTGTCGAGAACCAGCGACTGGCCTACCCGGCGGTGCACGGGGAGATGATTCTCTGGTCGATGCTGGAACGCGAGCGGGCATCGACTTTCTCTTCGCGGCTGGCCAGCGGTCGCCGCGCCATCACCGTGCCGGTGGACGAGGTGAACTCCATTTCCGGAATGATCCAACCGGGCGACCATATCGACCTGATGGTCTCTGCAAAACGAGACAACAGGGTATTTTTGTTTCCGTTGCTGCAGAACGTGGTGGTTCTGGCAACCGGTGCGCGCGCTGTGATCGAGTCCGACGGCAAGGAGGGTCGGCGCGCGTTCACCACCATCACCCTGGACGCTTCGCCCGTCGAGGCGCAATTGGTGCTGGCTGCGCGCGAGGTGGGAAAGATTGCAGCCTTGCTCAGAGCGCCTGGGGACAAGGTGATCGGGTCGGCTGCGCGGCGCGATGCGTTGGCGCTGCTGGGCATCGGCGACCCGGAGAGCGCGCCCGAGTCCGGTTCGGTACCCGTGCTCTATGGGGGCACCGGCAAGCTCAAGGATGTTGCCAAACTGAATCCATAGGCGACGCGAAGTGCACGCCCCATCAACTCCTGATTGGCCAATATGATCGCATCACCCCTAAAACGAATCGCGCGGGCCCTGACCGCGTTGGTCCTGGTTGCGGTCTGGCCGGGCCGACTCTGGGCGCAGGCCGCGCAGGCGCCTGAGGCCCGCGCACCCGAACCACCTAGGAACGGCTACGCCGAGACGCTGACACCAAACAAACGCGCCCCAGCCAAAGCAGGCCTGAACCAGCCGTACAACCCGATTCGCAAGCCCGACGATGAAGGCCAGAATCCGGAAGTTGAAATGTTTGTTGGCGAGTCGCGCGTCTTTCCCGCGCCCGGCGTGGCGCGTATTGCCGTGGGCAACGGCAGCATTCTCAGCGCCGCGTCGCTGGACAGCAAGGAAGTTATTCTCTTCGCCAACGGTGTGGGCACGTCGTCGCTCTTCATCTGGAATGCCGACGGCCGCTATCAGCGCGTGAAGATCAGCATTGTTCCTGGGGACACGTCACGCTATGCCAGGGAGGTTGCCGCCTTCTTGTCGACCATCCCAAAGGCCAAGGCCTCGGTGGTGGGCGCCAATATCATTGTCGAAGGCGACGAGTTGTCCGATGCCGACCACCGCAAGATCGAGGTTCTGTCCAAGCGCTATCCGCAGATCGTCAACTTCACGAATCGGGTCGGCTGGGAGCAGATGGTCATGCTCGACGTCAAGGTGGTTGAGTTTCCTGTCACCGATTTGCGCGACATCGGACTCAAGTGGGCGGCGACCGGAGGCGGCGCGCTGGGCGCGATCTGGCAGCCGGGGCGCCGCGGGACCGACGGTCCGTACCAGATCAACATTCTCGCTGGCACCAACAACCCGCCACCCGTCACATCTGCGAACGGCGGCTCGTTGCTGTTGCCCAGCGCACTGAACATCCTGAGCGCGGTCAATCTGGGGTTGAACGCGCAACTTCATCTGCTGGCACAGGAGGGCAGGGCTGCGGTGCTCGCGGAGCCCCAGTTGTCGACCCGCAACGGCTCCAAGGCCAGCTTCTTGGCGGGAGGAGAAATTCCCTACGCCGTCTCCACCCGCGATGGCGTATTTGTTCAGTTCAAGACCTATGGCGTCAAACTGGAGATCACGCCCCAGGTGGACCTCAACGGCGTTGTCCGGGCCACCATCCAGGCCGAGGTCAGCAGTATCGACCGCTCCGTCACGACCGCAGGCGGGCCAGCGCTGTTGTCGCGCAAGACCGATACCGAGTTCAACGTGCGCAGCGGCGAAACCATTGTGCTCTCGGGTCTGTTGCAGCGAGAAGTTAGCACCGACATCGACAAAGTCCCTGGACTGGGCGACATCCCGCTGTTGGGTGCGCTGTTTCGCTCCAAACAGTTTCAAAACAAGGAAACCGAGTTGGTCGTGTTCGTCACACCCACCGTGGTTGCCAGCCACTCTGCGGGAAACCTGAACCGGATCGAGCGCGCCAACGAGCGCCTGCGGGAACGCATGGGCGCCAGCCCCTATCTGTCCGAGCCGCTGCAGCCAGGTGTGAGCTACGAGCGAGCGAACGCCGTGGGTGCGGGTGCGCCCCTGCGCGGGGCGGCTCCGGCCGCTGCAGTGTCCGCGCCCGCGCCGCTGTCAGCGGGCCCGCGCACGGCGCACGGCAGTACCCTGGCCGTCAGGGAAGATACGACGCTTCGCTCGCAGCCGGGCGGCCAGGCAGCGGAGTTGCTGCGCCTGCAGCGTGGCGCCGTGGTGCTGTTGGGTGAAGCCGCCTTGCAGACTGCCGACGCGCAGCGTTGGCGCAATGTGACGGTGGGTGCGCTCAATGGCTGGGTCAACGCAGACAGTTTGCTGCCCATGGACCTCATTCCCGACGAGCCATACGGCGTTGCGCAGTCCGTGTCTGGCGCGGTCGCCGAGGCGGGCATGGTCGAAACGCCGCGAGCATTGACCCTGCCCGACCATCCCAGGGCAGACGCGGACCAATACCGGGTGGTGCAAAACCACTTGCCACTGCTCGTCACGCCGGACGTGAACAGCGAGGTCCTGCTCACGCTGGCGCGGGGCCAAATCGTCACGGCCTTGCCACAACCAGCCCGCGCCGCCTGGATCGCAGTTCAGTTCGGCCAGGGCGAAGTGCGCAAGCGCGGCTGGGTGGCGTCGCAGTGGCTGCAGCCCTTTGTGACGGAGCCCTGATCATGGGAGCGCGTGAACCGACTGCACTGCTCATCAGCGTGACCGACGCCGACGGCCAGTCATTTGAACTGAGCGTGAACACGCCGCAACTGATCATCGGGCGCGCCAAGGACTGTGCCGTGCGCCTGACCGGTTGGCGCATAGGCGCAGAACATGCTCGCATCGTTCGCAGCGCCAAGGGATTGATGCTGGAAGACCTGGGCCAATTCATCGGCACCTGGGTCAATGGCGCGCGCGTCGTGCGTTACGGCCCCTTGAGCTATGGCGATCAGATACAAATCCTCGGCTACAAGCTGCGCATCAAGGAAGAGTTGCAGCGCGGCGATGCCTTGCCAAGGCTTGACGCCGTCCCACCGGAACTGGCGCTGCTTGCAAAGCCAGACCGGGCCGCATTGATCGCGAGCGACCCGGACGATGCCGCTGACGAGTTGGCGCGCACCCGGTTGCGTCACGATTGGCGAAAGCGGGTGCACGACCAGTTGCTCGACACCATTGACCTGCGCCGCCGCGATCTGACGCGCATGTCCGACGCCGAGTTGCGTTCCGAGACGCAGAGGCTGCTGCGCGACATTCTGGATGCATTGCACGACCTGCCTGACAGCGTAGACCGTCTACTGCTGAACCGTGAAGTGCTGCACGAGGCCATCGGCCTGGGCCTACTCGAAGACCTGCTGGAGGATGAGAGCGTCACCGAAATCATGGTGAACCGCGCCGACGAGATTTTCATTGAGCGTGCGGGTCGATTGCTGCAACACCCCATGTCGTTTTCCAGCGACCGCGCCATCATTGGAATCATCGAACGCATCGTGGCGCCTCTGGGTCGGCGTATCGACGAGTCGTCGCCGCTGGTGGATGCGCGACTCAAGGACGGCTCTCGCGTCAACGCCATCATTCCACCCCTGGCGCTCAAGGGGCCCACGCTGACGATACGCAAGTTCTCCAAGCAGCGGCTCGGCTCGGACGACCTGGTGGGCTACGGGTCTGTGTCGCAGCAGATGGTCAACTTTCTAAAACTGTGCGTCAAGTACCGCAAGAACATGATCGTCTCTGGCGGCACCGGATCGGGCAAGACAACCTTCCTCAACGTCCTGTCCAACTTCATTCCCAACGGCGAGCGCATCATCACGATCGAAGACGCTGCGGAGTTGCGCTTGAACCACTCGCACCTTGTGTCGCTGGAAGCGCGACCCCCCAATGTGGAAGGCCGTGGCGCGGTCACCATTCGCGACCTCGTCAGGAATTCCTTGCGCATGCGGCCAGACCGCATCGTCGTGGGTGAGTGTCGCGGCGGTGAGGCACTGGACATGCTGCAGGCCATGAACACCGGACATGAGGGTTCGCTCACGACCTTGCACGCGAACACGCCGCGCGATGCCCTGGCTCGGCTGGAGACGCTGGTTCTTATGGCCGGAATGGACTTGCCCATCACTGCCATCCGCGACCAAATCGCCTCGGCGGTCGATATCATCGTGCAGCAGACCCGCTTCGCCTGCGGCTCGCGCAAAGTCACCAGCATTGCAGAAGTCACCGGCCTGGAAAACGGCAGGGTCGTACTGCAGGAGTTGTTCCGCTACGAACAGCGCGGTTACGGAGAAGACGGCAGGGTGGCGGGGCGCTACATGGGCTGCAACGCCATACCTTCCTTCTACGACGAGTTGCGCGCCCAGGGTGCGCAACTGGATTTGTCGTTGTTCGACTCGGAGGCGCCGTGATGTCGCCGAGCGAACTCGTGATTGCTGGGGTTTCAGTCGCGGTGGCGCTGGCCATCGGCTTGCTGGTTTGGGCCTTGATCGATATCGGCACCAACGGACTCGCGCGCTATCGGCAGGTGTTCACCGAACGGGCCAACTTCAGCCTGCGCGAACTGTTCCTGTTTGTCGAGCCCGGCAGGCTGTTCCTGTTGAACCTGGGGCTCATGCTGCTGGCGGGGGCATTGGCCTTTGTCTTCAGCACTTCACTGGTGGTGGCCAGCGCCACGGCTGTTCTGGCCAGCCTGCTGGCGCCGACAGCACTGGGAATTCTCAAGAAGCGGCGCGTGGCTGCGCTGGAGAAGCAGTTGCCCGACGCGCTGCTCACGCTGGCAGGAGGCATGAAAGCCGGGGTCAGCCTGACCCAGGCAATTTCGCAGCTCGTGATCGAGTCACGCCCGCCGATTTCCCAGGAATTTGACTTGGTGCTGCGGGAGCAGCGCCTGGGCGTGGCGCTGGACCAGGCGCTGGAGCACCTGAATCAACGCGTTGCCCTGCAGTCCGTGACGCTGGCTGTCTCGGCCATGCGCATCGCCACCGAAACCGGTGGCCAACTGGCTGAAACCCTGGAGCGCGCGGCGCAAACGCTGCGCAGCAAGCTGGCCATGGAGGGGAAGATTGCCGCTCTCACCTCGCAGGGCAAGCTGCAGGCCTGGGTGGTCGGCGCGCTGCCCTTGTTCCTGATCGTCGTGCTCAACAAGATGGAGCCGCAGGCCATGCATCTGATGTTTACCACCCGTATGGGCTGGGCTTCCCTAGTGGTGATCGGACTGCTCGAATTGTTCGGCGTCTTGATCATCCGGAAAATCGTCGACATCGACGTCTGAGGCAAGCGCGTGAATCACTGGCACTGGATCCCCCTCGCTGCGGCAGTCGGCATCGGCTTGTCCGTGGCCGGCGTGAGTTACTGGCTGGTGAGCGTGATCGACGCCGTCCCGCCAGAAGACCGCAGCTTTCGCGACAAACCTCCCGCCGCGTTTCGCCTGCTTTGGTGGCCGATTCAGTGGACCGCACACTACCTGGGGCGGGTGTTGCCCATGGGTTATCGGCAGCGCACATTGAGCAAGTTGCGCGGCGCCGGGCTCGACTACGCATTGTCGAGTGAACAGTTTTTCGCGGGCCGCCTGATCTTTGGTGCTGCCTCGGCGGCACTGGCCGCCTGGATCCTGGGCAGCTTTGGTCGCGCCCTGCAATGGTGGCCGCTGCTTGGGGCCCTGGGTGGATTCGTGTTCCCCTTGATCTGGCTGAGTGATCAGATCAAATTTCGTCGCCACGACACCCTCAAGACGCTGCCATTTTTCCTGGACATCATGACGCTGTGCGTGGAAGCCGGGCTCAATCTGGGTGGTGCCATGGCGCAGGCGGTCGACAAGGGGCCGCCGGGCACACTGCGCGACGAAGTCAGCCGGGTCCTGCGCGACGTGCGGGCCGGCAAGCCCCGCGCTGACGCGCTGCGCAACCTGGCCGATCGGATGAACGAATCGTCCATCGTGAACCTGGTGTCGGTGCTGATCCAGGCCGAGGCCACCGGAATGAACCTGGGCCCGATCCTGCGCGCTCAAGCCGAACAGCGGCGTTCCGAGCGCTTTGCTCGGGCCGAAAAACTGGCCATGGAGGCCCCGGTGAAGCTGCTGTTCCCGTTGATCGCCTTCATCTTCCCCTGCACCTTTGTCGTGCTCGGATTTCCCATTGCGATGAAGTTCCTCCATATGGGGTTGTAGCCATGTCGACGACCGCAGCTTCGTTGCCGCTCACCATCCATCGCGCTCAGAGCTTCGGCGCGCGCCTGGGCGGGCTGCTCGTGCGAGCGCCGTTGCGTGAAGACGAAGCCTTGTATTTGCTACCTTGCGCCAGCGTGCATACCGCCTTCATGCGATACGCCATCGATGTCGTGTTTGTCGATCGCAGCGGGCAGGTGCTCAAGGTGGTGGCCCGGCTCAAGCCCTGGCGCATGGCTTGGTGCCCGGGCGCGCACGGCGCGCTGGAGCTGCGTGCCGGTCAGGCGCAGCGCTATCGCCCTCGGGCGGCGGCCGCTGTGGCGCTCGCGCCCGCTGCTTTGCGCCAGCGCGGCGCCACGCTGGTCGAGGCCATCCTGGTCTTGCCAACGCTGCTGTTCACCGTGCTCGCGGTGCTGCAGGCAGGCTTTGTCTACTACGCCAAAAGCAACCTGAACTACGCCACGTTCGAGGCCGCGCGCGCGGGCTCGGTGCACAACGCCAGCGTGGCGTCCATCACGCTGGCGTTTCAAAGAGGCCTGCTTCCCTACTATGGCGGCGGCACCACACAGGGAGAACTCGCCGCCACCCTCAAGAAGGCTGCCGCCGACCTGGGCAACGCGGCGCTGCGCGTGGAAATCCTGTCGCCCACGAAGGAAAGCTTTAGCGACTTCAACAGCCCCCAGTTGCAGGCCCAACTCAAGACCAACCAATCCGTTATCCCCAACACCGCGTTGGACGAGTTGCTGTGCCCGCGCGACGTGCCTGGCTGCAAGTCAGACCCCAAGAGCAACGCCAGCGGTCAGACCCTGCTGGACGCGAACCTGCTCAAGCTGCGCATCACCTACGGGATCCCGCCAGAAAAGCAAATGCCGCTGGCCGGGCGTTTTTACACCTGGGCGCTGGGCAAGCTGGGTGCGGGAGCCGGGGACGCCTTCAAGCAGCAGTTGATCGACGCCGGGCGCATTCCCATCGTCACGCACACCGTGCTGCGTATGCAGTCCGACGCCATCCAAAACAGCGCCATGGTGAGCCATGCGGGGCCGGGCAACCAGGGCGAGCCCGTCGACCCCGGCACCACGCCTTCGGGCGGACCGCTTCCCACCTGCCCCTGGTGGGATCCCGCTTGCAGCATTTGCCCCGATGGTTCCAGCAGTGACAAGTGCAAGCCGGAAATTTGTATTCCACCACCATGAATCTTGTTTGTCTGTCCGAGTCAACCCAAACACGAGGCTTTCATCATGCCTTTCACTGTGCCCCGTCGCAAGTCAGTCCCTGCTCAGTCCTGCCTGTTGTTCTGCCTTTTGCTCGGCGCGGATCCCGCTCCAACCCAAAGCCTGCCTGGGCCCGCTGCTACAAGCTGTGATCCCAGCAAGCAGAGCTGCCAAAGCCCGCCCTGCTCGCTGGCAGATCAACTGCTTGGCAAGTGCAATCCCGGCGGCGACGGTGGCGGTGGCGGTGGCGGTGGCGGAGGGGGCGGATCCTGCACCGCGCCGCCCGGGGGTAACCCCAGTTGTGGCGGCGGCGGCCCAGCCAGCTTGCCCGGCACAGGTCCTGCCGCAGGCGGGGGCAACCCGATCAATCTCATCCACGGCAACAAGTACCAGGAAGAAATCGACCTCGCGCCCCTGCCGGGCGTGCTCGGTCTGGAACTCAGGCGCCACTACAACAGCACCAGCAGCCACCCCGGCTTGATGGGGGTCAACTGGCGCATGAGCTACGAGACGGTCCTTTACGATTTGGGCAGCCAGATCCAGATCATTCAGGCCGACGGCACGCGGCTGAGCTTTGGCCGTGGTGCGGGGCAGCACGCAGACCTGTGCACCAGTCCCCGACTGCGGGACGGACAGGTGTGGATCGAAGAGTCGAGTGGTGCCAGTGGCCAGCGCCGCTACCACTGGCGTTGGCCGGACGGTCGCACCCTGACATTCGGTTTTGGCCGCGGCGGCGGTTACCCGCTGCAGGCCATCACGGCGCCTGGCGGAGAGCAACTCACGCTGAGCTACGCGCCCACTGGCGAGCTCACCCACATTCGTGACCCGCAGGGACGCCAGCTCCAGTTCATCTACACCAGCCTCGCGCAAAATCGCAGCCGCGCCCTGCAAGCCATCGACACACCTCTTGGGCGCATCAGCTACAGCCAGGACGGTCTGGGGCGGCTTGTCGAGGTCAGCAACGAGCGCATCAGCAAGCTCTACCACTACGAAACCCGCTACAACGGCACGCACCCACTGGCGCTGACCGGCATCAGCCTGCGCAGTCTTGACCCGAGCACGCAAAAGGCCACCGAGCAGCGCCTCTCCACTTACGCCTACAACGCCCGCGGCCAAGCTGTCCTGAGCAGCAAGGGTCACCCGCGCATAGCCGGACAAGTCGGGGAGGCCGCGACAACCACAAACTCAGACGGCATCGAGCAGATTGAACTGCAGTTTGTGCAGACGGCGTTGCCCAGGCCGACCAAAGCCCAAGGCCTGCCAGGGCTCAACGGCGAAGTTCAGCCGCAGAATTTCGGCCTCACCCGCCTCACCAACAGCCTGGGCCAGGCGACCGAGATTCGCAGCGCCATTATTGCGGGCGAATACCGATTAATGGAAATGCGCGGCCCGGGCTGCGCCAGCTGTGGCCCCGCCAACATGCGTTACGCCTACGATGCCCAGGGCCAACTGCTGCGCCAGACGGCGCTGGACAATCGGGGGCGACCGTTGCACAGCGAGCTCACAAGGTACGACGCCCATGGGCGCGTCATTCGTCTGGGATGGCAGGGCGCTGGGGCAAGCCAGCCGCGCTGGCATACGCGCTTTGAATACAGGGACACCCGTTATGCTGATGGAAGTGTGGCTCTGGCAACGCAGCCCAGTTTGATGGCCCGCCCCAGCGCGGTGCCGGGACTTGAGCACCAGATCCTCATCAACTCCAACGCGGCAGGCCAGCCGATTTTGATCACGGAATCGGGCTTCAGCCCGCTGGACGCCAACGGAAACCTCGTTGCCACCGCCATCACCCGCAGCACCCGCTACAGCTACCAGACCATCAACGGGCGCAGCTTGCTGGTCGAGGTGGACGGTCCGCTGAACAAGGGCCCGAAAAACGAATCCATTGGCTCCGACATCACCCTGTTGACCTACGATGGGCAAGGCAAGCATGTGCTCAGCGTCACGCAGCCAGGCGGTTTCAAGAGCCGCCTGAGTTACGACGACGCGGGTCGCCTGGTCGGCGTGCAAAACGCCGAAGGCTTCAAGACCACATTCAAACTGGACGATGGCGGTCGGCTCGGTCAGATCAGCAGTCACGGGCCGGGCTGGGCGAAGCCGCAAACTGAAAGTTTCAGCTACGACCGGTTCGGCCACCCGAGCGAGGCCGGCACAGGCAGCCAGGCGGACAACAGCTACAAGCCGCAGACACGGCAATCCTATGACGCACTCGGGCGCCTGCAGTGGAGCGCCAGCGCACTGGGAATCCTCACGCAATACCGGTATGACAGCGAGAGCCGGCTGATCGAATACGGGCGCTACAGCAACAGGATGGCGCAGGTGCATGGCTACGCCTACGATCCATTGGGCCGCTTGAATGCCCTTTGGAACACCAGCGGCGCCCGCTACGTGATACCTGCTGCTGCGGGCGCCAGGACCCGTAGCGGCAATCCGGCGGGGCCTCCCCCCGATGCCACGGTGGAACGTCCGCGCGACTTCATCGACGACTTCGGCCGTGCCGTGCTGAGCACCAGTGCCGACAGCGGCAGCAGCTATCGAAGCTTTGATGAGGCCGACCGCCTGGTGGCCAGCACCGACGCCCAGGGAAACCGGGCCAGGTACGAATACGATGCAGCGGGCCGCATCACACGCCAGACCATCACCGACGCAGCCTCAAAGCAGGACAGCGTGACCACCTGGACCTATCTGGGCAAGCACCTCGTTGCCCTGGACCACCCCACGCAGAGCGAGCGCTATGCCTACGACGCCCGTGGCCTGCGCATCGCGCGCATCGTCACACTCAAGGCAGAGGACGGCAGCCAGCACAGCGCCATCACCCGCTATGAATACGATGAACAGGGTGCATTACAAGGCACTACCCTGCCCGACGGCAGCCGTCTGCAGTACGAGCGCAACGGCCAGGGCCAGGTTGTTGCCCTGCAGCGCAGCCGGTTGCAGACGCCCTGGCTGCAATGGCTGCTGCCAAAGCAGACCCTGGTGCAGGACCTGCAGCGCGATATCGTGGGTCTGAGCAGCTACACC
>CAIMSP010000040.1 GCA_903844215.1 uncultured beta proteobacterium | reverse complement strand
CCCTTCTTGATTGAAAAATTCCCTGGAGTTCCAAAACCAAAATCGACTACGATTCGTGCGCATTCCCGTGCGTACTCAACCGGCTGTGTGTCCACTTATCTTTCGGGAAATGCTGTACAGACCAACCGAGCCACTTCTTTTGGTACTTCCGCGCTGCACAAGAACTAATGAAAGATAAAGAAGAAATGAGCCTCCGAAAAGGATGTTGCGAGGCAATGCTCTCCAAATGACGGTGCGAAGTGGGAGGCAAAAGTGGTGCATAGCGATTGCTGCAACTTAACGTCGGAGATGACCGGCGGACAGTAGGCGGGCCAAGCCCGCCGATGGGACGTCCGTGTCGAGCGACCTGTTAGAGCGCACTCTCATCCTCACAGCACCACGCCCATCGACTGAGCGCCGGAGAAGGCAGCGAGGCTCAGGAGATTCTCCTCCGCCTCCATAAACGCGACGATTCTCCGGGCCCGAACCGGCCCGAACCGCCGCGCAACCGTCTCGGCTTTCCTGGTCTTGTCCCCTTCCTTTGAAAAGCCAAAGAGACCCAGAAAGTGCGCCTTCATGGCGACAGCTCTCGCAGCCAAGAGCAATGAAGAGTCGGAGTCCTGCGGCGATTCGGCCAAGAGATCGATCGCTCCATCGAGCCGCTTGAATAGTGATCGTCTACTCCACCAGGAGAAGGTCTGCACGAAGCCGCGATGAGTCGCAAGAAGGGCGAAGGCCTCGCATAGCAACGATTTCGCGGCCAGCTCCGTCAGCACCGGGTCATCTGACCTGTCTCGCATCCGACTGACCAGCCTGTAGCACGTGATGGCCTCCGCGAGAGCTTCGTCGGTTCCCTTGCTCTGGACAAGGCTCGCTTTGCGGAGGAAAGAATCCGCAAGCGACCGCCGGGACTCAACGTCGGCCCGCCCCGTGTTGCGGTTCGCGATTTCGTCATAGAGGCGAATCGCTTCGTCCTGGCTGCCTGCATTGTTCAGAAAAACTGCCTGGTTGTAGAGGGCCCTGTCGACCGCGGCTCTCAACTGAATGTCGTTGGAGTGCTTGTGGCGTTCAATGACTTGACCAAAAAGGGGAAGTGCCTCGTCTGTACGCCCAAGGAGAGCCAGCGTCACCGCCTTGTCTTTAAGGGCGGTTGCGAGATCGCCTGGCGTGGCGTCCTCGGCGGAAAGCGCTTGGTCGTACAGTCCAAGGGCAGCTTCGGGATCTTCCGCCCCGAGCTCTCGCGCTCGCCGCCGAAGTTCCTCAGATCTCGTGGTCATCGATGTCACCCCAATCGGAAGTGTCTGGCCGCTGCCTATGCGCTCTAACGTAGAAGTCACCGGCGCTGCGCGGCTTTATCGCGCAGCGTCCGTGTGGACTGCCGGGTTAGGCTTTTGCTTCGCCAGCACTGTCTTGGGACTCCATAAACGCCCGGCGGAATGACATTGGATCGGAGATGCCCGGAATAGGTGCTTGGGGGTTGCCAGCACCAGAAATAACCAGGGTTCCAAAGTTGAAAATGCGGCCAAGGATGCCTTGATTTACCTGAATGCTTTCAACCTTGCTGATATTCAGTTCAATGGTTTGCCTGCTGATGAAACCGAACTTGGCAATGACGCGCTTATTCGTAAAGGCAAGCTCAGTTGTCTTGTATCGAATGAAGGCCATGATCCAGAAAATTAAACCAAGCCCAAAAATCCAGATCGTAGCCAACCCCAAAACGATCAAAGGAGCCAGCGACCACAGGCTGATGTTGCCGGTGTAAATCACCTTCTCGTCCTTGATAAGTGCGCCTTCAATGTAACTGGCCATACTTCTTTCCTTTCAAAAGTTTCAGCGATTCAAAGGCATCGCCAAGAGCCTAACGTAATGTATGCCGCAAAACTTGCGGATTAATCTGGGCGCTGCGGGATAATCTGGACATGAAATTCTCCTGAAAATGGCTTGCAGCTTGGCTTGCCGAGGTTTTACCTGAAACTTATACAGGTATAAAAATTCCGACAAACCCCGCAGACTGCGTTCGAATAGTTCTGGCCGCGCAGGCAAATTCCGGCAATGGAGATCAGGGGTCCAAGTTCCACCTTCGCTGCGTCGTTGCAGGTCAATTTGCGCGCTAAGGGTTCCAGTATATGCGTTCAAATTGTCAACCATAGAACAATGGTCCCGGCACCAGCCAGATGAGGTTCCAACAAGCAAGCGCCACGGCGCGCACTTGTTGGGTTCGGTGGCCGACCTTCCACGCCGTTGTTCGGAGTAGAAGCGCAGACGCAGACGGATCAGGACGGGCGCGTTGTTTTCGACGCACGTCTTCCGCGTGCAAACAAAACTTGCAAAGCGGGTTGCTGCAAAAGTCCGTGCGCTGTCGGGCGCCTAGCCCGGCCTAGCTCAGATGGCAAACCCGTCGTCCGCCGCAATCACGGCGCCGTTGATGAAGTGGCTTTGCCCGCTGGCCAGCAACACGATCAGCCCGTCGAGGTCTTCGGGTTGGCCCACGCGTTTGCGCGGCATCATGTTGACCAGCTTTTTCCCCGCATCGGTTTCCCAATGGTGGTGGTTGATCTCGGTGTCGATGTAGCCGGGGCAAATGGCGTTCACATTGATGCCAAAGCGCCCCCACTCCAGCGCCATGGCCTTGGTCATCTGGATGACTGCGGCCTTGCTCATGCAGTACACGCCGATCTGCGGCAGCACCTTGAGCCCGGCCATCGAGGCGATGTTGATGATGCGCCCGCCGGTGTAGGTTCCGGGGGCCGCGCCCTTGGCGCGCGCCAGCATGCGTTTGCCCACTTCCTGCGCCACGAAGAAAGCGCCCTTGACGTTGGTGTCGAAGACGTAGTCGTAGTTCTCCACCTCCACGTCCTGGATGCGCTGGGTCGTGCTCACGCCCGAGTTGTTCACCAGGATGTCGATGGAGCCGACCTCGGTCTCGGCGCGCGCGACTGCGGCCTTGATCGAATCGTGATCGGTCACGTCCATCTCAAAGGCGTGCGCGTCGCCGCCCTCGCCTTCAATCTCGGCGCGCAGTTCCTTGAGCCGGTCCACGCGCCGGCTCGCCAGCACCACGGCCGCACCGGCGCGCGCCAGGGTTTTGGCAAATTGCGCGCCCAGGCCGCTGGAGGCGCCGGTGATGAAGGCGATGCGTCCCGATAGGTCAATGGTGTAGGCCATTTGTTGCTTCTCCATAAATGCGGTCAAGGATGCGTCAATGGTACGCGAGCGCGGCATAGAATTGGTCGCGCGCCGGACACGAAGAAGCGCCGTTTTCACGCACACTTCACGGCATCGTTTGGGGAACTACATGACATCTGAAGAAATTCTGGCTCAACACGGTCCGCGCGAAAGCATGGACTACGACGTGGTGGTGGTGGGCGGCGGCCCGGCCGGCCTGGCCACCGCCATCCGGCTCAAGCAGTTGGCTGCGGCCAAGGGCACGGAGGTTTCCGTGGTGGTGCTGGAAAAAGGCTCCGAGCCCGGCGCCCACATTCTGAGCGGGGCGGTGATGGACCCCATCGCCATGAACGAGCTGTTTCCCAACTGGAAGGAGCTGGGCTGCCCGATGAACCAGGCCGTGACCGAGGACATCGTGCTGTTCCTGAGCGAAACATCCGCCTGGCGCACGCCGGGCTTTGCACTGCCAAGCTGCTTTGACAACCACGGCAACTACGTCATCAGCCTGGCCAACGTGACGCGCTGGCTGGCGCAACAGGCCGAGAGCCTGGGCGTGGAGATCTTCCCCGGCTTTGCTGCGGCCGAGGTGCTGTACCACGCGGACGACTCGGTCAGGGGCGTGGCCACCGGCAACATGGGCATTGGCAAGGACGGGGCGCCGACCCCTGAGTTCCAGTTGGGCATGGAGTTGCTCGGCAAGTACACGATCTTCGCCGAAGGCGCACGCGGCCACCTGGGTCGCCAACTGATTGCGAAGTACCAGTTGGACGCGGGCAAAGACCCGCAGAGCTATGCCATCGGCATCAAGGAGTTGTGGGAGATCGACCCTTCGCGCCACCAGGCCGGCCTGGTCTTGCACAGCACGGGCTGGCCGCTGGACGAGCAGACCTACGGCGGCTCTTTCATGTACCACACGGAGGGCAACAAGCTCTCCATCGGTCTGGTCGTGGGCTTGAATTACCGCAACCCCTGGCTCAGCCCGTTCGAAGAGTTCCAGCGCTTCAAGACGCACCCGAATATCCGCTGGTACTTTGAAGGTGCCACGCCGGCCAAGCGCATCGGCTACGGCGCACGCGTCATCACGGCGGGCGGCCTCATGAGCCTGCCCAAGACCGTGTTCCCGGGCGGCGCCCTGGTCGGCTGCGACGCCGGTTACCTGAATGCGGCGCGCATCAAGGGCAGCCACTCGGCCATCAAGTCCGCCATGTTGGCCGCAGAAGCCGCCTTTGATGCGATCACGGCCGGGCGCCAGCACGACGAACTCAGCGCCTACCCCGCAGCCTTCGAGCGCAGCTGGATGCACAAGGAGTTGCACCAGTCGCGCAACTTCAAGGCCTGGTTCAAGTATGGGCGCACCGTCGGCACGATCATGACCGGCATCGAGCAGTTCACGCTGCAGGGCCACATCCCGTGGAGCGTGCACCGCGACAAGGCCGATCACGCCTACCTCAAGCCCGCGGCCGACTGCCCGCGCATCAGCTATGCGCGCCCCGACGGCAAGCTCACCTTTGACCGGCTCTCCAGCGTCTTCCTGAGCAACACGAATCACGCGGAAAACCAGCCCGCCCACCTCACGCTCAAGGATGCGAGCGTTCCGGTCGGCACCAACCTCGCCACCTATGGCGGACCCGAAGAGCGCTATTGCCCGGCCGGCGTGTACGAGTTCATCAAGGACGCCAGCGGCGCCGACCAGTTGCAGATCAACGCGCAGAACTGCGTGCACTGCAAGACCTGCGACATCAAGGACCCGACGCAAAACATCGTCTGGGTCACGCCCGAAGGCGGCGGCGGACCCAACTACGTGGACATGTGAGCATGCAGATCGTCATCACCGGCGGCGCCGGCTTTTTGGGCGTGCGCCTGGCGCGCACGCTGCTGCAAATGGGCCAGCTGTCGCGCGCCGGGGCGCCCGCGCAGACGATTGCGCGCATCACGCTGGTGGACCGTGCCAGCGCGCCCGCGGACTTGCTGGCAGACCCGCGTGTCGTTGGCGTGATCGGCGACCTCAACGCCTTGCTTGAACAGCGCGACGGCAGCACGGCGGCCGTGCCTGCGGATACCGATCTGGTGTTTCACCTGGCGGCGGCCGTCAGCGGTGAGTGCGAGGCCGACTTGGACCTGGGACTGCGCGCCAATCTGGACGCCACGCGCGCCCTGCTGCAGGCCTGCCGCGCCCTGAACACGCGGCCGATGCTGGTGTTTGCCAGCTCGCTGGCGGTGTTTGGCAACTCGCCCGAGCAGCCGCTGCCGGCGGTGATCGAGGACAACACCTTGCCCACGCCGCAAAACAGCTACGGCATCCAGAAGTTCATCGGCGAGCAACTGGTGGCGGACTTTGGACGCAAGGGTTTGGTGCAAGCGCGCAATCTGCGCCTGATGACGGTGAGCGTGCGCCCGGGTCAGCCCAACGGCGCCGCATCGAGCTTTTTGAGCGGCATGATCCGCGAGCCGCTGGCCGGGGTGCGCGGCGCCTGCCCGGTGGCGCCCGAGACCGCCGTGGCGCTGTCGTCGCCGGCACGCAGCATTGAGGGCCTGATCTGCGCGGCCCAAACCAGCGACCAGGCCTGGGGCCCGCGCACCGCCATGAACCTGCCGGCCATCACCACCACTGCTGGCGAAATGGCTGCCGCGCTGGAGCAAGTCGCCGGCAAGTCGGTGCGCGATCTGATCGACTGGACGCCCGACGCGACCATCGCCCGCATCGTGACGAACTGGCCCTCGCGCATCGACGCCGCCCGTGCCCGGGCCCTGGGATTGCGGCCGGATACCGATTTTGTTTCGATTGTTCGCGACTACGTGCGCGAAAACCCCGATGCGGTGAAGCGCGCCACGCTCCCATAATGCAGTGCAGGCGCTTGCCGCATCAACTTCGGAGCATCCATGAAAATTTCCAAACTCGTTCTGGGCTTGAGCCTGGCTCTCGGTTTTGTCGCGGGCGCGGCAGCGCAAACCACGATGAAGATCAGCATTTCCGTGGCCCAGAATTCGCACCAGGGCGTGGCCATCGACACCTTTGCCAAAGAGGTGGAAACGCGCACCGGCGGACGCTACAAGATCCAGGCTTTCTATAACGGCTCCCTGGGCGGCGAGCGCGAGTCGATCGAAGCCGTGCAACTGGGCACACAGGAACTGGCCTTCTCCTCCACCGGCCCGGTGCCCAACTTCGTTCCCGAAGCCAAGATTCTGGACATCCCCTTCCTGTTTCGCGACAAGGCCCACGCACGCGCCGTGCTCGACGGCCCCATCGGCCAGGAGCTGCTGGGCAAGTTCGACGCCAAGGGTTTCAAGGCGCTGGCCTGGGCCGAGAACGGTTTTCGCCACATGACCAACAGCAAGCGCGCCGTGAATGCACCCGAAGACCTCAAGGGTCTGAAGATGCGCACCATGGAAAATCCGGTGCACGTGGCGGCCTACAAGGGCTTTGGCATCATCACCACGCCCATGGCCTTCCCGGAGGTGTTCACTGCGCTGCAGCAAGGCACCGTGGACGGCCAGGAAAATCCGCTGTCGGTGATCATGTCGGCCAAGTTCGACCAGGTGCAAAAGCACCTGACGCTCACCGGCCACGTGTATTCGCCCTGCATCTTCCTGATGAACAAGGCCAGCTTTGACAAGCTCTCCGCCGCCGACAAGACGGCGTTCCTGGAAGCCGCCAAGGTCGGCGCCAAGGCCAATCGCGCCCGCGTCGATGCGGACGACGCCAGCGGCGTGGCCGACCTGCGCGCCAAGGGCATGAACGTGGTGGAGAATGTGGACAAGGCCAAGTTCGTCACCGCGCTGGGCCCGGTCAACGCCGAGTTTGAAAAGCAGTTCGGCAAGGCCAACATCGACAAGATCCGCAACTACAAGTAGTTCGCTACGCTCGGCAGCGCCCGTCCCTGGTTGACGGGCGTTTTTATTTCAAATTCTGGAGGTGCCTGGGCATGAAGGAAAGTTTTCTTAAATTTGAGCGCTACAGCACCGGCCTGGCCATGGTCTTGGCCTGCACCATGCTGGCCGTGGCGTCCAGCCTGGGGCTGTTCCAGATCATCATGCGTTTCGTGATCGAAGCGCCGGCGGAATGGACCGAGGTGCTGATCCGTTTCAGCCTGATCTGGATGGTCTTCATGGGCATTCCGGCGGCGTTTCGCAACGGCGCCATGGTCAGCGTGGACGTGCTCTACCGCTGGAGCCCGCCCAAGCTCAAGCGCGTGCTCGACTTCGTGGTCTGCGGCGCGGCGCTGGTGCTGATGCTGCTGGTCATCTGGTGGGGCTGGGACTACGCCAATCGCGGCCGGGTGCAGACCGTCATCGGCTTGGAAGACGTGTCCATGTTCTGGGCCTATATTGCCATGCCCGTCGGCGGCGTCTTCAGCGTCATAGGCATCATCGGCAACCTGCTCGACCCGCAGCGCCTTGAATTGGAGACCGCGCAATGACCATCGTTATGTTGACCACCATGGTGCTGTGCTTTGCGCTCACCATTTCCGTGGCCGTGTCCATCGGCCTGGCATCCTTTCTTGGGATACAGGCGAACGACGCCCACATGCTGATCTCCGTGAAGGAGATGTTCAACGCCATCAACAAATTCCCGCTGGCCGCGATCCCCTTCTTCATCCTGGCGGGCAATGTGATGGAAACCGGCGGCATCTCGCGCCGCCTGGTGGAGTTTGCCAAGAGCATCGTCGGCGGCGTGCAGGGCGGCTTGCCCATGACCTGCGTGCTGACCTGCATGATCTTTGCAGCGGTTTCCGGCTCTTCGGTCGCCACCACTTTCGCCATCGGCACGATCCTGATCCCCGCGCTGATCAAACACGGCTACCCCACGACCTACGCGGCCGCGCTGCAGGCGACGAGCGCGGAGCTGGGCGTGATCATTCCGCCCTCCATTCCGATGATTCTGTACGGCGTGAGCGCCGAGGTCTCCATCGGCGAACTCTTCATCGCGGGCTTTGGCCCAGGCTTTCTCATCGGCGGCGCTTTGATGCTATTCGTCTGGGTCTATTGCAAGATCAAGGGCTGGGGCAAGACCGACGGCGAAGGTCGGCTGAGCTTTGGCAAGGCCACTTGGCAGGCGGGCTGGGCCTTGATGATGCCCGTCATCATCCTGGGCGGGATCTACGGCGGCGTGTTCACGCCCACGGAGGCCTCGGCCGTGGCGGTGTTCTACGCCCTGGTCGTGGGCATCTTCATCTACCGCGAGATCAAGCTGCGCGACCTGCACCGCATCCTGTACAAATCCGTGATGTCCAGCGCCGTGATCATGTTCATCATCGCCAACGCCGGACTCTTTGCCTTCCTGATCACGCGCGCCGGTGTGCCCGATGCGATCGGCCATTGGTTGCAGGAAGTGCTCAAGACGCCAGCCTACTTTTTGCTTGGCGTGAACGCGGCGCTGTTCATCATCGGCATGTTCATCGAGACCAGCGCCGCCATCATCGTGCTGGCGCCGATTCTGGCGCCGGTGGCGCAGCACTTTGGCATCGACCCGGTGCACTTCGGTCTGGTGATGGTGGTGAACCTGGCGCTGGGCATGATCACGCCGCCGTTTGGCGTGAACCTGTTTGCCGCTTGCACCGTGGCGCGCATCTCGCTGGACCGCATCATCAAGGACCTGGTGCCCTTTGTGCTGGTGGTGTTGAGCTGCCTCATGGTCATCACCTACGTGCCGTCGATTTCGCTGGGCTTGCGCGATCTCGTGTACGCGAAATAGCCAATGGCTTTCCTGTGACTCGCGCTTGAAGAAGTTGCTGCTCGCCCTGCTGGTGCTGGCCATCGCCGTCGCGGCCGGTCTGTTCTGGTTGTCGCGCAGCCTGGACGGCCTGATCCGCCAGGCCATCGAGAGCTACGGCAGCCCCATGACCCAGTCACAGGTGCGCGTGGCTGGGGTGAAGATTTCCCCCGCCGATGGCAAGGGCAGCATCAGCGGCTTGACGGTGGGAAACCCAGCGGGTTTCAAAACGCCGCATGCGCTCAAGGTTGCGCAGGTGGAACTGGAAGTGGATCTCAAGACGGTGGCGCAGGACGTGGTGGTGGTGCGGCGCATCGCGATCCAGGCCCCCGACGTGATCTACGAAAAAGGCGACCCGCAGTCGAACATTGATGCCATCGTGCGCAACATCGGCGCCAGCGTCTCTGGCGCGAATGCGCCAAGCGAAGGCAACAAGAAGCCGGGCAAAAAATTGATCGTGGAACTGTTGAGCGTGCGCGACGCGCGGGTCCAGGTCAGCGCGCCCTTCATGCAGGGCAAGACCCTGAGTTTGCCCTTGCCCGATATCACGCTCAAGGACATCGGTCGCGCCAACGGGGGCGTCACGCCGGCCGAGTTGGGTCAGGCGATCGCGGGCGCGCTCAAAGCCAGGCTCAGCGCCGCAGTCGAGCCCTGGGCCCCGGCGGCCAAGCGACTGTTCAACCCGCCGGTGCGGGAATGACGTAAAAGAGCACGGCAAAAAAGTGCAGGCTGCTGCCGGCGAGCACAAAGACATGCCAGATGGCGTGGTGGTAGGGCAGGCTCTTCCACTTGTAGAAGATCACGCCCAGCGTATAGGCCAAGCCGCCCGCGGCCAGCAGCACCAAGCCACCGGTGGCCACGTGCAGCAGCATGGGCTGGACCGCGACCACCACCGCCCAACCCATCGCGATATACAGCCCCACCACCAGGCCGTGCCGGCGGCCCTTGAGCAGCAGCCGCAGGCTGATCCCCAGCAGCGCAATGGTCCACACGCCGATCAGCAGCGACCAGCCCCAGGGTCCGCGCAGATTCACCAGCATGAAGGGCGTGTAGGTGCCCGCGATGAGCAGAAAAATCGCCGAATGATCCAGCGCCCGCAGCGCCCCCTTGAGGTGCTCGATCTGGATGCTGTGGTACAGCGTGGAGGCGGTGTAGTTGAGGATCAGCGCGCTGCCGAAAATGCTGCAGGCCACAAGGTGCCAGGCGTCGCCTCGGAGCGCGGCAAAGGCCGTCATCACCGCCAAGCCGGCGATGGACAAGACGATGCCGATGGCATGCGTGACGCTGTTGGCGAGCTCCTCGGCCGCCGTGTAACGCGGCGCCGCAGGCAAAGATTCAGCGGCCATGCAAGCGGGCCGCCGAGGTGCCGCCGGTGCCGCGCAACCGGGCAACGGCGCGGGTGTTATTTATTCTTGAGCTTGCCACGCGGCATCACGGTGGTCGTGATCGTGGGACGCACCGCATCGGCGCTCACCGGCTTCGGAGGCGACGTGTCCTTCTTCGGCTTTTTGCCTTCTTTGTTGGTTTTTTGTTGACCTTTGGCCATGATGAACTCCTGGGTTGCGGGGATGATCGAAACAATAGTTTAACGCGCAGCGACAATCGCTCAGCACGCAGCCACTCATTCCCACACACCCGCCATGCAAGCACCCATCGTCATCCAGGAGTCCGAGGTGGAAATCACCGCGATTCGAGCCCAGGGTGCGGGCGGGCAGAACGTCAACAAGGTGTCGAGCGCGATCCATTTGCGTTTTGACATTCCTGCATCAACCCTGGCCGAGGATGTGAAAGAGCGCTTGCTGGCCTTGCGCGACAAGCGCATCACCCAAGACGGCGTGTTCATCCTCAAGGCACAGCAGCACCGCACGCAGGACATGAATCGCATGGACGCGTTTGCGCGCCTGCACGAGCTGGTGCAAAGCGTGGCCACGCCACCGCGCGTGCGCCGCGCCACCAAGCCCACCTATGGCTCCAAGCAACGCCGACTTGAAGGCAAGAGCCAGCGCTCCGAAATCAAGAGCTCGCGCACCAAGGTGGTGAACTGATTTCCGCCGGCCGTTTTCAGCAGTTAGAATTCACCCGGTCAGGAGAGAGCACCTCATGCAGGTGCCGCCGAAGGCGCAGAAGGTCAGTTCAGTCGGACTTTTGAACGCTCAGGCAAAAGGACTGACACGCGCCTTGAGAAAGGCGTTTCCTCACTGGAGAGAGGCTGCACCCGGTGCAGTCCACCGAAGGAGCAACCCTGCATCGCCAGGCGAATCTCTCAGGTAAAGCGGACAGCGAGGTCAGCACCGCACGGGCAACCGTGTGGCTTCACTGTCTGACCTGAAAGCCTGCCGTGTCCACTTCCGAACTTGTACTCACGCCGCTGCATGCGCTGCACCTTGAACTGGGCGCGCGCATGGTCCCCTTTGCCGGCTATTCGATGCCGGTGCAATACCCCGCCGGCCTGGTCGCCGAGCACCACCACACGCGCCGCGCTGCGGGCCTGTTCGACGTGTCCCACATGGGCCAGTTGCGCCTGGTCGGGCCCGACGCCGCCGCCGCCTTCGAGTCGCTGATGCCGGTGGACGTGATGGATCTGCCTGTGGGCAAGCAGCGCTACGGCCTGCTGTTGAACGACGAGGGCGGCATCATCGACGACCTGATGTTCGTGAACCGGGGTGATGACATCTTTGTCATTGTCAACGGCGCCTGCAAGGAGGGCGACATGGCACATATCCAGGCGCGCATTGGTGCAAGCTGCCAGGTCATACCGATGCCGGAGAAGGCGCTGCTGGCACTGCAGGGACCGCAGGCGGTGGACGCCCTGTCGCGGCTCGCGCCCGGGGTCGAAAAGCTGGTGTTCATGACCGGGGGCGCGTTCGACGTGGCCTGCGCTGCTCAGGCCGTTTCCTGCTTCATCACGCGCAGCGGCTACACCGGCGAAGACGGCTTCGAAATCTCGGTCGATGCCGCCCACGCCGATCGGCTGGCGCGCACGCTGCTGGCACAAGCCGAGGTCAAACCAATTGGCCTGGGCGCGCGCAATTCGCTGCGCCTGGAAGCCGGTCTGTGCCTGTACGGCAACGACATCGACACCCGCACCACGCCGGTCGAAGGCGCGCTCAACTGGGCCATGCAGAAGGTGCGGCGCACCGGCGGCGCGCGCGCCGAAGGCTTCCCCGGAGCCCACAAGATCCTGGCGCAACTGGACGGCACGCCCGGTGCCCTGACGCGCAAGCGCGTGGGCCTGATGGCGCTGGAACGCGTTCCCGTGCGCGAACACAGCGAACTGCAGAGCACGGCCGGTGAGCGCATCGGCGAAGTCAGCAGTGGCCTGCTCGGCCCGACCATCGACAAGCCCGTGGCCATGGGCTACGTGGCGGCAGAATATGCCAGCGTGGGCACGCGCATCCACGCCATCGTGCGCGGCAAACCCGTGCCCATGGAAGTGGTGGCCATGCCCTTCGTTGCGACGCATTATTTCCGCGGCTAGAACCCGTAGGTCGGGTTAGCGCAGCGTAACCCGACATCGCAGCATTCAACTCGACGAACTTTCACCAACATCATTTCAGGAGCCATCACATGCGCATCAAATACACCCCCGACCACGAATGGATCCAGCTCGACGGCGGCATCGCCACCATCGGCATCACCCACCACGCGCAAGACGCGCTGGGCGACGTGGTGTTTGTGGATCTGCCCGAAGTGGGCAAGAGCTACGCGCAAAAGGACGTCGCCGGTGTCGTGGAATCGGTCAAGGCGGCCGCCGACGTCTATATGCCGGTGAGCGGAGAAGTCACCGAGGTGAACGAAGCCCTGCGCGCCGACCCGGCGCTGGCCAACACCGACCCGCTGGGTGCGGGCTGGTTCTTCAAGGTCAAGCTCTCGGACGCGTCCCAGGTGGATGCGCTGATGGACGAGACCAGCTACAGCCAATTCGCCGCCGACCACTGAAGCCATGAACAGCACCACACCTCTGAGCGAACTCGAAAACGCGGCTGAATTCATCGCCCGTCACATCGGCATCAGCCCTGCCGATGAGGCCTTGATGCTGAGCGTTGTGGGTGCGGCCACGCGCACCGCGCTGATCGAGGGCATCGTGCCGCGTTCCATCGCGCGCTCCAAGCCCATGGACTTGCCCCCGCCCGTGACCGAGGCCGCCGCATTGGCCGAACTCAAGACCATGGCGGGCAAGAACAAACTGTTCAAGAGCTTCATCGGCCAGGGCTATTACGGCACGCACACGCCCGGCGTGATCCTGCGCAACGTGCTGGAAAACCCCGCCTGGTACACGGCCTACACGCCCTATCAGGCCGAAATCAGCCAGGGCCGCATGGAGGCGCTGGTGAACTTTCAGACCATGGTCTGCGACTTGACCGCCATGCCCATGGCGAACGCTTCCATGCTGGATGAGGCCACGGCAGCGGCTGAGGCCATGACCTTGGCGAAACGCTCCAGCAAGAGCAAGAGCGCGGTCTTCATCGTCGCCAGCGACTGCCACCCGCAAACCATCGAAGTCGTGCGCACGCGGGCGGCACCGCTGGGCATCGAGGTCAAGGTCGGCAGCGCCGCAGAGTTGCTGAGCCAGGGCGACTGTTTCGGCGTGCTGGCGCAGTACCCCTCGAGCACCGGCTTGGTGGCCGACCTGCGCGGCGTCGTGGAACAGGCCCACGCCAAGCAGGCCGTGTTCATCGTCGCCACCGACCTGCTGGCGCTGACTTTGCTCGCGCCGCCCGGTGAATGGGGCGCTGACATCACCGTGGGCAGCACGCAACGCTTTGGCATGCCCATGGGCAACGGCGGCCCGCATGCCGCCTTCATGGCGTGTCGCGACGAGTTCAAGCGCTCCATGCCCGGGCGCCTCATCGGCGTGAGCGTGGACGCGCAGGGCAACCCGGCCTATCGGCTGGCGCTGCAAACGCGCGAGCAGCACATCCGCCGCGAAAAAGCCACCTCCAACATCTGCACGGCGCAGGTGCTGCCCGCCGTCGTGGCCAGCATGTACGCCGTGTACCACGGGCCTGAGGGACTCAAGCGCATCGCGCAACGCGTTGCCAGCTACAGCGCCATTCTGGCGCAAGGCCTGCAGCATCTGGGCTGCACGCTGAGCCACGCCAGCGCCTTCGACACGCTCACGCTGCAGACGGGCGCCGCCACCGACGCCATTGCCGAGAAGGCGCGCCAGGCCGGCGTGAACCTGCGCCGCGCGTCCAACACCCAGTTGGCGCTGGCGCTGGACGAAACCACGACCCGTGCCGACCTGGAGCAGCTCTGGTCCTTCTTCGCCCAGGCCGGCCAGGCGCTGCCACAGCTCAGCGCCTTCGAGCAAGGCATCGAGCCGCTGATCGCGCCCGCGCTGCGTCGCAGCAGCGCCTTTCTCACGCACCCGGTGTTCAATAGCTACCACTCCGAGACCGGCATGCTGCGCTACATCCGGCGTTTAAGCGACAAGGATCTGGCCTTGGACCGCAGCATGATTCCGCTGGGCAGTTGCACCATGAAGCTCAACGCCACGAGCGAGATGATTCCCATCACCTGGCCCGAGTTCGCGAACCTCCATCCGTTCGCACCCGCCGACCAACTGCAGGGCTACGCCGAACTCGACGAACAACTGCGCGCCTGGCTGTGTCAGGCCACGGGCTATGCCGGCATCAGCCTGCAGCCCAACGCCGGCTCGCAGGGCGAATACGCGGGCCTGTTGGTGATCCGCGCCTACCACCAGGCCCACGGCCAGGGCCAGCGCAACATCTGTTTGATTCCCAGCAGCGCGCACGGCACGAATCCGGCCAGCGCCCAGATGGCGGGCCTCACGGTGGTTGTCACCGCCTGCGACGCGCAGGGCAATGTGGACATGGCCGACCTGCAGGCCAAATGCGAGCAGCACAGCAGCCATTTGGCGGCGGTGATGATCACCTACCCGAGCACGCACGGCGTGTTCGAAACCCAGGTGAAGGAACTCTGCGCGCTGGTGCATTCCCACGGCGCACGCGTCTATGTGGACGGCGCCAACATGAATGCGCTCGTGGGCACGGCCGCCCCCGGCGAGTTCGGCGGCGACGTGAGCCACCTGAACCTGCACAAGACCTTCTGCATTCCGCACGGCGGCGGCGGCCCCGGCGTCGGTCCGGTGTGCGTGGTGGCCGATCTCGTGCCTTATCTCCCGGGACACGCGACCTTCGCGGCGGCCCAGTCGTCCCTACCCCCACTCCCCCCGGGAGAGGGCGCGGGTCACCGGGTCGGAGCCATCTCTGCAGCGCCCCTGGGCAACGCCGCCGTCTTGCCGATCAGCTGGATGTACTGCCGCATGATGGGCGCGGATGGCTTGCGCCACGCCACCGAGGCCGCCATCCTGGCCGCCAACTACATCAGTGCGCGCTTGCGGGAGCACTACCCCACGCTGTATGCCAGCGCGAATGGTCACGTGGCGCATGAATGCATTCTGGATTTGCGCCCCCTGAAGGACGCCAGCGGCATCGGCGCCGAAGACGTGGCCAAGCGCCTCATGGACTACGGTTTTCATGCGCCGACCTTGAGCTTTCCGGTGCCGGGCACGCTCATGGTGGAGCCCACGGAGAGCGAAACCCTGAGCGAGCTCGACCGCTTCATCCACGCCATGATCGCCATCCGCCAGGAAATCCATCAGGTGCAACAAGGCGTCTGGCCGCGGGACAACAACCCGCTCACGCACGCGCCGCACACGGCGGCCAGCCTGATGCAGGCCGACTGGGACCGACCCTACCCGCGCGAGCTCGGCGCGTTTCCGCTGGCCACGTTGAAGAACGTCAAGTACTGGCCGCCGGTGGGCCGGGTGGACAACGTCTGGGGCGACCGGAATCTGTTTTGCAGTTGCATCCCGGTGGGCGAGTACGCGGCTTAGACGCCGATCTCAAACTGCGCGTCGCCCATGTAGCGGTGCGGTCCAAAGGCGGCCGTCACGGCGGCCGACTCTGCGGCTTGCCACTGGGTGAACAGCTCGCGCTGCGCCTCGGTGAGCGCGTCTTCGGGCGGCTCCTCACCGTAGATCGACAGCAGCTTCAAGTACATCGTGTAAACCGGCGCCACCATGGCCGCGTCGCCCAGCGCGGACTCCAGTGCCGCGCGAAAGCGCTGTTCTGCGGCGCGTCGGTCCTGCTCGCTGGCGTCCTCGAAATCGTAGAGCCGCAGCGTATAGCTCATGCGCCGGCTTGCAGGGCAAAGGCGTCCATGGCCAGGATGCCGTGCATCACCTCGCGGCTGATGTACTGCGGCACGGCGCCATCCTGTGCCGCGCCCAGCGCGAAGAACAGCGGCAAGAAGTGATCCTCGCTCGGGTGCGCGCGCACGGCGTGCGGCGCTTGCGCGCGGTAGTCCAGCAGGGCCGCCACATCGCCGCGTTGCAACGCGGCCTCGATCCAGCGGCTGAACTCCAGCACATAGGGCAAAGGCGCACGCTCGCCGCCAAAAAACTCATTCAGGTTGTGCGTCATGCTGCCGGAGCCGATCAGCAGCACGCCGCTGTCGCGCAAGCCGCGCAGCGCGCGCCCCAACTCCAGTACCTGTTGCGGCCCGGCATCCACCGGCAGCGCCACTTGCACCACCGGCACTTGCGCGCCCGGGAACAGGTGCATCAGCGGCACCCAGGCGCCATGGTCCAAAGGACGCTCGGGGTCCGCCAGCGCCGCGATGCCGGCCTGCTGCAGCAGGCCCAGCACTTCCAGCCCCAAGGCCGTGCTGCCCGGGGCCGGGTATTGCAGTTGGTACAACTCGGGCGCAAAGCCACCAAAGTCGTGCCAGGTGGTCGGCCGGGGGTTGATCATCACGCTAGTGGCGCGCGCCATCCAGTGCGGCGACATCAGCACCACGCCGCGCAGCGGGCCGTGCGTGCGCACCAAGGCCTCGGACCAAAGCGCCAGTGCCGGGCCGGTGCTGCCGGGCTCAAGGGCAAACATCGGCGAACCGTGGGAAACAAAAAGTGTGGGTAAGGCGTGGTTCATATCGTTCCTCAAGGGCTCAGTCCAGCTTAACGCAAAACCTGGCGTCGGTTTTTCATGGCGCGCGCCGGGGAATGAGAAAATGCGTTCATTTTTGAGCTGAGCCAACATGACCATCTACGCCAAACTCCAATCCCTGAACATCAGCCTGCCCCCGGTGGCCGCCCCGGCCGCCGCCTATGTGCCGTTCGTGCAGACCGGCAAGCTGGTCTTCCTGAGCGGCCACATCGCCAAGAAAGACGGCAAGGTGTGGGTCGGTCAACTCGGTCGCAACACCACGACCGAAGAGGGCCAGGCCGCTGCGCGCGCCGTGGCCATCGATCTGATGGGGACGCTGCACGCCGCCGTGGGCGATCTGAACCGCGTCAAGCGCATCGTCAAAGTCATGTCGCTGGTGAACTCCACCGCAGACTTCACCGAGCAACACCTGGTGACCAACGGCTGCTCAGAATTGCTCGGCGCAGTGTTCGGCCCCACCGTCGGCGCGCACGCCCGCAGCGCTTTCGGTGTGGCGCAAATTCCGCTGGGCGCCTGCGTCGAAATCGAACTGATCGCCGAAGTGGCATGAGCCGCTAGTCGGCCGGGGCGCAGCCTCGCATGCGCTGATGCTCAGGAGCGCGCCCTGAGCACGCCGGCTTCGATCGCCAGGCCCAGACCGACGCTGGCGAACTTGTCGCCTTCGACCAAGCGCGCCTGGGGCACGGCGCTGGCGCAGGCGTCGCGCACAAAGTTCAGCGACGAGGTGCCACCGGTGAGAAACAGCGTGTCGATCTGCTCCACGGAAATGCCTGCGCTGCGCACGCAGTCTCGAATGCACTGACCGATCTTCTCGGTCAGCGCCGCCACGCGCTGTTCAAAGTCGCGGCTATTGACCGGCACCACGAGATGCTCGTCCACATAGGGCAGGCTGATGCGCACATCGGCGGCGCTGGAGAGCGCGATCTTGGCACTCTCCACGTCGCTGGCCAGTTGATGCCCGCTGCGCTCGCGCACCACGCGCAGCAGTCGGTGCACGAGATCGGGTTGCCCTGCCAGCAGATGCATTTCCTTCAACTCGCTGGCGGTCTTCTTGCCATACAGCAAGCTGATGCGGTGCCAGGTGGCCAGATCAAAATAAGGAGACGACGGCAGTTCCAGTTCGCCGCGCTTGCGGTAGTGCGTCTTGTAGCCCAGGTGCGGCATGACCTGTCCCAGGCTGAGCCACTTGTCAAAATCCGTGCCGCCGACGTGCACGCCGGTGTTGGCCAGAATATCGCTGCGCCGATCGGACCTGCGCCGCGCCTGCGGCGAGACGCGGACCACGGAAAAATCCGAGGTGCCGCCGCCGATGTCGGCAATCAGCGCCATCTCCTCGCGGCTCACGCTGGATTCATAGTCGAGCGCAGCGGCGATCGGCTCGTATTGAAAATGGACCTGCTTGAAGCCGCAGGCCTTGGCAATCGATTCCAGCTGCTGCTGCGCGAGTTGGTCGAGCCGGGCGTCGTCGTCGACAAAACACACGGGGCGCCCGATCACCACGTCCTCCAGTTCTTTGCCGGCCGCTTGTTGCGCCAAGGCCTTCAGGTGCGCGAGGAATTTTCCAATGATGTCCTTCAGGCTGATGCGCTCATGGCCGATTTCCGTTGACTCGTCGATCAGGCTGCTGCCCAGCACGCTCTTGAGCGAGCGCAGCAATCGGCCGTCGTAATGGTTCGTGTAGGCGGCGATGGCCTCGCGGCCGAACTGAACCTTGTCGTCCTCCAGGTTGAAGAAGATGGCGCTGGGAATGGTCAGGTTCCCCTGCTCCAGCGGGATCAGCCGGGGCCCTTGGGGCGAGGTCAGGCCGACGGTGGAGTTGGAGGTGCCAAAGTCAATCGCAATCACGGCAAGCCCCATCCGGTCATGGTGCCAACTTTCATGCCTGGTGCGCAAGGCGCCCCGGCACCATGAAACTTCGTTCTTTCACGTTATTCCACCCTGGAAATACGCGTCGGTTTGAAGCCCAGATCGGCCGCCTTGCCCTTGCGCGCGCGCGCCGCTCGGGCGTTGTTCAGACTGCGGATTTCCAGCGTTTCCTCGCGCGCCTTGGCGCTGCGCCCGATGCCTTCGATGCGCACGCTGCGGGTGTAGGCTGCCGCGCCCGCCAGGTTGTCCTTGTCCTCTAGGTCGATCAGCATCAGGCCGCGCCCGCCCTTGCTCATGGCCTTGAGTTCCGTGATCTCGAAGCTCAGGATGCGCCCGCCGGTGGAAGCGCAAGCGACATGCGTGGCCGCAGCCAGGGGCGCCGCCGCCGTGCTACCGCTGACATGCGAGGGGCAGCACAGGGTCTCGCCGGGATTGCAGGTGACAAAGGCCTTGCCGGCCTTGTGGCGCGAGCTCATGTCGTCCACGCTCGCCAGGAAACCATAGCCCGCCGAACTGCTGAGCAGCAGCGTGGCACTGGCCGGACCGGCGAAGTAGTACGCCACCTGCGTGCCCGGCTCCAGATCGATGAGCGTGGTGATGGGCTGGCCGTCGCCGCGCGCGCCCGGCAGCAGCGACACGGGGACGCAATAGACCCGGCCCTGGTTGCCAAAGGCCAGCAGCGTGTCCACCGTGCGGCACTCGAAGCTGCCGTACAGGGCGTCGCCGGCCTTGAAGGCGAAGCTGCCCGCCTCGTGGCCATGGCCGCTGCGTGCGCGCACCCAGCCCTTTTGGCTCACCACCACCGTCACTGGTTCGTCCACCACCTTGACTTCGACCACGGATTTTTTCTCCGCCTGAATCAGCGTGCGCCGCGGATCGGCAAACTGCTTGGCGTCGGCCTCGATCTCCCGGATCATCAAACGGCGCAGGGCGGCGGGGCTGCCCAGGATTTCTTCCAGCCGGCCCTGCTCTTCGCGCAGCGCCTTGAGTTCCTGCTCGATCTTGATGGCTTCGAGCCGCGCCAACTGGCGCAGGCGGATTTCCAGGATGTCTTCGGCTTGGCGCTCGCTCAGGGCGAAGCGCTCCATCAGCGCCGCCTTGGGCTCGTCCGAGCGGCGGATGATGGCGATCACCTCGTCGATGTTGAGCAGCACAATCTGGCGCCCCTCCAGGATGTGCACGCGGTCCAGCACCTTGTTCAAGCGGTGCTGGCTTCGGCGCTGCACCATGCTCTGGCGAAACTCGATCCACTCCAGCAGCATCTTGCGCAGCGACTTTTGCACCGGGCGCCCGTCCAGCCCGATCGCCGTCATGTTGATCGGCGACGAGCTCTCCAGGCTGGTGTGCGCCAGCAAGCTGTTGATGAGTTCGCTTTGCTGGGTGCGGCTGGTCTTGGGCTCGAACACCAGGCGCACGGGAGCGTCCTTGTTGGATTCGTCGCGCACCACGTCCAGCACCGCCAGCAGGCTGGCCTTGAGCTGCGTCTGCTCCTGACTCAGCGCCTTCTTGCCGCTCTTGACCTTGGGGTTGGTGATCTCCTCGATCTCTTCGAGCACGCGCTGCGTGCTCACCCCCGGCGGCAGCTCCTGCACCACCAACTGCCACTGGCCGCGCGCCAGCTCTTCGATCTTCCAGCGCGCCCGCAGCTTGAGCGAGCCGCGACCCGTGCGGTAGGCGTCGGCGATGTCGGCGGCGCTGCTGATGATCTGCCCCGCGCCCGGATAGTCCGGTCCGGGGATGATGCCAAACAGCTCGGCGTCGTCGAGCTGCGGGTTCTTGATCAGCGCCACGCAGGCGTCGGCCACCTCGCGCAGGTTGTGCGGCGGAATCTCCGTGGCCAGACCCACGGCGATGCCGCTGGCGCCGTTGAGCAGGTTGAACGGCAGGCGCGCCGGCAGTTGCCGCGGCTCCTGCGTGCTGCCGTCGTAGTTGGGGATGAAGTCCACCGTGCCTTCGTCGATCTCGTCGAGCAGCAGGCTGGTGATGCGCGACAAGCGCGCCTCGGTGTAACGCATCGCCGCCGCGCCGTCGCCGTCGCGGCTGCCGAAGTTGCCCTGGCCGTCGATCAGCGGGTAGCGCTGGGAGAAGTCCTGCGCCATGCGCACCAGCGCGTCGTACGCGGCCTGGTCGCCGTGCGGGTGAAAGCGGCCCAGCACGTCGCCCACGACGCGCGCGCACTTCACCGGCTTGGCGCCGGCGTTGCCGTTGGCTCCGCCAAAGCCCAGGCCCATGCGCGACATGGAGTAGAGGATGCGCCGCTGCACCGGCTTTTGTCCGTCGCACACGTCGGGCAGGGCGCGGCCCTTGACCACGCTCAAAGCGTATTCGAGGTAGGCGCGCTGGGCGTAGCTGGCCAGGCTGGGGGTCTCTTCGGAGTCTGTGGGCAGCAGGTCCAGGGTCACTTGATCAGTCATGGATAGGGGTCACAAAAAACATTCAATCGGGGGTCCGGCCGATGGCGCTCACACGTCCACATCGACCGCGTCGCCATGCAGCTCCATGAGCTCGCGCCGGGATGCGGCTTCGCCCTTGCCCATGAGCTTGGTGATGAGGCTTTGCGTCTGCAGGAAATCCATGTTGCCCAGTTGCACCGGCATCAATCGGCGCGTGTCGGGATTGAGCGTGGTGTCCCACAACTGCAGCGCGTTCATCTCGCCCAGCCCCTTGAAGCGGCTGATGACGCACTTCTCGCGCGCCACGCCCTCCTTCACGCACTTGTCCAGAATCGCGTTCAACTCGCCGTCGTCCAGCGCGTAGGCCTTGGACGCGGGCTTCTTGCCGCGCGCCGGGGCGTCCACCCGATACAAGGGCGGGCGCGCCACGTACACATGGCCGGTTTCAATCAACTTGGGGAAGTGCCGAAAGAACAGCGTCAGCAGCAGCACCTGGATGTGCGAGCCGTCCACGTCCGCGTCCGACAGGATGCAGACCTTGCCGTAGCGCAGACCGCTCATGTCGGGGCTGTCATTGGGGCCGTGCGGATCGACGCCGATGGCCACCGAGATGTCGTGAATTTCGTTGTTCGCAAAGAGCCGATCGCGCTCCACCTCCCAGGTGTTGAGCACCTTGCCGCGCAGCGGCAAGACGGCCTGGTTCTCCTTGTCGCGCCCCATCTTGGCGCTGCCGCCGGCCGAGTCGCCTTCGACCAGAAAGACCTCGTTGTAGGCCAGATCGCGGCTCTCGCAGTCGGTGAGCTTGCCCGGCAGCACGGCCACGCCCGAGCCCTTGCGCTTTTCCACCTTCTGCCCGGCCTTTTGCCGCGTCTGCGCCGCCTTGATGGCGAGTTCGGCGAGTCGCTTGCCGTACTCCACGTGCTGGTTCAGCCACAGTTCCAGCGCGGGCCGCACGAAGCTGGAGACCAGGCGCACAGCGTCGCGCGAATTCAAGCGCTCCTTGATCTGCCCCTGAAACTGCGGGTCGAGGACCTTGGCCGAGAGCACGTAGCTGGCGCGCGCGAACACGTCTTCAGGCATGAGCTTGACGCCCTTGGGCAGCAGGCCGTGCAGCTCGATGAAGCCCTTCACTGCGGTGAACAGACCGTCGCGCAGACCGCTTTCGTGCGTGCCGCCGGCGCTGGTGGGAATCAGGTTCACATAGCTCTCGCGCACCGGCTGGCCGTCTTCGGTGAAGGCCACGCACCACTGTGCGCCCTCGCCTTCGGCATAGGCCTCGCTTTGGGCGTCGGCAAAGCCCTCGGCCTCGAACAGCGGAATCACCGGTTCGCCGGCCAGGGTCTGGCTCAGGTAGTCGCGCAATCCACCCTTGAAGACCCAGGTCTGGGTGTCGCGCGTCTTCTCTTGGGTGAGCGACACGGAGACCCCCGGCATCAGCACCGCCTTGCTGCGCAGCAGATGCGTCAACTCGGCCATGGGCAGCGCGGCGCTCTCGAAGTACTTGGGGTCGGGCCAGACGCGCACCGTGGTGCCGGACTTTCGGTCGCCCTCGGCCGCAGGGCGCAGCTGCAGCGGCTCGATCACGTCGCCGCCCGAGAACACCAGGCGCGCGACTTGGCCTTCGCGGTAGCTCGTCGCCTCGAGCCGCAGGGCCAGGGCGTTGGTCACGCTCACGCCCACGCCATGCAGGCCGCCGGAGAAGCTGTAGGCGCCGCCCTTGCCCTTGTCGAACTTGCCACCGGCGTGCAGCCGTGTGAACACCAGCTCGATCACCGGCGCGTTTTCTTCCGGATGCAGGCCAAAGGGAATGCCGCGGCCGTCGTCCTCGACGCTGACCGAGCCGTCCACATGCAGCGTCACGCGGATCTTCTTGCCATAGCCGCCCAAGGCCTCGTCGGCGGCGTTGTCCAGCACCTCCTGGATCACATGCAAGGTGTTGTCGGTGCGGGTGTACATGCCCGGGCGCTGCTTGACAGGCTCCAGGCCCTTGAGCACGCGGATCGAGCTTTCAGAATATTCGGGGGGGGAAATTGGATTGGGTTTGGTCGCCATGGTGTGGGATTGTAAGGTGCTTCCGCAAAATAACTGGATGAAAATACAGGCACAGTTTCATGTTTGGCCGGGAAACAGCCCCAAGTCCTTGAGGTTCGTTGCTTCGCGCCAAGCGTTTCAAAGCCAAGATTCGTTACAGTCGCCTCATGTCCTCCCGCCCTACCCCCCTCTCCCTGACCCAAGTGCTGATCTGCGGCGCAGCCATCGTCACGCTCTCCATGGGCATTCGCCACGGCTTTGGCCTGTGGCTGGCGCCGGTCACCCAGGCCCATGGCTGGACCCGCGAGACCTTCTCCTTTGCCCTGGCCATTCAAAACCTTTCCTGGGGTATCACCGGCGTTTTTGCCGGCATGCTGGCCGACCGCCTGGGCGCCTTTCGCGTCATCGTCGGCGGCGCCGTGCTGTACGCGCTGGGCCTGCTGGGCATGGCGTATTCGGCCTCGCCACTGTGGTTTGCCGGGACGACCGGCATGCTCATCGGCATGGCCCAGGCCGGCACCACCTACGCCGTGGTTTACGGCGTGATCGGACGCAACGTCGATCCCCAGCGGCGCTCCTGGGCCATGGGTGTGGCGGCGGCCGCCGGCTCCTTTGGCCAATTCTTGATGGTCCCGACCGAAGGCTGGCTGATTTCCCAGTTCGGCTGGCAGCAGGCCCTGGCGGCGCTGGCAATGGCCACGCTGCTGATGGTGCCGCTGGCCTGGGGCTTGCGCGAACCGGGTTTGGGCGGTGTCGGCAGCGCCAAGCGCGAGCAGTCGATTGCCCAGGCGCTGAAGGAGGCCTTCCAGTACCCGAGCTTTCAGTTGCTGATGGCGGGCTACTTCGTGTGCGGTTTTCAGGTCGTGTTCATCGGCGTGCACCTGCCCAGCTACCTGCGCGACAAGGGTCTCTCGCCCCAGGTGGCGAGCTACGCGCTGGGGCTGATCGGACTGTTCAACGTGTTCGGCACCTATGCCGCGGGCGTGCTCGGGCAGCGGCTGCAAAAGAAGAACATCCTGGCCTTCATCTATCTGGCGCGCGCCGTGGCCATCAGCCTGTTTTTGCTGGCGCCCCTGAGCCCTGCCAGCGTCTACGTTTTTGCCAGCGTCATGGGGCTGCTGTGGCTGTCCACGGTGCCGCCGACGAACGCCGCCGTGGCGCAGATCTTTGGTGTGGCGCACCTGTCGATGCTCAGCGGTTTTGTGTTCTTCAGCCACCAGATCGGCTCCTTCCTGGGCGTCTGGCTCGGCGGCTACCTGTACGACCGCACGGGCAGCTATGACGTCGTCTGGTACATCGCGATTGCGCTTGGCGTCTTTGCCGCACTCATCAATCTGCCGGTGCGCGAGGCCAGCATCGTGCGCGTGCAGGCCAGCGCATGAAGCATCCCAGGCTGGCGCGGGCCCTGGCTTGGACCGGCGTACTGCTGGTGCTGGCGGCGGTGTTTGCCGCCTACACCCGCCCCGACTTCATGCTGAACCTGGCAAATCAGCTCTGGTCCTGCTTCTAAGCCCTGCGCCTGATGACGTCCCACCCCTTGGAAGCCCACAGCGCATCGGCCCCGTCGGAGTGGGTGCAGCGCTGGTCACACTTGGTGCCGGCCGGTGGCACGGTGCTGGATGTGGCCTGCGGTCAGGGGCGGCACCTGCGCTGGTTTGCGCAGGCCCAGCACCCGGTCACGGGCGTGGACCGTTCACCTGAGGCCATCGCCGCCGCCGCGCCGCTGGGTGAGGCCGTGCTGGCCGATATCGAGAATGGGCCCTGGCCGTTCCTGGTGGCAGGCCAGCCCAGGCGTTTTGACGCCGTGGTGGTGACGAACTATCTGTGGCGACCGCTGTTTCCGGTGCTGCTGCAAAGCCTGGCGCAGGGCGGCGTGCTGCTCTACGAAACCTTTGCTGCGGGCAACGAGACCGTGGGACGGCCGTCCAGGGCGGACTTTCTGCTGCAGCCGGGCGAACTGCTGCAACTGTGCGAAGGCCTGCACGTGGTCGCGTTCGAGCAAGGTTTTTTGGCCTCGCCGCAGCGCTACGTGCAGCGCATTGCGGCGCTGCGCGAGCCGGACAAAAGTGCTGTGCCGCAGCGCCATGCGCTGTGCGGCAGTGGCGATACGTTCACTGGGTAAAATGCCGGTTTCCCCTTTCAAAGTGCGGACATGAAATCTATTACTGGCAGCATCGTGGCCCTGGTCACGCCGATGCTTGAAGACGGCAGCGTGGACTACCCCTGCTTGCGCAAACTGATCGACTGGCATATCGACGAAGGCACGGACTGCATTTGCGTGGTCGGCACCACCGGCGAGTCGCCCACGGTGAGCGTGCAAGAGCATTGCGAAATCATTCGCGTCGCCGTGGACCAGGCCAAGGGGCGCGTGCCCATCATGGCCGGTTGCGGCGCCAACTCCACGGCGGAGGCGATTGAGCTCGCGCGCTTTGCCAAATCGGTCGGCGCGGACTGCCAGCTCCAGGTCGTTCCCTACTACAACAAGCCCACGCAGCAAGGCCTGTTTCTGCACTTCAAGGCCATCTCCGAGGCGGTCGATCTGCCCCTGGTGCTGTACAACGTGCCGGGCCGCTCCGTGGCCGATCTGGCACACGACACGGTGCTGCGTCTGGCCCAGCTCAAGGGCATCGTCGGCATCAAGGAGGCCACGGCCAACATCGAGCGCGCCCAGTGGCTCATCCGCGACGTGCCCAAGGGCTTTGCGGTTTACTCCGGCGACGACCCGACCGCCGTGGCGCTGATGCTGTGCGGTGGCCAGGGCAATGTCAGCGTCACGGCGAATGTGGCGCCGCGCCGGATGCATGAACTGTGCGTGGCCGCGATGGCCGGCGATGTGAAGCGCGCCATGGAGCTCCAGTTCGGCCTGATGCCGGTGCACAAGCAGCTGTTCGTTGAAGCCAATCCAATTCCCGTGAAATGGGCGATGCAGCGCATGGGCCTGTGCGGCCCCAGCCTGCGACTGCCCATGACGCCGTTGACGCATGCGAACGAGGCCGTGCTGGAAGCGGCGCTGCGCGCCGGCGGCCTGCTATAACTCATCCCGCTCCCCTAGAGATCCCAAAGGACATCCCACGTGAACCCATCTGCAAAATTCGGACTCCTGTGCCTGGCGACGGCGCTGACGGCCTGCACCACCACCTTTGACGGCAGCAACACCGTCGATTACCGAAGCAACGTCAAGGGACCGACGCTCGACGTGCCGCCCGACCTCACCCAGCTCTCGAAGGAAAACCGCTACGCCATGCCCGGCGGCGTCGTCACGGCCTCCGGCTACTTGGCCGGGACTCCGCTGGTGGCACCGTCCGTCGCCCCGAACAGCCTGGGCGACATGCATGTCGAGCGCGCCGGAACCCAGCGTTGGCTGGTGGTGGAGCGCAGCGCCGACAAGCTCTGGCCGCTGTTGCATGATTTTTGGGTCGAGCGCGGCTTCACGCTGGTGCTGGACCAGGCCGACCTGGGCATCATGGAAACCGAATGGAACGAAAACCGCGCCAAGCTGCCGCAAGACGGCATGCGCAAGTTGCTCGGTGGCGTGCTGGACGGCCTGTATTCGACCGGTGAGCGCGACAAGTTCCGCACCCGACTGGAACGCACGGCCGCAGGCGTCACGGAAATCTACATCAGCCACCGCGGCGTCGAGGAGGTCTATCCCGGCAAGGCGCTGCAGGACTCGACCGTCTGGCAGCCGCGCCCGGTCGATCCCGAACTGGAAGCCGAACTGCTGCGTCGCCTGATGGTCAAATTGGGCGCCACGCAAGCCGTGGCGCAAGTGGCTGTGAATGCCGCAGCGCCGGCCAAACCGGTGGCCACGGTGACCGTCACGAATGGTGTTCCGGGCCTGGAAATTGCCGATGGTTTCGACCGCGCCTGGCGCCGGGTCGGCCTGGCCCTGGACCGCACCGGCTTCACGGTCGAGGATCGCGACCGCACGCAGGGAACCTACTTTGTGCGCTACGTGGAATCGGGCGCTGCCAAGAAGACCAGCAATTTCTTCAGCAACCTGTTCGGTGGCGCTGCGGATGCCGAAGCCTTGCAGAAATTCCGGGTGGTGCTCAAGGGCGCCGGCGACAAGACCACGCTGAGCGTGATCAGCGCAGCCACATCAACGGAAGCCGCCAGCAATGCCAAGCGCATCGCGCAACTCATCGCCGACGATTTGAAATAATGGTTCTTGGGGTCAGACCCCAAAGACCATCAACTGGCTAGAAATGCTCAGATTCAAGAACCTGGGCAGCGGCAGTGCCGGCAATGCCACGCTGGTCGAGTCCCACTGCGGCAGCCGCGTCACCCGTTTGCTGGTGGATTGCGGCTTGGGATTGCGCCATCTCGATGCGCGCCTGGCCCTGGCCGGCTTGCAGGCCGAGCAGCTCGACGCCATCTTCATCACGCACGAGCATGGCGACCATGTGGGCTGTGTCAGCCAACTGGTGCGGCGCGAGCGCATACCGGTCTGGATGAGCCATGGAACGCACGGCGCGATCGGCGCCCCCGATCTTCAGGGCCTGCTGCGACTGGCGCAGGATGGCCAGACGATCGAGCTGGAGGATCTGCAACTGCGTCCGTTCACCGTGCCCCACGACGCGCGCGAGCCCCTGCAACTGCGCTGCAGTGACGGCGCCGTGCATCTTGGCATCGTGACCGATCTGGGCCATGCCACAAGCCACACGGCCGAGCAACTCAGCGGCTGCCACGCCCTGCTGCTGGAGTGCAACCACGATGCGGACATGCTGGCGGCGTCACGCTACCCGACCTTCCTGAAACAGCGCGTGGCGGGCCCCCTGGGGCATCTATCCAACGTCGCGGCCGCCGCACTGGCCGGCGAACTGAATCACCCCGGGCTCAAGCATGTGGTCGCCGCTCACCTGAGCGCGCAGAACAACCTGCCGGCCCTGGCCAGCGCCGCACTGGCGGCGGCGCTGGATCGCCCGGTTGGCGACATCGGCGTCGCCCATGCAGTGCATGGAACGGCCTGGCTGCAAGTCTGAGACGATGGGCGCAGCATAAAAAAAGGCCACCCGGAGGTGGCCTTTTCAGTTCGGTGAAGACCGATTACTTCTTGGGGGCTTCTTTGGCGGCGTCGGTACCACCCTTGGCAGCGTCAGCAGCAGCGTTGGCAGCAGGAGCAGCAGCCGAGGCAGCAGGAGCAGCAGCGGAAGCAGCGTCAGCCGGTGCCGAAGCAGCAGCAGCCGGTGCGGGAGCAACCACGGGAGCAGGTGCAGGAGCAGCTTCTTCCTTCTTACCGCAAGCGGCCAGAGCAACAGCGGCCATCAAAGTTGCCAAAACGAGAGTCTTATTCATTTGAAATTCCTTGAAAGGGATTGATAGAGCGAAAAACAATTTCCGGAAATTGTCATGACCGCCCAAAAGCGAGTCCTGACTGAGTGAAGCGATTCGAACTCCTCAACTCAGCCTTGGATTATATGTCAGACTGGCAGTGGATTCAAATAATCCCTGAGCCTGCAGGCATTTTGACGCGCCTTTGTCGGTTTCACGTCATAGGCCCAGCGTGGACGACGGAAACCCCGGCGTGCTCTTGCGCTGCCATTCGCGCAGCGTCTCGCGCAACTGCACGCGCCGCGCCGCATCGTCGGTGCTCCAACCGGTGCTGCGTTCCGGGTCGAGCCGCAGCAGCGCCCAGTTCGGCGCCAGAACAGCGCTGGGAAAGTCACTCAGCACCGCGTCCGGGCAGGCCCAACATTCGATGATGTGAGACCAGGTGCGCCGCCAAGTGACAAAACGGGCGTGCCGACTCGACACCTCGGTGTAGTTCTGCGCCAGCATGGTGAAACGCCGCCCCGACTTGGACCAGTCCTGCAAGGCCTGCGCCACGGCGCGTTCCCCCAGGGGCCAGTCTTCAAAATTGGCGTCACTGACGATGATTTCCGACCAGCCCTCGCGCACAGCCCGCGCCAAAGCCTCCCGGATGCACTGCTGAAATTCGCTGCGTCCGGAAAAGCGCAGCGTCGCGGGCACCGGCCCGCTGGCGGTGGTATCAGTCGCGCTCATGCAGCCACCCCGCCTCCAGCCAGCTCAGCAACAGGGTTCTGGCATCCTTGCTGGCGCCGCGCAGCGCTGCGCCATCGAGGACACGCTCATTCGCCAGGCGCTGCATCAAGGCGGCATCGCGCCCGGAAGCCCGAAAGCCCTCGCCATTGATGAAGATATGGCGGGCGTCGTACAGCATGCGCGTGCGCTGGTCCAGCGCCACCGATCCGAAGTCGGCCTGCGCCGGGCGGCTGTCAAACCACACGTTCGCCTTGGGCTCGGTCAGATATTCACCCAGCACGCAGGAGAACGCGTCGGGCTGCTGCAGCGCGGCCAGCATGGCGTCGTGCGCGAACTGGTGCAGCGCGACGGGAATGGCGCCTGGGTTGGCCACGGCCGCCTGCTGTGGATCGCGGTAGATCGCCTCGCCCGCGAGATCGCTGGCGTCCTCGGCCAGGCGCTGCAGGATTTCGCGCGCCAGCTCACCCCGGTTGGGCGAGCGAAAGCCGATGGAATAGGTCATGCACTCGCCCACGGCAATGCCGTCGTGGGCGTAGCGCGGCGGCAGGTACAGCATGTCGCCGGGATTGAGCACCTCGTCGAACTCCGGAACAAAATTCGACAGGATCTTCAAGGGCATGCCGGGCACCAGGCTCATGTCCTTTTGCCGTCCGTAACGCCAGCGCCTTTGTCCATGGGCTTGCAGCAGGAACACGTCATAGCTGTCAAAGTGCGGACCCACGCCACCGCCGTCGGTGGCGTAGCTGATCATCACATCGTCGAGTCGCGCGTCGGGCACGAAGCGGAATTGCTGCATCAACTGGTGCACACCGGCGTGGTGCAGATCCATGCCTTGCAACAACAGGGTCCAGTTGGGCTGCTTCAGCGGCGGCAGAGCGCGGCGCGCAAACGGGCCGGCCTTGAACTGCCAACCCGGCTTGCCGCGACGATCGGCCTGCGAGATCAGCCTGGACTCGACCGCCTCGCCCTGCGCCAGATCGAACAGCTCAGCGCGCTCCAGCAGCGGCGCGAACCCAGGAATCGCCTGGCGCACCAGCAAGGGCTTCTTCTCCCAGTGGCGTTTCATGAACTGCTCGGGGCTGAGGCCGCCGAGCAACTGCAGGGGTTGGGTGGTATTCATAGTGCGACAATTGTCCTATGAAAATCTCTGAACAATGCGTGGTCGCACTCACATGGTCGCTCAAGGACACCTTGGGCGAGGAACTCGACGTGCTCGATGACCCGGTGGAATTCCTGGTGCGTGGCGACGATTTGCTGGAAAAGATCGAATCTGCGCTGATCGGCCTGGAAGCCGGCGCCAAGCTGGAACTGCACCTGGAACCGGAAGAAGCTTTCGGCGACTTCAACGACCAGCTGATCTTTCTGGGGCCGCGCGACGCCTTCCCCAAGGAACTGGAGGAAGGCATGACGTTTGAGGGCTCGGCCCTGCCCGCCGGCGCCTGTCCGCAGGCACCGCAGGAACTTTTTTATACGGTCACCGACATCTATCCGGAACACGTGGTGCTCGATGGCAACCACCCGCTTGCCGGCATCGCGCTGCGCATCAGCCTGGAAGTGGACGCGGTGCGCGAAGCGACCGAAGAAGAAATCGGTCGCGGCTCGGCCGGAACCGGGTTCTTCCGGGTGCAGCCGCGCACGCCGGGTGGTCCCCTGCTGCACTGAGCCAACATCCGACGACCCGCAAAGTTCGCTCTCTATGCGTTGAGGACAGAGCTGGCTCGCTGCGCGTAGCTGCGGTCTGTCCCGCAAGTTATCAGGATTTTCCCGTGGAACCGTAGCCGCCTTCGCCGCGGTGGCTCGCGGGAAAGTCCGTCACCACGTTGAACTCGGCTTGCAGCACGGGCACGATCAACAGTTGCGCGATCCGCTCCATCGGTGCAATCGTGAACGCCACGTCGCTGCGGTTCCAGGCGCTCACCATCAACTGGCCCTGGTAGTCGCTGTCGATCAGACCCACCAGATTGCCCAGCACGATGCCGTGCTTGTGACCCAGACCCGAGCGCGGCAGGATCAGCGCGGCAAAGTTGGCATCGTTCAGAAAGATGGCAATGCCCGTGGGCAGCAACTGCCAGGCGTTGGGCTGCAGGGTCAGCGGCTCATCCATGCAGGCGCGCAGGTCCAGGCCCGCGCTGCCGGGCGTGGCATAGGCCGGCAGTTGATCGATCATGCGCGGGTCGATGATCTTGACGTCGATTTTCATGGCTGTGCCTTGCAATGTTCTGGAATGAAACGGGTTTCAGGCGCTCAGGCGACGCGCGATATCGGCGATCAACTGGCGGGCCAATTCGGTCTTGGAGGCGCGCGCCAATTCCCTGGCGCCTTGCGCATCCACCAGCAGCAGCGCGTTGTCGTCCCGCCCGAAGGTGGCTGGTCCGATATTGCCTACCAGCAGCGGCACCTTCTTGCGCTCGCGTTTGGCCTGGGCGTTGGCCAAGAGGTCCTGGCTCTCGGCGGCGAAGCCCACGCAGAACAGCGCGCCGCTTTGAGCGCGGGGCAGTGCCGCCACCGTGGCCAGGATGTCGGGGTTCTCGACAAAGCGCAACTCAGGCGGCTGGCCGGACCCGTCCTTCTTGATCTTGTGTTCGGCCGAGGCCGCCGGGCGCCAGTCTGCGACCGCCGCCGTGGCGATGAACAGCGTGGCGCTCCCAGCCAGGGCCAGGGTCGCGTCCAGCATGTCGGCGGCCGAGCGCACGTCGTGGCGCGTCACGCCGCGCGGCGTCGCGAGCGCGACCGGGCCGGCCACCAGGTCCACGGTGGCACCGGCCTGAAGCGCCGCGCGCGCAATCGCAAAGCCCATCTTGCCGCTGCTCAAATTGGTGATGCCGCGCACCGGATCGATGGCCTCGTAGGTCGGGCCGGCGGTGACCAGCAGATGCTGCCCGGCCAGGCTCTTGGGGCTGAAAAAGGCGAGCAACTCCTGCAGCAATTCATCCGCTTCGAGCATGCGCCCGTCACCGGTTTCGCCGCAGGCTTGATCGCCGCTGCCCACATCCAGCACGCTGGCGCCATCGGCGCGCAACTGCGCCACGTTGCGCTGCGTGGCCGGATGCGCCCACATCTCGCGGTTCATGGCCGGCGCCAGCAGCAGCGGCACCTTGTCCAGCGGCCGCGCCAGGCACATGAGGCTGAGCAGGTCGTCGGCGCGACCGTGTAGCAAGCGCGCCATGAAGTCGGCGCTGCAAGGGGCAATCAGGATCGCGTCGGCTTCGCGGCTCAGATTGATGTGCGCCATATTGTTCGCCTCGCGTGCATCCCACTGCGAGTCAAACACGGCGCGGCCCGAGAGCGCCTGCATGGTGATGGGCGTGATGAACTGCTGGGACGCTGCGGTCATCACCACCTGCACCGTCGCCCCCTCCTTCACCAGCGCGCGGCAGAGCTCGGCCGCCTTGTAGCAGGCGATGCCGCCGGTGAGGCCCAGGACGATGTGTTTTCCACTGAGTTCATTCATGGCGGGAAATATACCTTCAAAGCGGTCCGCGCCGTCGTGCTTGTCGGAGCGCCACGCCGCCGCGCCGGGCCGCCCCAAGCCTGTCGCGTCGTCTCTGCGAGACTCGTGCGAGGGCATAGCCCCCTGGGGCTGAGCTCCGCAGCTCCCGTCCTGCCTGCGCAGGGCGGGACGGAGCGAAGAGCCGCTGACTCCGTCCGCGGTCTGTCCAGCGCAGCACGTGCGCCAGCCGCTACCGCGTCGGTCGGGGAAGTGGCAAGCGTGGGGGCGCACATATAATCTGCGTTTCCAACCTCTCGGGGCCACAACCCCGATCAGACATGACAAAATTTGTCTTCGTCACTGGCGGTGTGGTGTCTTCCCTGGGTAAGGGAATCGCCTCAGCCTCCCTCGCAGCGATCTTGGAATCGCGCGGCCTGAACGTCACTTTGATCAAGCTCGATCCCTACCTCAACGTGGATCCGGGGACCATGTCGCCGTTTCAACACGGTGAGGTCTTCGTCACCGACGACGGCGCCGAAACCGACCTGGATCTGGGCCACTACGAACGCTTCATCACGACGCGGATGAAGAAGACCAACAACTTCACCACCGGGCAGATCTACAAGAGCGTGCTGGAGAAGGAACGCCGCGGCGACTACCTGGGCAAGACGGTGCAGGTGATTCCGCACGTGACCAACGAAATCCAGGACTTCGTCAAGCGCGGCGCTGGCTTTGACACGCCCGATGCGGTGGACGTGGCGATCGTGGAAATCGGCGGCACCGTGGGCGACATCGAGTCCTTGCCGTTCCTGGAAGCGGTGCGCCAGATGAGCCTGAAGCTGGGCCCGAACAACACCGCCTTTGTGCACCTGAGCTATGTGCCGTGGATCGCCGCCGCCGGCGAACTCAAGACCAAGCCAACCCAGCACACGGCCAAACAGTTGCGTGAGATCGGCATCCAGGCCGACGCCCTGGTGTGCCGCGCCGACCGCCCGATTCCGCAGGAGGAGCGTTCCAAGATTTCGCTCTTCTCCAACGTGCCCGAATGGGGCGTGATCTCGATGTGGGATGTGGACACGATCTACAAGGTGCCGCGCATGCTGCACGAGCAGGGACTCGACGGCCTGATTTGCGACAAGCTGCGGCTGAACACGCCACCAGCCAATCTCAAGCGCTGGGACGAGCTGGTGTACGAGACCGAGCACCCGCAGACCGAGGTCAACATTGCCATGGTGGGCAAGTACGTGGACCTGAGCGACTCCTACAAGTCGCTGAACGAAGCCCTGCGCCACGCCGGCATGAAGAACCATGCGCGCGTGAAGATCGGCTACATCGACTCCGAAACCATCACGCCGGACAACGTGTCGCAGCTCGCCAAATTCGACGCCGTGCTGGTGCCGGGCGGATTTGGCAAACGCGGCATTGAGGGCAAGATCTGCGCGGCGCGCTTTGCCCGCGAGAACCAGGTGCCCTACCTGGGCATCTGCCTAGGCATGCAGGTGGCAACGATTGAATTCGCCCGCCACGTGGCCGGTTTGACCGACGCCAACAGCACCGAGTTCGAACCCCAAACCCGGCACCCGGTGATCGCCCTGATCACGGAGTGGAAAGACGCCGACGGCAGCATCAAGACGCGCGACGTCAACTCCGATCTGGGCGGCACGATGCGCCTGGGTGCGCAAAGCTCGGACGTGGCGCCGGACACCCTGGCGCAGCAAATCTACGGTGACGTGGTGACCGAACGCCATCGCCATCGCTACGAGGCCAACGTGAATTACCTGGACCGCTTGCGCCAGGCCGGACTGGTGATTTCAGCGATCACACAGCGCGAGCACCTGACCGAGATCGTCGAGTTGCCCAAGGCCGTGCACCCCTGGTTCATCGGCGTGCAGTTCCATCCGGAATTCAAGTCCACGCCCTGGGACGGGCATCCACTGTTCAACGCCTTCGTCAAGGCCTCTCTGGATCACCAAGCCGAAGGCAAGAATTTGAAGGCGGTGGCGGCATGAGCCACGCCGCGAGGGGCCCCCGCCTGCTGGGGATCGACGCCAAGGCGAATGCCGCCGGGGCACCGACTTCTGACGCGCGCTGCGCTGCGGCCGTTTGGGAGGTGGCAGCATGAAACTTTGTGGCTTCGACGTCGGACTTGAGCACCCGTTTTTTCTGATCGCCGGTCCCTGCGTGATCGAGTCCGAGCAACTGCAGATGGACACGGCGGGCACGCTCAAGGAAATCACCTTGGCGCTGGGCATCCCCTTCATCTTCAAGAGCAGCTTTGACAAGGCAAATCGCTCCAGCGGCGACACCTTTCGTGGCCCCGGCATTGACAAAGGTTTAGAGATTCTGGCGAAGGTGAAGCGTGAACTGGGACTGCCGGTGCTCACCGACATCCATTCCGAAGAACAGATTGCCCAGGTGGCCAGCGTCGTGGATGTGCTGCAAACGCCGGCCTTCCTGTGCCGTCAGACCGATTTCATCCGCGCCGTGGCGCAAAGCGGCAAGCCGGTGAACATCAAGAAGGGTCAGTTTCTGGCGCCCCACGACATGAAGAACGTGATCGACAAGGCACGTGCTGCGGCGCGCCAGGTCGGCATGAACGAGGACAACTTCATGGCCTGCGAGCGTGGCGCCAGCTTTGGCTACAACAACCTGGTGTCGGACATGCGTTCGCTCTCCATCATGCGCGAAACCGGCGCACCCGTGGTGTTCGACGCCACGCATTCCGTGCAGTTGCCCGGTGGCCAGGGCACGAGCAGTGGCGGACAGCGCGAGATGGTGCCAGTGCTGGCGCGTGCCGCCGTGGCCGTGGGCGTGGCCGGACTGTTCATGGAAACCCATCCGAACCCGGCCCAGGCCATGAGCGACGGCCCCAACGCCGTGCCGCTCAAACACATGCGCGCCCTGCTGGAAACGCTGCTCGACCTGGATCGCGTGACGAAGAAGAATGGTTTTCTGGAAATGCGGTTTGAAGCCTGATGCGTCCCGTAGGTCGGGTTAGCCCACAGGGCGTAACCCAACCTACGATAGCGCTTTGATGGTTGATTTCGTTGGTCTGTTGTTTTTTATTTGAAAGAGAAAAAATGAGTGCAATCGTTGACATCGTCGCCCGTGAAATTTTGGATTCGCGCGGCAACCCCACCGTTGAATGTGACGTGCTGCTGGAGTCCGGCACCATGGGCCGCGCGGCCGTGCCCTCGGGCGCATCCACCGGTTCGCGCGAAGCCATCGAACTGCGCGACGGCGACAAGAGCCGTTACCTGGGCAAGGGCGTGCTCAAGGCCGTGGAACACATCAACACCGAAATCTCCGAAGCCGTGCTCGGCCTGGACGCCTGCGAACAGGCTTTTCTGGACCGCACGCTGATCGACTTGGACGGCACCGACAACAAGTCGCGCCTGGGCGCCAACGCCACGCTGGCCGTGTCCATGGCCGTGGCGCGCGCTGCGGCTGAAGAGTCGGGCCTGCCCCTGTACCGTTACTTCGGTGGCAGCGGCGCCATGCAAATGCCCGTGCCCATGATGAACGTGGTCAACGGCGGCGCGCACGCCAACAACAACCTGGACATCCAGGAATTCATGATCATCCCGGTGGGCGCTCCGAGCTTTCGTGAAGCGCTGCGCTACGGCGCCGAGGTGTTCCACGCGCTCAAGAAAATCCTGCACGACAAGGGCATGAGCGTGGCCGTCGGTGACGAAGGCGGCTTCGCACCGAACGTGCCGAACCATGAAGCTGCGATCCTGATGATCCTGGAAGCCATCGCCGCCGCCGGCTACACCGCCGGTGAACAAATCGCGCTGGGCCTGGACTGCGCCGCCAGCGAGTTCTACAAAGACGGCAAGTACCACCTGGCCAGCGAAGGGCTGACGCTGAGCTCGCAGGAGTGGACCGACATCCTGGCGACCTGGGCTGACAAATACCCCATCATCAGCATCGAAGACGGCATGGCCGAAGGCGACTGGGACGGCTGGAAAATCCTCACGGATCGTCTGGGCAAGAACGTGCAGATCGTCGGCGACGACCTGTTCGTCACGAACACCAAGATCCTCAAGGAAGGTATCGACAAGGGCATCGCCAATTCGATCCTGATCAAGATCAACCAGATCGGCACGCTGACCGAAACCTTCGCCGCCATCGAGATGGCGAAACGCGCTGGTTATACCGCGATCATCAGCCACCGCTCGGGCGAGACCGAAGACTCGACCATCGCCGACATCGCCGTGGGCATGAATGCCGGTCAAATCAAGACCGGCTCCTTGAGCCGCTCCGACCGCATGGCCAAGTACAACCAGCTGCTGCGCATCGAAGAAGACCTGGGTGACGTGGCCAGCTACCCTGGGCGCGCCGCGTTCTACAACCTGCGCTAAGTTCACATTCAACACAGCATGGGCAGGACCGGCGGCAGCTCCAACCTGACTCCAACATGAGTCGGCGTGTGGTTCCGGCCATCCTGCTCGTGCTGCTGGCGGTGGTGCACGCCCAGCTGTGGTTGGGCCGCGGCAGCGTCCCCAATGTGGCCAAGTTGCAGAACAAGTTGCAGGCGCAGACCGAGAAGAATGCCGCCGCCCAACTCGCGAATGAACGCCTGAGCTCGGAAGTGCGCGACCTGAAGGAAGGGCTGGAGATGGTCGAAGAAAAGGCGCGCAGCGAGCTCGGCATGGTCAAGCCCAACGAGATGTTCGTGCAGATCACGCCGCACAAATAATCGGTTATCCATGGATTTTTTCGCGCCGGCGTTTTCGCTGTGGGGTTCACCCACCACCTGGCTGGAAATCGTCGCTTTCGTTCTGGCCCTGGCCATGGTGGGTTTCAATATTCGTGAAATACATTGGGGCTGGCCGCTGGCCATCATCAGTTCGCTGCTGTACTTCGCGCTGTTCTGGCAGAGCAAGCTCTATGGCGACGCCTCGCTGCAGATCTTCTTTGCGGCCATTGCACTGTGGGGCTGGTGGCAGTGGCTGCGCGGGGGTCGCGAGGGCGAAGACGGTGCGGGCCTGAAGGTGGTGCAGTTGTCGCGCCAAGGCCTGCTTTGGACGATCGCCCTGAGCGCCCTGCTGTGGCCTGTCACGGGCTTGTTCCTCAAGACCTGTACCGACAGCGACGTACCCTGGTGGGACGCCTTCCCCACGGCCTTGAGCGTCGTCGCGCAGTTTCTTCTCGGGCGAAAGTATCTCGAAAACTGGCTGATGTGGATCGTCATCAACGTCGCCAGCGTCGCCCTCTTCGCCTACAAGGGCCTGTGGCTCACGGTCATCCTCTACACCCTGTTCATCGCCCTGAGCGTGGTCGGCTGGAGAGCCTGGCGGCGTCGGCTCAGTTAATCGGGGTTGGATTCCAATTGTTTTCCCGCTGTCGTTATCGGGCTAGCGTCACGGCCAACGGCACGCCGGGCTTCGAGAAGTTCGGACTCTTCGCTGGAAACCAAATCGTTTGGGTGGCGGCGTCATAGGTCATGGCTTTCCCGGTGTGCGGATCGTGCAGACCGACATCCACGCTTGCAACAAATGCGCTCACCTGGTCGCGCGCAATGTGGTTCAACGCAATCTGTCTCTGCAACTCGACGAGCCGCGTGTAGCCCATCAGATCAAACAGGCGATCACTGTAGCTGCCGAAGCTATCCGGCGTCTCAATCGACACCAAAATCTTGCCAATCGGGTTGTACAACTGATAGCGGGGATCGAAGTAGCTAAACCGATAGGCCGTCTTGGCAAAAGCGTCGCGCCCGGACTCGATCTGCGCAGCGCTGCCTGCATAGAACTCCCCGGCCGCGCGGAAATTTTCGAAACTCAGATTCACTGTGGCGTTGGGTTTGAATAGTCGGCTGGCAAAAAGATTTTCAAAATTTGACGGCTCGTGATCCTCGGCTGAAAACACCGATGGCAAGCCCTTTGAATCCAGGCTTTGCAACAAGAATGCTCTGCCACGAAATTCCCCGTTCAGCGCACGCCGTAAATCGGTATCGGCTGCAGTTAGTGGAGCACTCATCTGCGCGACCAGTTCCCCCTGCGCGCTGGCGATTTCAGGGTATTCAGCAAGCAACTCAGAGAACAGCCGGTACTTGCTGTGCAGCAATGGGGCCGAAATGATGCGATCGATCAACAGATCCGCTTCGTTGCCCACGAGACGCCACAACTTGATTTCGTTCAATAGATCGGTCAGCGCCGCAACACGTTGCGCAGGACGTTCCATGTCGAATGCGATAGAGGCATCCACCAATTCGGAAATCTCCCGAATGCCCGCCCAGTCCAGCGTGGGTGCTGCGCTGGTCACCGCCATCGCCTCTTCGAAATGAGGATAAGTCCTCAAGCCACGGTAGCGCCGTACATAGACATCCTTGGCCGCGAGTTCCGCAAGCAGTTCGCCGCGATGTGCGCGCAGCGCGGTCAGACAATGCGCCGTTTCGCCGCGTGATTTGCAAAAGGTCCCGGCCGGAACACGCCGCCGGTAGGTCGTAGCTCCCTCAATTGACGCGGGATCGAACTGCGCCCCATAGCCCTTCTCGCGCACCGCAGCCACCTGCGCGTCCACGACTTTGCGGCCCACCGCAAACGCGTCCAGCTCCGGTGATGCCGTCAGACCCCAGAGCGCGTAGTAGGCGTTCTGTTGCGCAGGCACGACGGGCTGCGCCTCCAGAATTTTGCGCGCCTCGGGGTTCAGCGCTTGGTCCGGTAGCAGGAACCAGCACCCCAGCACGAGAACGACCAGTCCGACCGTGCCGAGCAGCAACCACTTAAAGAATCGAAGCATGGAAACAAGAAACTTCTTCATGGCAATTCGCACCTTTGCAGCGGACAGTGGAGGACACTCTATCATCAGTCCCGTGACGCTACTCGGCAGCGGGCAATTGCTGCCGCGCCAGACACCGAATTATTCGTATGATTAACATGAAGATCGCCATCCTGGGCGCGGAGAGCACCGGCAAGACGCAACTCGCGAAGGGGCTGGCCGCGCATTGGATGGCACAGGGCGACAGCGCGCTGTGGGTGCCCGAGGTGCTGCGCGAATGGTGTGACAAAGAAGGCCGCACGCCGCAGCCGCACGAGCAGTGGGACATTGTCCACGAGCAAGCAGAGCGCGTGCTGCAAGCCCCGGCCATGGATTGGCTGATCGCCGACACCACGCCGCTGATGACGGCGATCTACAGCGAGCTGCTGTTTTCCGACTGCACGCTCTACGACTATGCGCTGGAGCATCAGCGCCATTACGACCTGACGTTGGTGATGGGGCTGGACTTGCCCTGGGTGGCCGATGGCCTGCAGCGTGACGGACCCCAGGTGCGCGAACCCGTGGACCGGCTGCTGCGCGCCGCACTGGCACGAGGGAATAACAGCTACCAGGTCATCCGTGGCAGCGGCCACGAGCGCATGGCGGCGGCATTGTCCGTCATCAGTGCAGCAGCGAGCTCCCCGGCACAGTCCCCGCATCGGGCTTGAAGATCTGCGCCGCGTCCACCGCATCAAAGCGGTATTGCTGGCCGCAGAAGTCGCAGCCGACCTCGACATCCTCGCGCTCCGTGAGGATGCTCTCGACCTCCTCCACGCCCAGGCTGCGAATCATCTGGCTCACGCGCTCGCGGTTGCAACGGCAGGCGAAGCGCGGCGCCGACGCCCCGCTCAAAGGTTCAAAACGCAGCAGCTTTTCTTCCCAGAACAGGCGGTGCAGGATGGTGTCCACGTCCAGCGTGAGCAACTCCTCTGGTTTGAGCGTTGAGGCCAGCAGTGCGATGCGCTTGTAGTCTTCGTTGCGGCCGATCTCGTCTTCGTTGGCGGACTGCCCGGCGCTCAGATTGTTGATGCCGCCGCTGGGCAAGCGCTGGATCAGCAGGCCCGCCGCGACTTCACCGTTGGCCGCCAGCACCAGCGTCGTGTCCAGTTGCTCGGACTGCAGCATGTAGTGCTGCAACACCTCGCTGAACTTCTCCAGCGGCTCGCGCTGGTCGCCAAACAACGGCACCACGCCCTGGTAGGGCTGCTGCCCCTCAAAGCGGTCTTGCGGGTCGAGCGTGATGGCGCAGCGCCCCAGGTTGGACAGGTTCACCAACTGGCTCAGGCGCGCATCGGCCGCAACCTCGCCTACCACCGTGGCCGTGGCGCGCAGGCTCAAGTCGGGCTGAACTTCCACCACCGCCAGCTTGACCGGACCGTCGCCAAAGATCTGCAGCACCAGCGCACCATTGAACTTGATATTGGACTGCATCAACACCGCCGCCGCGCTCATCTCGCCCAGCAAATTGCGCACCGGTTCAGGGTAGGCGCCGGTGCCGCTGGACGCGCGGCGCTGCAGGATCTGCGTCCAGGCGTCGGTCAGGCGCACCACCATGCCGCGCACCGGCAGGCCGTCAAACAGGAATTTATGGAGTTCACTCACGGCGAAGGGCCTTCAATTTTTTCAATGGGCTCACAGCAGGCGTTGCCGCGCGGCCTGGTATTCGCGCTTGAGCTGGGCCACAAAGTCGGCCGTGCTTTGCACCTGCGTGATGGCGCCAATGCCCTGACCGCAGCCCCATATATCCTTCCAGGCCTTGGCGGACGCGCCGCCAAAATTCATCTTGCTGGCGTCACTCTCGGGCAACTGCTCGGGGTCCAGGCCTGCGGCTCGAATGCTGGGCGCAAGATAGTTGCCGTGCACGCCGGTAAACAGATTGCTGTAGATGATGTCGTCCGAATTGCAGTCCACGATCGCCTGCTTGTAGGCGTCCGAGGCGCGGGCCTCGGTGGTGGCGATGAAGGCCGAACCAATGTACGCAAAATCGGCTCCCATGGCCTGCGCGGCGAGCACGCCGCCGCCGGTGGCGATGGAGCCGCTCAAGGCCAGCGGGCCGTCGAACCATTGGCGAATTTCCTGCACCAGCGCAAACGGGCTTTTCACGCCGGCGTGGCCGCCCGCGCCCGTGGCCACGGCCACGAGGCCGTCGGCGCCCTTCTCGATCGCCTTGTGGGCAAAGCGGTTGTTGATGATGTCATGCAGCACCACCCCGCCGTAACTGTGCGCGGCGGCGTTGATGTCTTCACGCGCACCGAGCGAAGTGATGATGATCGGCACCTTGTGCTTGACGCACAGCTGCATGTCCTGCTCGAGCCGGTCGTTGGACTTGTGCACGATCTGGTTGATGGCAAAGGGCGCCGCCGGCGCCTCAGGATGAGCGCGGTTGTGTGCCGCCAGCGCCTCGGTGATTTCGGCCAGCCAATCGTCCAGCAGCGCCAGCGGACGCGCGTTCAGCGCGGGCATGGAACCCACGACGCCGGCAATGCACTGCGCAATCACCAGTTGCGGATTGCTGATGATGAACAGCGGCGAGCCGATCACGGGGAATGGCAGGGCATTCAGTGGCGCAGGTAGTTTGGACATGGTGTGCAGCGCTCTCAGAAGGCGTCGATGTGAAGGGCGGTGGCGCTGTGCGCGCCGTGCACGATGCTGTCGCGCAGGCCAGAAATCCGGCTCATGATGTGCTGCGCATAGAACTGCGCCGTGACGATCTTGGCCTGCATGAAGTCGGCGTCCACCCCGGCGGCCAACTGCTGCTGAGCCACCAGCAAGGAGCGCGCCATCTGCCAGCCGGCCATCAGGTTTCCGGCGAGCATGAGGTAGGGAACGCTGCCCGCATAGGCGGCCACTGGATTCGCCTTGGCGTTAGCGGCCATGAAGTCCACCACCTCGACAAAGGCTTCGCGCGCGGCGCCCAGGCGCTGCGCCATGGCCTGCGCCGCCGGCGTTGCGCTCGCACTCAATTCAGCTTCTGTGGCGCCGATCTGTGCGGCCAGGCCCTTGGCCGTGCGCCCGCCGTCACGCGCCGTCTTGCGCCCCACCAGGTCGTTCGCCTGGATCGCCGTTGTGCCTTCGTAGATCGTCAGGATCTTCGCGTCGCGGTAGTACTGCGCGGCGCCGGTTTCCTCGATGAAGCCCATGCCGCCGTGCACCTGCACGCCCAGCGAGGTCACCTCCAGGCTCATCTCGGTGGAGAAGCCCTTGATCAGCGGCACCATGAATTCGTAAAAGGCCTGACTTTGCTTGCGCACTTCGGCATCTGGATGCGCGTGCGCCGCGTCGTAGGCGGCCGCCGAGACACTGGCCAGCGCGCGGCAGCCTTCGGTGACGGCGCGCATGGTCATGAGCATGCGGCGCACGTCCGGATGGTGGATGATGGTGGCACCCATGGGTGCCGAGGCATCCACGGGACGGCTTTGCACGCGGTCCCGGGCGAAGCCCACCGCCTGCTGGTACGAGCGCTCGGAGATGGCAATGCCCTGCACGCCCACGCCGTAGCGCGCGGCGTTCATCATGATGAACATGTACTCCAGGCCGCGGTTCTCCTCACCCACCAGATAGCCCACGGCACCGGGTCCGGTGCCGTTCACATCTTTCGCCGCCGTGCCGTCGCCGAACTGCAGCACCGCCGTGGGGCTGGCCTTGATGCCCAGCTTGTGTTCGATGCTGACGCACTGCACATCGTTGCGCGCGCCCAGCGAGCGATCGGCATTGACGAGGAATTTGGGCACCACGAACAGGCTGATGCCTTTGACGCCTTCGGGCGCGCCCTGCACCCGGGCCAGCACCAGATGGACGATGTTTTCGGCCATGTCGTGCTCACCCCAGGTGATGAAGATCTTGGTGCCAAATACCTTGTAGCTGCCGTCCTGCTGCGGCTCGGCGCGCGTGCGCACCGCAGCCAGGTCCGAGCCGGCCTGGGGCTCGGTCAGGTTCATGGTTCCGGTCCATTCGCCGCTCACCAGCTTCTCCAGGTACTGGGCCTTGAGCGCGTCCGAACCGGCGGTCAGCAGCGCCTCGATCGCGCCGTCGCTGAGCAGCGGACACAGGGCAAAGCTCATATTGGCCGACTGCTGCATCTCGCCGCAAAAAGCGCCTATGGTCTTGGGCAGGCCCTGACCGCCAAAGTCCACCGGGTGCTGCAGTCCCTGCCAGCCGCCCTGCGTGAACTGCTGGTAGGCCGCCTTGAAGCCCGGCGTGGCCGTGACCACACCGTTGCTCCAGGAAGTCGGGTTCTTGTCCCCCTCCCAGTTCAGCGGCGCCAACACGCCCTCGTTGAACTTGGCGCACTCTTCGAGCACGGCCTGAGCGGTGTCAAAACCGGCGTCCTCGAAACCCGGAATCTGCGCAATGGCCTCAATGTTCGCCAAGTGCTGGAGGTCGAACAACATGTCTTTCAACGGGGCGGTATAGCTCATTTTGGTTTCCTAAGTCTTAAACAGTTGGGAACAAAGCACGAAAAAAAGCCGCTGATCATTTCGCAAAAAATGCAGCGGCTGCAGGGCGCGAACCGGGGTTTACAGTGCGGCGACCAGCTCGGGCACAGCGACAAACAAATCGGCTTCCAATCCGTAGTCGGCGACGCTGAAGATCGGCGCTTCGCCGTCCTTGTTGATGGCCACGATCACCTTGGAATCCTTCATGCCGGCCAGATGCTGGATCGCGCCGCTGATGCCGCAGGCGATGTAGAGCTGGGGCGCGACGATCTTGCCGGTCTGCCCCACCTGCCAGTCGTTGGGCGCGTAGCCCGCATCCACCGCAGCGCGCGAAGCGCCCAGTGCGGCACCGAGCTTGTCCGCCAGCGGCGTCAGGATTTCGTTGAAGTTCTCGGACGAGCCCAGGGCGCGGCCACCGGAGACGATGATCTTGGCCGCCGTGAGTTCGGGCCGGTCGTTCTTGGCAATTTCGCTGCCCATGAAGGCCGTCCCGGCGCTTGCGCCGACGGCTGCCAGCGCTTGCACGGCAGCGCTGCCGCCGCTGGCAGCGGCCGCATCGAAGCCGGTGCTGCGCACCGTCAGGACCTTGATTGCGTCCAGGCTTTGCACCGTGGCGATGGCGTTGCCGGCGTAGATCGGGCGCTCGAAAGTGTCGGCGCTGAGCACCTTGGTGACGTCGGAAATCTGTGCCACATCGAGCTTGGCAGCGACGCGCGGCGCGATGTTCTTGCCCGAGGCCGTGGCGGCAAACAGGATGTGGCTGTAGTTGACGGCGATGGCCAGCACCTGGGCCGTCATGTTTTCGGCCAAGCCGTGGTCCAGCGCGGCGCTGTCGGCGTGCAGCACCTGGGCCACACCCGCCACCTGGGCCGCCGCCGCCGCCGCCGCGCCGGCATTGGCACCGGCCACCAGCAGGTGCACGTCGGGGCCGCACTGCAGCGCGGCCGTGACGGTGTTGAGGGTCGCGCCCTTGAGCGTGGCATTGTCGTGTTCAGCGATGACGAGGATGGTCATTTGGATTTCCTGAATCGGTTAACTAGAAAGTGGCGCGGTCAAATGACCTTGGCTTCGGTCTTGAGCTTGGCCACGAGGCTGGCGACGTCGCTCACCTTGATGCCGGCACTGCGCTTGGGCGGCTCGCTCACGCGCAGCGTCTTGATGCGCGAAGTCACGTCCACACCCAGGTCCTCGGGCTTGAACACGTCCATCTGCTTCTTTTTGGCCTTCATGATGTTGGGCAGCGTCACATAGCGCGGCTCGTTCAGGCGCAGATCGGCGGTGACCACGGCCGGCAAGCTGATGCTGAGCGTCTCCGAGCCGCCATCGACCTCGCGCGTGACCAGGGCCCGTCCGTCCGCGATGCTGATGTTGCTGGCAAACGTGGCTTGCGGCAGGTCGCCCAGGGCGGCCAGCATCTGTCCGGTCTGATTGCAGTCGTCGTCGATGGCCTGCTTGCCCACGATCACCAGACCGGGCTGTTCCTTGTCCACCAGCGCCTTGAGCAGCTTGGCCACGGCCAGGGGTTGCAGTTCTTCGCTGGTCTCGACCAGGATCGCGCGGTCCGCGCCAATGGCCATGGCCGTGCGCAGTGTTTCCTGGCACTGGGTCACGCCGCAGGAGACGACGATGACTTCAGTGGCAAAGCCCTTTTCCCGCAGCCGCACCGCTTCTTCCACGGCGATTTCGTCAAACGGGTTCATGCTCATCTTGACGTTGGCAATGTCCACGCCGGTGTTGTCGGACTTGACCCGAACTTTCACGTTGTAGTCCACCACACGCTTTACCGCGACCAGTACTTTCATTGCTGCCACTCCAGAGTTTTTGAGACTTGCGCTGTCAGATTGACGTTTACGTAAACGTCAACTTGCTATTGTATGGTGCGAATTCTACAAGGAAAAAAGAACGGTCGTGCTTTTCCACGCTAGCGCATGTGCACCACCCGCTGCGGGAACGGAATTTCAATGTGGTTGGCACGCAGCGACTGCAGGATCGCCAGGTTCACCAGCGAGCGCAGATTGAGTTGCCCGTTCTCCGGGTCGGCCATCCAGTAGCCCAGCGTGAACTCCAGCCCGTCAACGCCAAACGCCGAGAGCGCGACCGAGGGCGCAGGATCTGCCAGCACGCGCTGCTGCGCTTTCGCTGCCTGCAGCAGCAGGCGCATCACCAGTTCCACATCGGATTCATAGCCCACGGAGACGACGGTGGACTGCCAGACGCAGGCGTCGGCCAGCGACAGGTTCTCGACCCGGCTGGTGATCAGCATCTCGTTGGGCACAATCGATTCGCGACCGACCAGGGAGCGGATCACGGTGTAGCGGGCGTTGATGTCGGTGATGCGTCCTTCAAAGCCGTCGACGCGCACGTTGTCTCCGATGCGCATGCTGCGTTCGGCCAGGATGACAAAACCGCTGACGTAATTGGCCGCCAGTTTTTGCAGTCCCAAACCGATGCCCACGCCCACCGCGCCGCCCAGCACCGAGAGCGCGGTCAGGTCGATACCCACCGCCGACAAAGCCAGCAACAAGCCGACAAACATCAACAGCGCACGCGTGGCGTTGCTCAAGGCCTTGCGCAGCGACAGTTCGCCACCGGTGGCCGAACGCAGCAGCCGCGCCTCGATGCCCGACGAGATCCACAGCGTGAAGATGAGCACCGCACCGGCCGTCAACGTGCCTTCAATCACCGTGCGCACCGACATCGTGCTGGCGCCCACCTTCCAATGGATCTGCTCGAACTCTTCCAGCACCAGCGGCAGCAGGCCGCTGAACCAAAGCACCATGCCGGCCCAGGCGACCCAGGAAATGGAGCGCTCCAGAGCGCGCACCAGGGGCGCGTCCTGGAACGCCGCCTGCAGCACCTTGACGCCGACGCGAATCGCCACCAGCGCCAGCAGCACCGGCACGGCAATGGAGAAAACCACGTTGGGCAGATGCCCGGCCAACAAGGCGCTGACGACAAATGCCAGGCACAGCAGGCTCAAAGGGAACATCACGCCGTCCACGCCGTGGCGACCGAGCCAAACCGGATAGGTCGCGTCCGGCGCCAGGCGCCGGCGCACCAGCCACACGCCAGCCCAGGCCAAGCCCAGGCACACGCCCAGCACGCCCAGTTCAAGCAGCGTGCTGGGCTGCACCAAGGCCGCGAACCAGGCATCCAGATCGGTGATGGGCGCCGGCGCCTTGAGCGCGCTGAAGTTGAAAAGTCGCACGCGGACTGACCTTTAGAGCCGCTCGCTGACCCAGGCTTGCACGCTCGCCAGTGCCGCTGGCAACTGACTCGCGTCCGTGCCTCCCGCCATGGCCATGTCGGGCTTGCCGCCGCCCTTGCCGCCGACCTGGCTGGCGACGAAGTTCACCAGTTCGCCGGCCTTGAGCTTGGCCACGCTGTCGGGCGTCACGCCCACGGCCAATTGAACCTTGCTGCCTTCGACTGCGGCCAAAACGATGACCGCGCTTTTGAGCTTGTCCTTGAGCTTGTCCATGGTCTCGCGCAAGGTCTTGCTGTCGGCGCCTTCGAGCATCGCCACCAGCAGCTTCACGCCCTTGATGTCCAGCGCTTGGGCCAGCAATTCGTCGCCCTGGCTGGACGCCAATTTCCCCTTGAGCGCGCTGACTTCCTTCTCCAGCGACTTGACGTGTTCCAGCACCTGCTGAATGCGCGCCTGCAGTTCGGCCGTGGGCGCCTTGAGCGCCTGTGCGGCCTGATCCACGGTGCGCTCGAGTTGCTGCAAATAGGCCAGCGCATTCGCGCCGGTCACGGCCTCGATGCGGCGCACACCGGCGGCCACGCCGGACTCGGCCACGACCTTGAACAGTCCGATGTCGCCACTGCGCTGCACGTGGGTGCCGCCGCAGAGTTCACGGCTTTGGCCAATGTCGATCACGCGCACGCTCTCGCCGTACTTCTCGCCAAACAGCATCATGGCGCCGGTCTGCTGCGCGGACTCGATGTCCATGACGCGCGCCTGGGTCGCGGCGTTGCTCAGAATTTCGGCGTTCACGCGGACTTCGATTTCGCGCAGCTGCGCGTCCGTGACCGGCGCATTGTGCGCAAAGTCGAAACGCGTGCGCTGGGCATTCACCAGCGATCCTTTTTGCTGCACGTGCTCGCCCAACACCTCGCGCAACGCCTTGTGCATCAGGTGCGTGACGCTGTGGTTGCGTTGCGTGGCCGCGCGCAGCACGGCGTCCACATGCGCCGTGACCGTGTCGCCCACCTGCAGCGCGCCGGTTTGCAGCGTGCCGTGATGGCCGAACACATCGGCCTTGATCTTTTGCGTATCCGCCACTTCAAACAACGCGCTATCGCTGAAGATGGCGCCGGCGTCGCCCACCTGTCCGCCGGACTCCGAATAAAAAGGCGTGCTGTCGAGCACCACGACGCCGTCCTGCGCCGCCGCCAGCGCGCTCACCGGCTTGCCATCGACGTAGAGCGCCAGCACCTTGGCGCTTTGCGTGAGCTGTTCGTAGCCGACAAAGTCGTTGCCCTCCCCGGTGTATTCCAGCGCGCGCTCCATCCTGAATTTGCCGGCGGCGCGGCCCTGCGCCTTTTGCTTTTCCATGGCTGCGTGAAAGCCCGCTTCGTCCACCGCCAGCCCGCGCTCACGGCAGACGTCGGCCGACAGGTCCAGCGGAAAGCCGAAGGTGTCGTGCAGCTTGAAGGCGACTTCGCCGGGCAGCAGCGTGGCGCCGTCGGCCAGCGCGTTGTCCAGGATGTCCATGCCCGTGGCCAGGGTTTCAAAGAAGCGCTCTTCTTCGGCCTTCAGCACCTCGGTGATGCGCCGGGCGTCGGCCACCAGCTTGGGATAAGCCTCGCCCATCAACGCCACCAGATCGGGCACCAAGCGATGGAAAAACGGCTTCTTGCAGCCCAGCTTGTAGCCGTGACGGATGGCGCGGCGCACGATGCGGCGCTGCACGTAGCCGCGCCCTTCGTTGCTCGGGTTCACGCCGTCGCTCACGAGGAAGGCCGTGGCGCGGATGTGGTCGGCAATCACGCGCAGGCTGCTGTTGCCCAGATCGGCACAACCGGTCTCGCGCGCCGCAGCGCGAATCAGCGTGTCAAACAGATCGATCTCGTAGTTGCTGTGCACGTGCTGCAGGATGGCGGCCAGCCGCTCCAGGCCCATGCCGGTGTCCACACAGGGCGCAGGCAGGGGCTGGAGCGAGCCGTCGGTCTGCATGTCGAACTGCATGAACACGTTGTTCCAGATCTCGATGTAGCGGTCGCCGTCCTGCTCCGGGCTGCCGGGCGGGCCTCCGGGAATGTGCGGACCATGGTCGTAGAAGATTTCGCTGCAGGGGCCGCAGGGCCCCGTGTCGGCCATCATCCAGAAGTTGTCGGAGGCGTACTTGGCGCCCTTGTTGTCGCCGATGCGCACCACGCGATCCGCCGGCAGTCCGATCACCTGGGTCCAGATGTTGTAGGCCTCGTCGTCGTCGATATAGACCGTGGCCCAGAGCTTGTCGGCAGGCAGCTTGTACACCTGCGTCAGCAGCTCCCAGGCCCAGGTCAGCGACTCGCGCTTGAAGTAATCGCCAAAGCTCCAGTTGCCCAGCATCTCGAAGAAGGTGTGGTGGCGCGCGGTGTAGCCCACGTTCTCCAGATCGTTGTGCTTGCCACCGGCGCGCAGGCAGGCCTGCACCGAGGCGGCGCGCACATAGGATCTCTTGTCCGTCCCCAGGAACACGTCCTTGAACTGCACCATGCCCGAGTTGGTGAACATCAGCGTCGGGTCGTTGCCGGGAACGAGCGGGCTCGACGCCACGATGGTGTGGCCCTTGGAGGCAAAGAAGTCCAGGAAGATCTGGCGGATGTCGGAGACGGAAATCGGGGAGGTGGAGGGATTCATAATTCCTAGGGCGCGCTCGCGAGCGACTGCAGCTGACTGGGGCATAAACGGGTTGTGTCAATTTTACCAAGGCAGCGTGCGGCCAATCCCTGCCGTGGGTGGCGCTGTCAGGCGCTGCGCAAGCGGTCCTTCGCAGGTCAATTGAAACCGCTATGCTCTTGCCTTGAACCCGCTGCGCGCGCCCCACCCCCTCCACCGTCATTTCTTCAGGCACCCCATGACCACTTCACCCCTCGCCCTGCTCAAAGACCCCAGCCTGCTCAAGACCGATGGCCTGATCAACGGTCAGTGGCTTGGTGGTTCCAGTCGCTTTGACATCCTGGACCCGGCCACGGGGCAAAAGCTGGCCGACGTCGCGAATCTGGGCGTCGCCGATGCGCAAGCGGCGATCGACGCCGCCAATGCCGCCTGGCCGGCTTGGCGCAGCAAGACCGCCAAGGAACGCAGCATCATCCTGCGCAAGTGGTACGACTTGCTGATGGCGAACCAGGAGGATCTGGGCCGCATCATGACGGCCGAGCAGGGCAAGCCCTTTGCCGAGGCCAAGGGCGAAGTCGCGTACGGCGCCAGCTTTGTCGAGTGGTTCGCCGAAGAGGCCAAGCGCGTGAACGGCGAAACCTTGCCGCAGTTCGACAACAATCGCCGCCTCATGGTGCTCAAGCAGCCCATCGGCGTCTGCGCGGCCATCACGCCCTGGAATTTCCCGCTCGCCATGATCACGCGCAAGGTCGCGCCCGCGTTGGCGGCCGGCTGCACGGTGATCATCAAGCCGGCAGAGCTCACGCCGCTGACGGCCTTGGCCGCGGCCGAACTGGCGCTGCGTGCGGGCATTCCCGCGGGCGTGCTCAACATGCTGACGGCGGACGCCAGCCAGTCCATCGCCGTGGGCAAGCTGCTGTGCGAGAGCCCGGTGGTGCGCCACATCAGCTTCACCGGATCGACCGAAGTGGGCCGCATCCTGATGGCGCAGTCGGCGCCGACGGTGAAGAAGCTGGCGCTGGAACTCGGCGGCAACGCGCCCTTCATCGTGTTTGACGACGCCGACATCGATTCCGCCGTGGAAGGCGCCATGGCCAGCAAATACCGCAACGCCGGACAGACCTGCGTCTGCGCGAATCGCTTCTATGTGCAGGACGGCGTGTACGAGCAGTTCGTCGCCAAGTTCGCCGCCAAGGTCCGGGCGCTCAAGGTGGGCAACGGCTTTGAAGAGGGTGTGATGCAGGGTCCGCTGATCGAGGACGCGGCGATTGACAAGGTGCAGCGCCATGTGGCCGACGCCATCGCCAAGGGCGGCACCGTGGTCGTGGGCGGCAACAAAATGACGGGCCAATTCTTCGAGCCAACGCTGATCGCCAACGCCAGCGCCGACATGCTGTGCGCCAAGGAAGAAACCTTCGGCCCTTTTGCTCCGGTGTTCCGTTTCAAGACCGAGCAAGAAGCGATCGATGCCGCGAACAACACCGAGTTCGGTCTGGCCAGCTATTTCTACAGCCGCGACGTGGGCCGCATCTTTCGCGTGAGCGAGGCGCTGGAGTACGGCATGGTGGGCATCAACGTGGGCATCCTGGCCACCGAGCACGTGCCGTTTGGCGGCGTGAAGCAATCGGGTCTGGGCCGCGAAGGCTCGCACCACGGCATGGACGACTATGTGGAGATCAAGTACCTGTGCATCGGCGACATCCTGAAATGACCGCAGCATGAAAAAAGCCGCAAGGTCTTGCGACCCTGCGGCTTTTTCATTGGAAGTTAGCGGCTGACGCCGGCACCTCGCTTAGCGGAACGATTTCTTCGCGTCGCGCGGCACAAACACCTTGCCACCACCGTTCGTGGGCTTGCCAAACGCGGGCTTGCGCGGTGCGTATTCCGAGCGCGGGGCAAAGCCATCGGCCGGGCCGGTGTTGCCGCCGTAGCCGCCCTTGCGCTCAAAGCCCTGAGCGTCACGCGGGCCGGCATCGCGGGCGCCGAAATTAGACTCGCCACGGGGGGCGAATGCGGGCCGGTTGTTGCCGGGGAAACCGCGTTGGGCATCGGGGAAACCGCGTTGACCGTCGGGTGCCGGGCCGCGCGCATTGCGGTCGTTGAAACCGCCGCCGAAGCCGCCGCCACTGGGACGACCGGCAAAGCCACCACGGCTTGGGGGACGGCTGTCGCGCGAGAAGCGGTCATTGCCACCCCGGTTGTCGCGGTCGCTGAAGTTGCCGCTGGGGCGTGAATCAGGAATGCGCGCCTTGGGTTCCAGACCCGGAATCACTTCCGACTTGAACGGCTGGCGCGTATAGGCTTCGATGTCGAAAATACGACGACGATCGCGCAGTTCGGCCATGGTCACGGCCGTGCCGTCGCGTCCCGCGCGGCCCGTGCGGCCAATGCGGTGCGTGTAGTCTTCGGCCTTCATCGGCAAGCCGAAGTTGAAAACGTGACTCACGCTGGGGACGTCCAGACCGCGGGCGGCGACATCGGTCGCCACCAGAATCTGCACGTGGCCATCGCGAAAAGCCATCAAACGGCGGTTGCGCAAACCCTGGCTCAGCGCGCCGTGCAGTGCCACGGCCGAGAAGCCGTCCTGCTGCAAGTCGTTGGCCAAGCCATCGCACTCGATCTGCGTGCTGGAGAACACGATCGCCTGCGCCATCGTGGTGTCACGCAGCCAGTGGTCGAGCAACTTGCGCTTGTGCTGCAGGTTGTCGGCCCAGAACAGGATCTGCTTGATGTTCTGATGCTTTTCCTGCGGCGAATCGATCTGCACGCGCTGGGGTTCGCGCATCACGCGCTGCGCCAGTTGCTGGATGCGCGGCGCGAAGGTGGCGCTGAACATCATGGTCTGCTTGCGCTCGATCGTGAGCTGATTCACTTCGGCCAGATCGTCGGAGAAACCCAGATCCAGCATGCGGTCGGCTTCGTCCACCACCAGGAACTGAACCTTGTCCAGTTTGATTTGCATGGAGCGCTGCAGGTCCAACAGGCGTCCCGGCGTCGCGACCACCAAGTTGGCGTTTTGCAGCTTGGCAATTTGCAATTGGTAAGGCATGCCACCGACGACATTGGCAATGCGCAGGCCGCGGCAATGCTTTACCAGATCGATGGCGTCATGCGCCACCTGTTGCGCCAGCTCACGCGTGGGGCACAGGATGAGCGCGCCCGGTGCGGCCGGCTTGAAGTTGCGTGGATTCGTCGGGTCCTTGCGCTTTTCGCGCTTGGGAGGTGCTTCGCCCTTGGCAGCGGCTTCGGCCACGGCGCGCTCGAACTGAGCGCGCTCTTCGGCTTGTGCCGCAGCTTCCTGTTGCAGCAAGGTGTGCAGCACGGGCAGCAAGAAGGCGGCGGTCTTGCCGCTACCGGTCTGGCTGGAAACCATCAAGTCGGTGAAGCGCGCGTCGGCCTTTTCGTGACCTTGCGCCTGCATCGCCATGGGGATGGTCTTGATCTGCACCGTGGTGGGCTGGGTGAAGCCCAGGTCCGCCACCGCTTGCAGCAATTCAGGCGCCAGACCCATCAGCGCGAAGCCATTGGGCGTCGTGTCCACGACGGCGGCCACGGCTTCGATCACAGCCTCAGTCGGTTCGGAAAATTCCGGCACGACCTGGGCATGCGTTTGCGCAGCAAAGGATTCGGTGGCAAGGGATTGTGCGGGCGCAATTTCGCCAGCAACGTCAAAAGAGTCGTTCATGTATTAATACTCACACGCAAGCCCCGCAACAGTTGTGCGGGTGCTCCGTCAATGGTTAAAAAACATCAACCATCAACCGAAGCTCAGCGCCGGTGGTCCGGCGCGGTTGACTCCATTGTTGGAGTCCAAGGTGTGAAGGGAGATGCGCAATCAGGCTTGCTTTTCAAGCGCAGCCTGCGATTATGGCACAGATTCGGGTTTACACCTAATCGTCGTGTAAAAAGTTGCGGGACAGCCGGCGCGGCCTGTCCCGCCGCCGCTCAGGGCGCCATTTGAATGAACTTGGCCCGGTAGTGTTCCAGTTCGTCAATCGACTCATGCACATCGGCCAGCGCCGTGTGGCGCTGCTGCTTCTTGAAGCTGCTGTAAACGTCGGGGCGCCAGCGCTTGGCCAGTTCCTTGAAGGTGCTGACATCGACGTTGCGATAGTGAAAGAAGGCCTCCAGTTTGGGCATGTACTTCACCAGGAAACGCCGGTCCTGGCTGATGCTGTTGCCACACATCGGTGAGCCGCTCTTGGGCACGTACTGGCTGAGAAAAGCGATCGTCAACTCTTCGGCCTGGGCCTCGGTGACGGTGGAGGCCTTGACCTTGTCGATCAGGCCGCTCTTGCCGTGGGTGCCCTTGTTCCAGGCGTCCATCTTGTCGAGTTGTTCGTCGGACTGATGGATCACAAACACCGGGCCTTCGATGCGCGGCGCCAGGTTCGGACCGGTCACGATCACGGCGATTTCAATCAGCCGATCAACGTCGGGTTCAAGTCCCGTCATCTCGCAATCGAGCCAGACAAGGTTTTGGTCGGATTTTCCAAGTAGGGTGAGGTGTTCAGTCATGGCCGCGATTGTCGCCGATGACCTACACTCCTGGCCCATGTCGAATCCGCTTTCTGTTTCCCTGCTGTTCACCCTGGTGTTCTCCGTCCTGCTGGCGCTGGGCTTGCTGGCCAGATTCTGGTTGGCCACGCGCCAGATCCGCCACGTGGCGCTGCACCGGGGGCAAGTGCCTGCGGCCTTCGCGCAAAACATCAGCCTGGCAGCCCACCAAAAGGCGGCCGACTACACCATCACCAAGACCCGGTTTGGGCTGCTGGAACTGGCCTGGGGCACGGTCGCCTTGCTCGGCTGGACGCTGCTCGGTGGGTTGGACTTGCTGAACCAGTTGCTGCTGTCCTGGATGGGCGGCGGGATGGCGCAACAAGTCACGCTGCTGCTGGCCTTCGCGCTCATCAGCGGCGTGCTGGACCTGCCCTTGACGCTGTACCAGACCTTCGTGATCGAAGAACGTTTCGGCTTCAACAAAATGAGCCTGCGACTGTGGTTGATCGATCTGCTCAAGTCCTCCGCGCTGGGCCTGCTGATCGGCCTGCCACTGGCCGCCCTCATCCTGTGGTTGATGGGGGCAGCGGGTCAGCGTTGGTGGTTGTGGGCCTGGTGCGTCTGGACCGGGTTCAACCTGCTGCTGCTGTTGATCTATCCGAGCTTCATCGCGCCACTGTTCAACAAATTCAAACCTTTGGAGGATGTCGCGATCCGGGCGCGGGTCACGGCGCTGATGCAGCGTTGCGGCTTTGCCGCCAAGGGGCTGTTCGTGATGGACGGAAGCAAGCGCAGCGCCCACGCCAACGCCTATTTCACCGGCTTTGGCGCCTCCAAGCGCGTGGTCTTCTTCGACACCCTGTTGGCCAAGCTGGCTCCCGGTGAAGTCGATGCGGTGCTGGCGCATGAACTGGGTCACTTCAAGCACCGGCACGTGCTCAAGCGCATGCTGTCGCTGTTTCTCATGAGCCTGCTGGCCTTTGCGTTGTTGGGTGGTTTGAGCACGCAGGCCTGGTTTTTCAACGGCCTGGGGGTGCAGCCCAATCTGCTGGGCCTGCCCCGGACCGGCGCTTTGGCCCCCACCGATGCGCTGGCACTGCTGCTGTTTGCGCTGACGCTGCCGGTCTTGAGTTTTTTCGTCGCGCCCCTGATGGCGCACTACTCGCGCAGGCACGAGTTCCAGGCCGACGCCTACGCCGTCGCGCACAGCAGCGGTGCCGATCTGGCCAGCGCCCTGCTCAAACTGTACGAGGACAACGCCTCCACACTGACGCCGGACCCGCTGTACGTGCGGGTTTACTACTCGCATCCGGCGGCCTCCGAGCGCCTGGCCCGAATGGGTGGCGCACTTGGTTGAGAAAAGGCTGCTCGACCCCGGGCTGGTGGTCGCCAGCTATGGGCGCCATGTGCTGGTGGAGACGCCCGAAGGCGCGCGCCTGATCTGCCATCCGCGCGGCAAGAAGAGCCAGTGCGTCGTGGGCGACCGCGTGCTTTGGCTGGCCTCCGAGGACGAAGGAACCATCGAGAAAATTGAAGAGCGCCGCAACCTGTTCTATCGCCAGGACGAGGTCCGCACCAAGTCCTTTGCCGCCAATCTGGACCAGGTGCTGATCCTGATTGCGGCGCAGCCGGAGTATTCCGAGAGCCAGTTGTCGCGCGCCTTGATTGCCGCCGAAGCGCAGGGCATCACGCCCATCATCGCGCTCAACAAGAGCGACTTGCGCGAACCCTTCGAGCAGGCCTGGCAACGCCTGGCGCCTTACCGCCGCATGGGCTACGAGATGCTGCCGCTGGCGCTCAAGCCACGAACGCAAGACCACGAGCCGGTCAGCGAGATCGCCGACAACTCGGGCAGCCTGCTGCTGCAACATTTGAGCGGCAAGACCAGCTTGGTGCTGGGCCCATCGGGTTCAGGCAAGAGCACGCTCATCAACCGCTTGATACCACAGGCCAGCGTGCTCACCGGGGAGATTTCGCAGGCGCTCAATTCCGGCAAGCACACCACCACCAGCACCACCTGGTATTGGGTGGACGAGCAGCACAGCACGGCATTGATCGACTCCCCCGGTTTTCAGGAATTCGGGCTGCAGCACATTGCCCCCATGCAGTTGGCGCAGTGCATGCCCGACATCGCGGCACACGCCCAAAATTGCAAGTTCTACAACTGCACGCACCTGCACGAACCCGGCTGCGGCGTCATCGCTGCGGTGCAGCCGGATGAAGAGCACAGCGGCATCAGCGACCGGCGCTACAAGATCTACAGCACGCTGTTTGCGGAACTGTCGCAACAACCGCGATACTGATCAGATCAGCCCAGCAGCCGGGCCAGCGTCAGCAAGGCCAGTAGCACCAGCCACATCACGACCGAGCGCCAGACCAGCCCCACCACGCTGCGCAGGTGCGCCAGTTCGGGCTCGCGCCCAGGGATGGACTCCGTGCCCTGATCCAGCGCCGTGTCCTGCGCGCCGGGCGCAAAAACCGGCTTCAGAACCTCACCGCCGAGGCGCACATTGATCGCGCCTGCCGTGGCGGCGAGGATGATGGCATCGTTGTCCTCGGCGTCGCGCTGCGCCTGCGAGCGCCAGGCATCGATCGCATCCTCGAAACTCCCGACAACGGCAAATCCCAGGGCGGTGATGCGCGCGGGCAACCAGTCGATCAGCCACCAGGCACGCGTCGCCACCGTCTGCAGCGCCTGGCTCACCGGCTGCTGCTGCGTCGCGTTTTTATATTTCCAGTAGCGCGCAACAAACTCGCTCAGGCGGTACATCACCGCACCCATCGGGCCCAGTCCCAAGGCCGCCAGCAACGAAAACCAACACAGTACGCCAAACACATGGCGGTGCGCGGCCAGCACCGAGTATTCGATCACGTGGCGCACGATTTCACGCTTTGGCAAATCGCTGGCATCGACCTGTTGCCACTGTGCCAGCAAGCGGCGCGCGCTCTCTTCGTCGCCCAACTCGAGCGCGTCCCGGATCTCGGTGAAGTGGTGGCTGAACTGACGAAAACCCAGCGTGAAATACAAGACCACGACACTCCAGACCACGGCAAAGGGCCAGGCCAGGAAGGCAATCAGCATCCAGTGCAGCGCCAGCGCAATCACCGAGGGCAGCAGCACCGCCAGCGCCCAGGCAAAGCCGGCGTGCGGGGCGCGTCCGGTGTCGAAGTTGCTGCGCACCCAGCGGCTCCAGGCGCGCATGGCGGCATGCACCGGGTTGAGGTGCGACAGCGGGCGCACCTGTTCCAGCAACAAGGCAAACACAATGGCAAAGAAACTCATGGCGCAATGATAGCGTCAGTGACGAGGCCCGCCGGCGTGGGCTAAGCCGCCAGGAAGCGGTAGAAGTTGCGCAGCATGCCTGCCGTCGCACCCCAGATGAAGTGCTCCTTGCCGCTCTCCAGATCGTGGTAGGGCATGGAAAACCACTGGCGCGTGGTGTCCTGCCAGGGAACCTCGTGCCGCCGATGGTTGGCCGGATTCATCAAGAACGCCAGCGGAACCTCAAACACATCCGCCACCTCCACCGGATTGGCTTCGAGCCTGAAGCCCGGATGCACCAGGGCCACGACCGGCGTGATGACAAAGGCCGAACCCGTGACATAAATCGGCAACTGCCCCAGCACCTGCACAAATTCAGGCGCCAAGCCAACTTCTTCCTGGGCTTCGCGCAACGCCGTCGCCACCGCATCGGCGTCGGTGGGATCGGACTTGCCTCCGGGAAAGGCGATTTGCCCAGAGTGAGTGGACATGCGCGCCGTGCGGTGTGTCAGCAGCACCGTGGGTTGGTCCTGCTGGGGCCCGCGCAGCACGATCGGGATCAGCACGGAGGCGTTGGTGGCCTCGGTTCGATTCGAATAGCGTTTCTCCAACACCACCTCGGGCGTCCAGTGCGGCGGATGGGCAAACCGCTGTTGCAGCGCCGGCGTGAGCAGCGAGGCCCGAGGCACGGCCGGCAGGGGCGCGTCCGGCGCCAACACCGGAATCTGGCGCGGGTCAAAGTTGGGGATCGCCGACAGTGAAATCGAGGAATGCTGGGACACAGTGAGTTCCAAATAGAAAAAACCGCCAGGCCTTCAGGCTGTGGCGGTTTTCTTGGCACCTAGGCGGGGACTTTATGCCGCCGCCACCGCCACCTTGGCGCGGTTGGGCAGCTTTTCCTTGATACGCGCCGACTTGCCGCTGCGGTCACGCAGATAGTACAGCTTGGCACGGCGCACATCGCCGCGACGCTTGACTTCGATGCTGGCGATCAGCGGGCTGTACAGCTGGAACGTGCGTTCCACGCCTTCGCCGCTGGAGATCTTGCGCACGATGAAGCCGCTGTTGAGGCCGCGATTGCGCTTGGCAATCACCACACCTTCGTAGGCTTGCAGCCGCTTGCGCGTGCCTTCAACCACGTTCACGCTCACGATGACGGTGTCGCCAGGGGCGAATACGGGAATGACCTTCCCGAGGCGGGCAATTTCTTCTTGCTCCAGGGTTTGAATCAGATTCATGATTTCCTTAAATGATCTTGGGCACGCCAGCGTCGGGATTGACACAAAGGGCCTCCAATGCACTGAATTCTGCGAAAGGAAGCGGCCGACCAGAGGATCTGCAGCCTTGGATTATAGCGTGCTTCGAAGTGCGCTCAGCACCGACTCATCCTGCGCGCCGAGTCGTCCTGCGGCGCGCGCCTGCGCAATCAGGTCCGGACGGTATTGGGCGGTGATTTCCAGCCGACGGTCGCGCCGCCAGCGTTCGATCTGCTGGTGGTGGCCACCGAGCAAGACGGGCGGCACAGCCACCCCTTGCCACAATTCGGGCCGGGTGTAGTGCGGGCAGTCCAGCAGACCATCCAGCGCCGGATTGAAACTGTCAAACTGGTGGCTGTCGGCGTCGCCCAGCACGCCCGGCTGCAACCTGGCCACGGCGTCGAGCAGCGCCATGGCGGCGATTTCCCCACCCGAAAGAACGAAGTCGCCCAGGCTGATTTGCTGGTCCACATGGGCGTCGATGAAGCGCTGGTCCAGGCCTTCGTAGCGCCCGCAGATCAGCACCGCGCCTTCGCTGCCCGACCAGCGCTCCACCGCCGCGTGGTTCAGGGTTTGGCCGATCGGCGAAAACAACACCACGGGGGCGCGGTCCTGGCGCTGGGCCTTGATCGCCGCCAGCGCCTGCGCCAGCGGCTCGACCATCATCACCATGCCGGGGCCGCCGCCAAAGGGCCGGTCGTCGATGCGGCGATAGTTTCCCTGGGCAAAGTCGCGCAGATTCCACAAGCGCACATCCACCGCTTTGGATTCGAAGGCGCGGCGCGTGACGCCCGTCGTCAGAAACGGCGAGAAGATTTCCGGGAACAGCGTGAGGACGTCAAAACGCATATCTTGTCAAGTTTGGCGACAGAGCAAAGCTCGCTGCGCGTAGCTCTTGGTGTGTCCCACAAAGTTAATAGTCCTCTTGCCAGTCCACGGTGATGCGGCGCTCAGGCAGGCTCACATCGTCCACAAAGGCCGAAACAAAAGGGATCAGGCGCTCGGCGGGCTGGTTCACGCCTTGGGCATCGGCTTGCTCGTAGGCCAGCACCATCACGGTCTGCGGCCCGGCGGTCAACAGTTCCGTGACCTGGCCCAGGGCCAGCCCTTCGCGGTTGACAACGTCGAGCCCGATCAGATCGATCCAGTAATACTCGTCCTTGGCAGCGGCGGGAAAGCTCGAGCGGGCGACAAAGATGCGCGCGCCGCGCAGCGCCTCGGCGGCATTGCGATCATCCACCTGCTGCGCATTGGCAACGACCGTGCCCGAGTGGTCCTTGGCTTCGCGCACGCGCAGCGACTGCGTTCCGGAAAAGGTTTTTGCACCTTTTTCGGCCGGCAGAAGAAACCAGGTTTTGGAAGAAAACAGCGCTTCCGGGTCGGCGCTGTAGGGGAAGACCTTGAACCAGCCCTTGATTCCCCAGGCATCCGCAATGCGCCCGACCTCGATGGCATCCGCCGGCAATTCGGCGGGTTCAAGTCCGGGCAACACGGGAAGAAGACCTTGATGCGACGCCACCGACTGCGCCGGCGACGCCAACTTCAAACGAGTCAAGCCGCCTTTTTGGCTGCTTGCTGAATCAGACGTTCGACCGTAGGCGAAGCCTGTGCGCCAACGCCCTTCCAGTAGGTCAGACGATCTTGCGCGAGACGGATGCTTTCTTCATTCGCGGTGGCAATTGGGTTATAAAAGCCAATGCGCTCGATGAAGTTGCCGTCACGACGGGAACGCTTGTCGGCGACGACGATATTGAAAAACGGGCGAGCTTTTGCGCCGCCACGGGCGAGTCGAATGACGACCATGATTTATCCTTCAGTAGGCTGGCGTATTTAAAAAAGGCGCCAGCCATATAGTTCAGCGTTGAGACACGCAGCATGACCACCCGGCCAGCCACACGCTAAAGAGCCTTCCATTATAACCTTGCAAGCGAACATGCCCATCATCCGACCCAGCCGCGACACCGACGTCCCCGCCATCACCGCCATTTACACCCACCATGTGCTCACGGGCACCGGGACTTTCGAGATCGAACCGCCCAGCGCAGCCGACATGGCGCAACGCCGAGCGGACGTTTTATCCAAGGGACTGCCCTACCTGGTGGCCGAGCATCAGGGCCAACTGCTGGGCTTTGCCTACTGCAATTGGTTCAAACCCCGCCCGGCCTACCGCTTCTCGGCAGAAGACTCGATCTACCTCGCGCAGCAGGCACTCGGCCAAGGCGTGGGGCGCGCGCTGCTGGCCGAACTGGCGCTGCAAGCAGAACGCGCGGGCCTGCGCAAACTCATCGCCGTGATCGGCGACTCGGCCAATGCCGGCTCCATCGGCGTGCACCGCTGCGTCGGCTTCGAACCGGTGGGCGTGCTCAAGTCCTGCGGCTGGAAGTTCGACCGCTGGCTGGACGTGGTGCTGATGGAAAAATCGCTGGGCCTGGGAGACCGGCAGCCACCCGCCGATGCCTGAGCGCGCCACGGCGCTTTAGAAAATTTGCAGACTCAGCCAGTACGCAATGGCGGCTACAAAGGCGCTGGCCGGTATGGTGAAAATCCAGGCCCAGATGATGGTTCCGGCTACGCCCCAGCGCACGCTGCTGGCGCGCTGGGCCGAGCCCACGCCCACGATGGCACCGGTGATGGTGTGGGTGGTGGACACCGGAATGCCCATGGCGGTGGCCAAGAACAGGGTGATGGCGCCGCCGGTCTCGGCACAAAAGCCGCCCACCGGTTTGAGCTTGGTGATCCTCTGACCCATGGTCTTGACGATGCGCCAGCCGCCAAACATGGTGCCCGCCGCAATCGCGCAATAGCAGCAAACCACGACCCAGGTCGGTGGCGCCTTGTCGCCCGCAGCCGCATAGCCGGTGGCGATCAGCAGCATCCAGATGATGCCGATCGTCTTTTGCGCGTCGTTGCCGCCGTGCCCCAGGCTGTAGGCGCCGGCCGAGACCAGTTGCAGGCTGCGAAACCAGCGGTCCACGCGCGAAGGCGTGGAGCGCCTGAAGATCAGCGCCACCAGCACCATCATCAAGTTGCCCAGGACAAAACCCAGCAGCGGCGAGACAAAGATGAAGATCACCGTGCGCGAGATGCCCGAACTCACCAGCGAGCCCACTCCGGCCTTGGCCATGACGGCGCCGACGATGCCGCCAATGAGCGCGTGCGACGAACTGCTCGGAATGCCGTAATACCAGGTGATGAAGTTCCAACTGATGGCGCCGATCAGCGCGCCGAAGACCACGTGCACATCCACCACGCCGGGGTCGGCGATGCCTTTTCCCACGGTGGCTGCCACGCTCAGGTGGAAGATGAAGATCGCGATCAGGTTGAAAAACGCCGCGAAAATCACCGCCTGTCCGGGCTTCAATACGCCCGTTGACACGACGGTGGCGATGGAATTGGCGGCATCGTGAAAGCCGTTCATGAAGTCAAATGCCATGGCCAATGCCACCAGCAGCACCACCACCCACAGCGAAACCGTGACCGTTGTCATGTTGGCTCCAGCGCGCCTTAGGAGTTCTCGAGGATGATGCCCTCGATCACATTGGCCACGTCTTCGCACTTGTCGGTGATGGTCTCAAGCAACTCGTAAATCGCCTTGAGTTTGATGAGTTCGCGCACGTCCGGCTCCGAGCGAAACAGCTTGCTCATGGCGGAACGCATGACGCGGTCGGCGTCGGACTCGAGCCGGTCAATCTCCTCGCAGGTCTTGAGCACGGCCTCGGCCGTGCCGGGGTCAGCCACCTTGGCCAGCAGATACACCGCATCCTTCACGCGCTCGCAGCACTTCACGCTCAGATCGGTGAGCCGCGTGATCTCCTCGGTCATGTGACGCACGTCGTACAAGGCCATGGTTTCAGCCGAATCCTGAATCAGGTCGCAGACGTCGTCCATGGTGTTGATCAGGGTGTGGATCTGCTCGCGATCAATCGGCGTGATAAAGGTCTTGTGCAGGGCTTTGTTGACCTCGTGCGTGACGCGATCGGCGGCGCGCTCGGCATGATCGACTTCCTGGTTGTATTTCTCCCGCAGATGCGGGTCCGCGTAGTTCTCCACCAGCTTGGAAAAGGCGTGTGCGGCCTCCACGATGCGATCGGCATGCTGATTGAACATTTCAAAAAAATTGCCTTCACGTGGCAGCAACTTGGCAAACAGCATGGACGCTCCTCAGATGGATAGATGTCGGTCTCGTGACATTTTTATGACACAGGCGAGTTTAACCGCCGCGAAGAATGAAATACCCGGCGCCCACCAGACACAGCCCGGCCCACAAAAGGACCGAGCCGACTTGCATGCTGCTGCGCGCGTCGCCGCTGAGGAATGAAAGATAGACTCGCCCCACCATGCTCCCACTGATGCAGCGCCTCAAGGCCCTTCTGCGAAATCTTGCCTTCGTCTTCGTCGCCGCCATTGTGCTGTTCGAAGAATGGGGCTGGGAGCCGCTGGCGGCGCTGTTTGCACGACTGGCCCGACTGCCGCTGTGGGCCTGGATCGAGCAGAGGATCAGGCGGCTGCCGCCCTGGGGTGCGCTGCTGATGTTTGGCGTGCCCGTGCTGGCCTTGCTGCCGGTGAAGTTGGCGGCGCTGTTTTTGTTTGGGCAGGGAAAACGCACGCTGGGCCTGGTGCTCTTGCTCGGGGCCAAGTTGCTCGGGACAGCGGTGCTGGCGCGCCTGTTTCAGCTGACCGAACCGGCCCTCATGCAACTGCCGTGGTTCGCCCGCTGGTACCCGCGCTGGAAGGCGTGGAAAGACCATTTGATCGCGCAGGTCCACCAGTCGGCGCCCTGGCGCCAGGCGCACGACTTGAAGCACCGGGTGAAGGCCTGGTGGACAGCCTTTCGGACAAGGCTGTAGGTCAAACACCTACCTGAGGTACGACGATCCCATTGCTTGCGGTGAGCCTGCTGCTGGCTGCGGCTGGCCAACGCTAGGCTCAGCTCTGGCCCGCTTAAGCGCTGAAAAGCCCGTTGAAAGCGCTGCACTTCAAGCTT
>CAIMSP010000039.1 GCA_903844215.1 uncultured beta proteobacterium | reverse complement strand
CGCTCCTGCTTACGCGCCGCAGCGTGGCCGAAGGCGGCCAGCCGATTCCTCTGGACGAGCCGGCCGTCGTCGCGATGCTCGGGCGCGTGTGCGCGGCGCGCTGCGTCGAACTGATCGACTACGAACTCGCATGCGCGGCCGAACACATGACGGAACTTCGCGCGGCGTCGGCGGCGAACGGCATTGCACTGATCCTGTCGCACCACAACTTCGAACGCACGCCCGACCGGCAGACCCTGCTGGACACCTTCGCCCGCGGCGAGCGCATGGGCGCGGACGTCGTCAAGCTCGCGGTGATGCCCGCCGACCCGCAAGACGTGCTGACACTTCTTAGTGCCACCTACCAAGCCAGCCAGACGCTGCGCGTGCCGCTGATCAGCATGTCGATGGGCGGCCTGGGCGCGATATCGCGCATCATGGGCTGGCAGTACGGCTCCGCGGCAACCTTCGCTGTCGGCAAGAGCAGCTCTGCGCCGGGGCAGCTCGCGATCGAGGAACTGCGCGCGATGCTGGCAGGCGTTCGCCGCGCGGCGGGGCATTGAACGGCCGGCGCCCGTCGCGTGCGGTGCTCGAACGGATGGCCCGGAGGGGTTTGACCAATTGCGGCGAAGCTGCGCCAGCGCTTGATTCGCAACGTGGGGACTGAACTTGTTCCCCGGGTTGTTCCCCCAACTAAAGCGCTGCCGCGCGCGAACCAACTCGAACCGCCGCGGCGTCGGATCCGTGCGCTCTTTGCCTGCGACGGATACGTAACCTCATCCGTCACACCGCGGCCGCCCCGAGCGGGACAGCCAAGGCAGCTGCGACTGGACGACGGCAGCTTCGGCGTCTTGCTGCGCACCCGGACGTTGCAGCAGGCCATTGTGTCTTTCGGACTTGTCGCGCCTCTCCGGGTTGGCCGGGCGAGCTTCGTCCGTGCGGCCGCGCGAAATTGGTCTCGCTGCCGCTATCCTTGCACCATACCTCCAACCGGGCTCTGACCAACCGTGCAACGCTTCAAGGTTGTTTCTTCTTTGCTAGGCTCAAGGAACCACCGGCTGCTCGCGGCGGTTGGCGCTGCCGCGCTGCTCGCCGGTGCGACCGTGGCGTGGAACTTCGTTTCAACGCAACATCTGACCAGGGATAACGCCTGGGCCGCACAGCTACACCAGCAGTTGGGCGCAGCACAGGCCGCGGCGGCATCGGCTGTGCCGGCCGAGCCGGACTTCGCGCAACGGCTGCCGGATGCCCCAGCGCTGGAGCCGGTTTACGCCGAGTTGCAGCGCTCCAGCCAAGCCGCGGGAGTAGCCGTTTCGTCCGTCACTTCGAGCTTTCGCGATGCCACGCTGCAAACCTTGGGGCGAGCCGAACTGTCGGTGACCTTGCGCGGCAAGTACGCCGACATCAAGACGGTGCTCGCAGAGGTGCGGAGCAGATATCCTGGGTTGCTTCTGCAGCGCCTTTCCCTGCGCCGGCTGACCTCGCCCACGGATGTTGAGGCACGCCTCGATCTACTGCTGCTCACGCGGCCGCTTCAAGGGCCCACCGTGGCACCGAGCTGAGGGCCACGTCCAACATGCGAACCTGGTTGCGTTGGCTGCTTGCAGCGACGGTGCTCTCCTCCGTGCTGGCGCTCTGGTGGCACGAGACGGTGAGCCTGCCGGTTGCAGGGGCCGGGTCGAAGGCGACTGAGGGCGCCACCGCGTCAACCGGCCATTCGCCTGCGGGCGAATCGGCTGCGGCCTCTGTGCGCGCGCTCCCGAGTCGCCTCACCTCCGTCACGCTCGACGCGGCCAACTTCGACCCCTTCGTCGGTGTCGTCCCTCCGCCACCCCCGCCGCCGCCGCCCCAGGTGGTCGCGCCACCGCCGCCACCGCCACCGCCTGCGCCGCCCCCGTTCAACTACCGCTACCTTGGCAGAATGCTAGACCCGTCGGGCAATGAACTGGTCTACTTGGCCAATGCCGCGCGAACCGTGCCCGTGACCGTGGGCACGCGGCTAGATGAAGGGTACGTGGTAGAGAGCATAGGCCTGGAGTCGATCACGTTTCACTATCCTGCACTCGACACGCGCACGGTAATCAGCATTCCTCCGGCCCGCAACATCTCGTCTGCTCCATGACCATTGAACTAAAGACGGGATCGATCGTCACGAAAGGCCGGCACCCAAGAGTCGCGCTCGTTGCACTCGCGATGACGCTCGCGCTGTTGGCCGGCTGCGCGCTGCAGCGCATCAGCGACGATTCCCAACAGGCGCTCGCGGCGGGTGACTATGAGAAAGCCATCCAGGGTCTGGAACAAGGTCTGAAAGAGTATCCCGACAACGTGATGCTCAAGAAAGACCTACTCCAGGCACGCTCGCAAGCGGCGTCGCGCATGATTGCCAAAGCCGCCGCATTGCGCACGGCCGGAAAGTTTGATGAGGCGCAGGGTGAACTCGAGCGTGCACTGTTGCTCGACCCGCTAAACCGGCGCGTTGAAGCCTTGATCGTCGAATTGAGCACGGAGCGCCGTCTGCAGTCCACGCTCGCCGAGGCCCAGAAGCTCGAAGCCGCCGATCGCCCTGACGCGGCCCTGCGGGCTATCGAACAGGCGCTGAAGGACAACCCGCGCCACCCCGGCCTGATCGCCGCGCAGAGAAGGATCGAGCTCGACCTGCGGCAAGCCCAGATCGCTGCTTCGCAGTCCGCATTGGCCGAGACGCGCCCAATCTCACTCGACTTTAGGGACGCGAACCTGCGAACGGTGCTTGACGTGGTGTCGCGCAACAGCGGAGTCAACTTCATCTTCGACCGCGACATACGGCCCGACACGCAGGTGACGATCTTTCTGCGCCAGGCACGTCTGGAAGATGCACTGGACCTGATCGTCAGCACGAACCAGCTCGCGAAGAAGGTGGTCGACAGCCAGACCATCGTCATCTACCCGAACACACCCGAGAAGCAGCGCGAATACCAAGAGCAGATCGTCAGAGTTTTCTACCTCGCCAGTACGGATGCCAAAGGTGCTGCGGCGTTCCTGAAGTCGATGCTCAAGATCCGCGAGCCGTTCGTCGACGAGCGCAGCAACATGATGGCTTTGCGCGAGTCGCAAGAGAACATACGCCTCGCGGAAAAGCTGGTCGCCCTCTATGACACCGCAGACCCCGAGGTCGTGCTCGAGGTGGAAGTGCTGGAGATTAGCAGTTCGCGGCTGACCGAGCTCGGCATCAAGTATCCGGAGCGGTTTCTGCTCACTCCCCTGCCTCCCGCAGGACAAACCGGCCTGACGCTCGGTAATGTTCAGGGCATGGGTGCGGACCGGATCGGGCTGACGATCTCCGGGATCCTGGTCAACTTCAAGCGCGAGGTCGGCGACGTCACGACGCTGGCCAATCCGAAGATTCGTGCGCGCAACAAGGAGAAGGCCAAGATACTCATCGGCGACAAGCTGCCCATCATCACGACAACGACGGGGACGGGCGGGTTCGTGTCCGACAGCGTCAGCTACATCGATGTCGGGCTCAAGCTCGAAGTTGAACCCTCCATCTACCCCGACGACGAGGTGGTCATCAAGATCGCGCTCGAAGTCAGCAATCCGGGCGCTCCGGTGCGAACGAACTCGGGCACGCTCGCTTACCAGATCAGCACCCGCAACGCAGCCACGGTCTTGCGTCTGCATGATGGCGAAACCCAGTTGCTCGCCGGCCTGATTGCCAAGAACGACCAGATGAACTCGTCCCGCATTCCTGGGCTGGGCGACATCCCCGTGCTCGGCCGTTTGTTCTCCACCCAGACCGACAACAACACGCGCACAGAGCTCGTGCTGGCCATCACGCCGCGCATCGTGCGCAACGTACGCAAGCTCGATGCCGGCGAGGCTGAGTTGTGGGTTGGCACCGAGGCCTTCCCGCGTCTGCGGCCCGTTGGCGGCATGCGCCAGGTCAAACCCGTTGCGGCCTCGGCACAAGGCGCTACCGGTACGCCACCCCGCGCCGACCAACAGGTACCGGGCGTTGTAGCGCCAACGCTCGCAATGGGCGGGCCTGCGCCGCTGCAAGGCCCTGTCAATGCGGCCCCGCCCGCCGAACCGCCAGGCATCAAGTGGTCAGGCCCGGCGGAGACCAAAGTCGGCGATGTCGTCGAACTCAAGGTGAACCTGAACTCGGGCCTCGCTCTGCGCGGGCTGCCACTGGAGTTTTCGTTCTCCAACGACCGCCTGGAGTTGACGGATGTGATTGAAGGCGAGTTCTTCAAGCAAGACGGTGCGACCACGAGCTTCTCGAAGAGCGGCGACGGCAAAGATGGAAAGGTGCGCGCCGACGTGCTGCGCAATCAGGCCACCGGGGTTGGCGGCCAGGGGACGGTGCTGACGCTTCGCTTCAAGGCGACTGCCGCGGGGCCGGCTGAAGTCAAGCTCGGCGCCGCGCAGGCGCTGGGCATCGGGACGATGGCGCCCAACCCAGTCCTTCCGGCGCCGTTCGTTGTCCAGGTCAAGTGACCCACGGGGCTCACGATGCGCGCTCGTCGACGCGGCTACACGCTGATCGAGTTGCTCGTCGTGCTGGCCATTCTGGGCCTGCTGGCGACGATGGCGATGCCGATGGCCGAGATGACGGTGCAGCGCGAGCGCGAGCATGAACTCAAGCGAGCCCTGTGGCAAATCCGCGATGCCATCGACGCCTACAAGGCGGCGCGCGAACAGGGCGCGATCCTCGGCCCCTTGGGCAGCTCAGGCTACCCGGCCAATCTGGCAGCGCTCCTGCAGGCCACGCCAGACGCCCGGCCCGATCACAAGGGCGAGATGCTGCGGTTCATGCGCGAGATTCCGCGTGATCCGTTTGCAGATCCGGCGCTTGCACCGGAAACGAGCTGGGGTCTGCGCAGCTACCTGTCGGAGGCTGGGGATCCAAGACCCGGCGCCGACGTGTACGACGTGCATTCGAAGTCGGATCGCGTCGGGCTTAACGGCATACCCTTGGCGAAGTGGTGACGCGATGTCGTCCAGCCGTCTGTTCGCACGCATCTCGGGGTTCACCGTGATCGAACTCCTGGTCGTTCTGGCAGCGCTCGCGCTCTTGCTAAGCATTGCGGCGCCGCGCTACATGCAGCACCTGGACACCGCGCGCGAGACCACACTGAAGCAAGACTTGCACGAGCTTCGCGATGCGATCGACAAGTTCTACAGCGATCAGGCGCGCTACCCGAACGATCTGGATGAACTCGTGGTCAAGCGCTACCTACGCAGCGTTCCGCTGGACCCGATCACGCAGCGCAGCGACACCTGGATCATCGTTCCTCCGGCCCAAGCGGGCGGCACCACACCGTCTGGTGCCGTGTTTGACGTGCACAGCGGCGCCAAGGGCAACGCACTCGACGGGAAGCCCTATGCGACCTGGTAGACGACTTGGCGAAGCGGGGTACACGCTGGTCACGGTGCTTGTTCTGCTGGCAGTGTGCATGCTCGGCCTGGCGGTGGCCGGGCCGCTATGGTCGGACGCGACGCGGCGCGAACGTGAGCAAGACTTGTTGCGCATCGGCGCCCTCTATGCACAGGCGATCGCCGAGTACCGTGATGCGTCCCCTGGCGGCCTGAAGCAGTTCCCATCCCGCCTCGAGGATCTGCTCATCGACACGCGCTTCGTCGGCGTTGCCCGTCACATGCGCACGCTCTACGCCGACCCGGTGAACCCGGGCCAGCCCTGGGGCGTGGTGCGAGATCTTGACGACAGGATCATCGGCGTCTACAGCCGCAGCGACAATGCCCCGCTGGCGGCAGGGCGGCCGCTGCAATTGCGTTCGCTGACGCTGCCGCCGGCGACGCGATACTCCGACTGGAAGTTCATTGCCAAGGCCAAGACATGAGTGACCCACGCCAAACACAAGCAGAAGCGCTGACCCGCCGGAACTCCGCGCGCGGGTTCACGTTGCTCGAGTTGCTGGTCGTGATTCTGATCATCGGCCTGCTCACCGGCATCGTCGCGCCGCGTTTCATGAACCAGATCGCGCGTTCCGAAGTCACGACCGCCCGTGCGCAGATCGATGCCTTCGACAAGGCCGTGCAGGCCTATCGGATCGACATGGGGCGCTATCCCACCAGCAGCGAAGGGCTGAAGGCGCTCGTCGAGGCGCCGGGCGCAGAGCCTCGCTGGCGCGGGCCCTACCTCAAAGACAGCATTCCGCCCGACCCCTGGGGCCGTGCCTACGAATACCGCGTGCCCAGCACGCGTGGCAAAGACTTCGACATCGTCAGCTACGGCCGCGACCGCGCCCCCGGCGGCACCGGGGATGACGCCGACATCATGAATTGACACCGAGATGCAATTTCTGGTTCGCGTGTTCGATGCCCAGCAAGCCGCCGTGCGCCAAGAGGCGGTGGAGGCCGAGTCACGCGGCGCCGCCGTGGACCGCTTTCAAGACGGTGGCTTCACGGTGTTGTCGGTCGACGCCGTCGCCAAACCAAAGCCCGCGCCGTGGCGCCGCGCCGGCAGCGACGCCGCGCTGGACGTGGGCTGGTGGTGCCAGGAACTGCGCACCCTCTTGCTGGCCGGCATGACGGTCGTCGAAGCGCTCGATACGCTGAACGCGCAAGCCCTGGGCAAGGCACGCGCGCAGGTCAATGCGTCGCTGGTCAACTACCTGCGGGCCGGCTACGCGCTGTCGGCCGCGATGCAGGCGGTCGGCTGCTTCCCGACGGTGCTGATCGCCGGCGTCAAGGCAAGCGAGCGCACGAGTTCGCTGTCCGATGCGCTGGACGAGTACCTCAAGTACCACCAGATGCTCGAGCGCCTACGCAAGAACGTCGTCAGCGCGGCGATTTACCCGGGGCTGGTGATCTCGCTGGGCGGGGCCATCACCTTGTTCCTGCTGCTGTTCGTCATCCCGCGTTTCTCGCGCATGTATGCCGACCTGCGCGGCCAAGTGAGCTGGACGACCCAGGCGCTGGTGGCCGTCAGCCACACGCTGAACCGACATGGCCAGCTCGTGGCGATGGTGCTCGCGCTGGCCGCGGTGGGCTTGGTGATGGCTTGGCGACGGGGCGCCTTGACCCGCGTCGCGGGCGCGCTGGCCGAGCGCATTGCGCCGCTGCAGCGACAGATCGACGAATTCAGATTGGCCAAGCTCTACCACTCGCTGGCCTTGATGTTCCGCGGCGGCTTCGCGCTGGACGACGCGCTCGGCCAATGCGCCGCACTCGGCATGGGCGAGCGGCTGAGCCAGGGCGTGCAATCAGCACAGCGCGGGCTGGCGCAGGGCCAGCGCGTGTCCAGCGCGTTCGCCGCGGCGGGGCTGACCGATGCGGTGACGCAGCGCCTGCTCAGCGTGGGCGAGCGCACCGGCAACTTCGACCGCGTGCTGCAGACCATCGCCGAACGGCACGCCGGCAACTTCAACACCTTTGTGGAACGGGCGACACGCATCGTCGAGCCCGTGCTGCTGCTCCTCGTGGCCCTCGTCGTCGGCGGTATCGTGGTGATGATGTACATGCCGGTGTTCGACATGGCCAGCAGCGTGCGCTGAGCAAGCCATGGCAGATCTGCGTAGCTCGATTCAGTCTGCTCGCAAGCTCCATGCGTCGGGGGCGGGCAGCGTGCTCGACGTGCTGCTGCGCTCGGCACAGGCAGGCCCGGCCGAGCTTGCGCAGCAATTGAAGCAGCACGGCGTGGATGTGCTGCTCACGAGCGAGGGCGTGACGCCCGACTTCACGGCGCTGGACCTCAAGACCGCAGCGGTGCTGGGTTGCGTGCCGCTGCGCATGAGCGGCGACGCGACGGTTCGGCTCGCGCTGGCTGACCCTTGGAAGGACGATAGCGTGCGCCGCGCGAGCGCAGCCTTGGGTTTCGTTCCGCAGCTCGTCGCTGTGCCTTCTGCGCTGCTGGAGTCGTGGCTAGGGCAGGCGGCGCCGCCTACGGGCAACGGCACGACTCCGGGCGCAAACGGTGCAGGCAACAGTGTGCCCAATGCCAACGGCGACGTGAGCGGGCCGGTGGTCGACTTCGTCGATGCGGCCATTCGGGCCGCGTTCTCGGCCGGCGCGAGCGACATTCACTTCGAGTGCGGGCGCGGCGGCGTGATCGTCAAGCTGCGCCAGGACGGCGTGCTCAGCCGCTTCGCGAGCATGGACGACCGCGTTCGCGCCGAGGAGGTGATCTCGCGCATCAAGGTGCTGGCCCAGCTCGACATCACCGAACGCCGCACGCCGCAGGACGGGCGGTTCCGCTTCGACCTCGGCACGCGCAGCGTCGACCTGCGCGTCTCCATCATGCCCAGCGTGTTCGGCGAAGACGCCGTGCTTCGGCTGCTCGACAAGGCGCAACTGCGCTCGCGAGACGAAGCCGTCTCGCTCGACCTGCTGGGCTTCGATGCCGTGAGCGCCGAGCAAATTCGCGATCTCGCCGGGCTGCCCCACGGCATGCTGTTGATCACCGGGCCCACGGGAAGCGGCAAGACGACGACCGTCTACGCCGTGCTCTCCGAGATCAACAACGGTTTCGAGAAGATCATCACCATCGAAGACCCGGTCGAATACGAGTTGCCGGGCGTGCTGCAAATCCCGGTCAATGAGCGCAAGGGATTGACCTTCGCCAAGGGCCTGCGCTCGATCCTGCGCCACGACCCGGACCGCATCCTGGTCGGCGAAATCCGCGACGCCGAGACCGCCGAGATCGCCGTGCAGTCGGCGCTGACGGGCCACCAAGTCTTCACGACCGTGCACGCCAACAGCGTGTTCGACGTGACCGGCCGGTTTCGCCACTTCGGGCTCGACATGTTCGGCTTCATGGCCTCGCTCAACGGCGTGGTCGTGCAGCGGCTCGTGCGCCGCCTGTGTGCGCAGTGCGTGGGAACGCGCCCGCCCTCGGACAAAGAGCGCGCCTGGCTGCAAGGCCTGGGCTTGGGCGACGTGCAAGCGTCCATGCCGCACGCCGCCGGGTGCAAGGCCTGCGGTGGCACCGGCTACCAGGGTCGCCTGGTTCTGGCCGAAGTGCATGCGATCGACGACGGGTTTCGCGACCTGGTAACCAACGGCATGCCCGTCTCTGCGCTGCGCGAACACGTGGCGAAGTCGGGTGTGCAATCGCTCGCCACGCAGTCGGCGCGCATGGTGCTGAGCGGCGTGACCACACCCGAGGAGATCAAGCGTGTGGTCGGTTGGCAGTAAGGCACTCGACGTCTATCTGGGCACGCGCGCGCTGGTCATCGGCCGCGGCGTCGAGTTGCTGCACTCGGCCGGTGTCACCGAATTCGAAGAGGCACTCGAAGCGCTCAAGGCCTGGCTGGAGGCGTTCACGCCCGGCCAGAAGCTGCGCGTCTGGCTAAGCGGCGCACTCTGCCGGCCGTTCATCGTTCCGGCGGTCGATGGCGTCAGCACCCGCGATGAATTGAACCGCGTGGCATTGGCGCTGGCGCCCCAGCAGACGGGGCTTGTCGGCGCTTGCCGGGTGTGGGTCGATGTGGGTCCACGAGGCACACCCTTGGCGGCCGTGGCGGTGCCGCAAGACGTGATCGACAGGCTCTACGCGACATTGGCGGCGGCCAAGGGAAGGCGCGTGGTGGTCTCCATCCGGCCCTGGTGGTCTGAAGTCTTGCGACATGTGCTTGCGCAGCGCCCTGCCACGCCGGCAATCAGCGTGCAGGACTGCGACTCGCTCACCTTCCTGGTCGGCAGCGGAGGCCGCTTCGAGAGCGTCGCCACCTATAGCCCGATCACCGACCACGAGACAGCGCGGTCGGCGCTCGCCCGCGCCTTGCTGTCGGCGGACATCGGCCCCGGCGAGGAAGTGCGCTGCCGCCTGGAAGTGCAAGGCGTAGCGCGGGGTCAGGTCAGGGCCGGCGTGGCACTGGCTGCCGTGTTGGAGTCGACGCAGTGAAGCGGCTGAAGGTGGAGTTCGCGCGCCCCCACGAGACGGCATGGTGGCTTCCTGCAGGCTTGTGCGCGGCGTTGCTGCTGGCTGCCGCCCGCCAGGGAGAGGAGGCTTGGTCGACGCATAAGCGCGCGGCGGTGGTGGAACGCGAAGCTGCCGCGCTGACCGTGCAGCTTGAGGCAGCAATGCAAGCCCAGCGCGGCGCCATGGAATCGTTGGCGAGGCTGCCGCTCTACGCAAACGATGCCGCCGCGCTGGCAAAGATGGCGAGCTTCCCGGTGGATCGGGTATTCACCGCACTCGAGTCAACGCAGGTTGAAGGCGTCAAGCTCACAGCCATCGAGATCACGGCCCACGACGGCGAAGTTCGCGTCAACCTTGAGTTCGCCGAATACGCCATGCTGCTGCGCTACCTGGAGGAGATCAACGCGGGCGAGCCAACACCCAGGTGGGCCTTGCTGCAGGCGCAAATTACCCAATACGCGACGATCCCGAATTCGGGAGTGATCGTATCGAGATGGACGGAGGCTGGCAGGTAGTTATTTTTCGACGTTTACTGCATTCAGCTTCCCACCACCGTCATAACATTCCCCGACCCAGCCGGATATCTTCTTGCCAGCAATATGAGCACCCAAGACAGCGGCAACCATCGACTTTGAGGTCGGAAATTCATCTGCCTTGAGAACGAGCATTGTATTATTCTCGCAAGCAAGCGGATTGGAGTATGGTTGAACAAGGATAATGTCTATTCTATATTCTCTGACGTATACATCTCTAATCTCGACAGGTTCAATATTTCCAATAGCACTTGCCGTGTGCCATGCCAAGCTGATGAACACGCCAAATAGTATCTTTATCGAATTTATAATGCTAGTTACACTTGGTCGTGAGCCTTTACGTGAGCCCATTGGTCGCCCCTTGGTTGAGTACTGATCGCAAAATAGTAAGACGACGATGATCGTCGATCCGTTTCAAAGCCAGCTACTTCGCAACGCCAAGCGTCGTTGCATTTACTATGACTGTTCCACCGCCTCCCCAAACGTCCGTACACCCATTGACCCACCCAGTAATTGGCCGGCCCGTCGCCATTGCAAAGATCGCAGTGGCGTACATTTCCTTGAAATTTGGATTTGTCTTCTGGATTAGTATTAGATTCTTGAGTGACGGCGTAGAACAACCTTCCGTGTTGGCACTTGTTGCCAATTCAACGATGGCATTTCCAGAGTCATGAATGCCCAACGAAACAATCGCATTCGTTCCATTGCTGCTGTTGCCTCTGGCTTCTGCGATGAATACCGTTAGTAGCAGCAATCCAATATATATAAAAGCGTTCTTGTGCAGCATCATATTTAATTTACTCTAAATCTTTTGACCTTAAGTCTCTGTCACAATTGGAGGATCTTCAACTGACATGAAGCAAGATCTGATAAACGCCTGAATCCGTTAGATCGTCGCAGGAATTCACTCGTTTCTATTGACGGGGGCGGCTATTGGGTGACTCGGACTTCAAGGAGGGACAGCGCGACAGCACCTGCGCGAAGTGCAAACAGGACTCCATTCGGAAGGCGTGTGTTGGCGCCCATATTCACGTAGGATCGGCTCAAGGGAATCCGCCAAGGACAACCTCACCAACGGTGCATGAACTATCTGTGAGATAGAGTGAAATCGGCTTTCCGGTGAGGTAGGCCGCGAGAACATCCGCCTTGATACGGTTGATTCCTGGGTGGGTTGGGTATACTGACGCGTAGTTGGCGCCGTATCCACTCTGCGAGATGCAATTGTTGACGTCCGGCGACATACGTATATTGACTCCACCATTAAATGTGACAACGATCTTTGTCACCGTCCCGGGGGGCGTCCAACCGGGTCCCTCAGCCTGCGCTGGCGCCGTAGGAACCACGACACCCGCCGTCAGTGCTGCCACAAGTACCAGGTACCCGCGCCACTTCAGTCGCTTTGCGGAAACCTCTCTTGAGGTGGGCACTGCTTCACAAATGGACCAGAGCACAGAACCTTGACTCCTCTTCACCATATTGACTTCCGTGTAAATCGATCGCGGTTGATAAATCCTGCATCGTGCGAATGCAGCCAAGGCCAGTGCAACGTAATGCCCGTGTGTCTCAGTCCTGAGAGGTGACTCGTGCGCAGCGGCGTAACCATTGTTCGGGAACCAAATGTGTGGTGAGCTCAGCGTTTTGGAATACAGGCTTGGCAGGGACAATATGCAGCTCAGGTTGTAGGGATTCGCTCGTTTCTATTGACGGGGGCGGCTAATGGGTGATCGCATGACTGCTGACGACTGACCATTGACCATGACTGACCCCCATGACAAATCACGACTAGTGACCAATGAATTAGCATTGAATATCACTCTGCTTTATTGCTGCATGTAAATATCATACAACCCGCATGCCCCGAATACACGCGCACTTTCTTCGAATGCACGAATTATGACGTTTTGCTTTGTATTATACGCAAGCAGTGCGGTTGCCCAAACGGAACGACCAAGCGGAGTCGACATGTCGATCCATACGCGATAGCCGCAACTCGCTCCAGGCGCCATCGGGTCCGGCACAGCTATAAAACCGTAGGTGCCTTCAATTCGGAGGTGTGTGATCTGACCATTGCTTTGCACGAGTGCCGCAGATGCGATGCCAGACCAGGATAGTGCCAGCGCTAAAGCGATATTCTTAAACGAGTTCCTCATGTCATTTCCTCCCGAACAATCTCACAAACCTGTGCGGCTGGTGTGACCAGCTGCGCTCATTGGGCACCAGGAATAACATACAGTTTCTGGGGCTGCCAGGCAGCCGGGGGTCACGCGTTGCGAGAAGTGCAGATCTAGGAGACAGATACCTGAATGAACTACTGCATACACGATGCGACCGCTATTTGCCAAAACCCGCCAGAGTCCTTCTGGTCAAGTAATAGCCAGCAGGATTTTCCGCTCGCTGATGCGAGCAGCAACATAGCATTGAGTTCCTTATAAAGTGCATTGGACTTGTAGAGACACGCCCAAGGAGTTTGCGGCAGTGCCGGATTCATCTGTATACATGGGCCGCGGTCCGGCACAGTCGAGTTTAGATGATATAGAACAACTTGCCCCGTTGCTGGCGACTCCGCAGATGCTGATACACCAGTTCCAAGAAATGTGACAGATACGATTAAGGTAACGATGCCTATCGGTGCTCGCATTTTGCTCCTTCAATGGGTGCGAAGGCAGGGAGGGGTCGTGAATCTCCCCGTCCTTCGACAAAACTGCATTTCAATCCAGCTTGGGACCAAAATACCACGGAGAACTACCGTCCGTGGCGAGCACGGACCACGCGCTAAACCGGGTAGGCGAGCAATCCGGAGTGGTCGCGTTTGGATAGTCGAACCAGAAGGTCACCGTACGATTCAACGCGATGGACGTCACGAGTGTTCCATAGACTATCTTGCAAACCTGCGGTTGAATACCGTTGGAGGCCTGCTGTACGTTGCAAAGAATTTTCCAAGTCCAAACATATGACTTGTCTGGCTTCTGCAAGCTCATCAGGACAGACCCCCACGGATCCACTGTCAGGTCTGTTACCGAGCCGGAGCAGATCCAGCCGGCGTGTGCTTGCGAAACAACCAGCAATAGGCTGAACGTGCATGCCTGCAAAGCCCTACTCTTGAAGTGCCACACTGATGTATCTCCTAAGTTCACGGGGCCAGATCAATCAGAACCAAACTGCATCGCCCACCAATCGACCGAGAATGGGTGAATCCACTCCACAAGGGTCTAACTTCAAGACCCCGGATCGCTGTGATTTCAACGGGTGACTGGTGTAGAGCGGCGCGTCCATTGTTCCAGAACCAAGTATGCGGTGAGCTCAGTGGTTGGAAAGACAGGCTTGGCAGGGACATGATGCAACTGAGGTTGTAGGAATTCGTTTGCTTTTGTCGACGGGGGTGGCTAATGGGTGACCTCCGACCTACGCTCCTCTTTCCAATGACGTAATGCAAGACCTGACCCCAACTTACCTGTGACCCCAACTTACCTGAAGGCCTGACATAGAATGGGTTTAAATTCAAGACCCCGACTTCTGTGCGACTTCTGCGCGCAGACTACTCGCTAGGGTCGTACTGGTTTATCTCGCAGAACGAACCAGGAGTGACAGGGTTCGTGTAGACAGTCGCGTTCTTCTTACCGAGGGAATACATCGTCAGCGTCAGGGCAATCATCGCCTTGTTTTCCGCCCGAATCAGCAACCAGTTGTACGGCGTACCAGTGCAATTCACAGGTATGCCCGAGTCAAGCATGATGAGCAATCCTCCGCCAGTACTCGTCAAGTTCGTGATGTTGCCCGTCAGATAGGTGTCGGCCGCACTGCTTGGTAGTGAGACGATCATTGCGATCATCGCGGTAAGAAGTCGGATCGGCGGAATTTTCATAGGTTCTCCAATGATTTAGTCGGGAAGAGCTATGTGGGTGGGGGATTTAGATGATCGCGGATGTGGTTTCGGGCGCGTCTGTCTCCACAATAGTGTGCAGTGAACTCAGCGGTCGAGAAAACAGGCTTGGCAGGGACAAGATGCAACTGAGCTTGTAGGAAGTTGCCTTTTTCTATGGTTGCTGCAGCGACTGAACAACTTGATTCAAAAGGGGTTTCAATTCAATACCTGACTCCGAACCGCTCGATCCGCTGTAGGGATTCGGTTTTTCTATTCACGGGGGTGGTTAATATGTGATCCCCTTTCCACCGACCGTGCTTCTTCGAATGACGTAATGCAAGACCTGACCCCGGCTTTCTTCTGATCTCGTCAACGGGTGTCGGGGTCATGGATTGAGGTTCAATTGAGAATCATATAATCCGGTGATGCTCCGCCGGTATTGATCTCAGTACATGAGGCTAGGTAGGGCCAATCGAATGTAATCTGTCTTGCGGAAGTCTTGGCTGCCAGAAGCATTGCGAATGCATTCTTGTTTGCCGCGCTTGACCCCCAATTCACTTGACACCAATTCGGACAGGTCTTGTCAGTCGTGAAATAGATGTTCCCGTTAACATGAAGGACTGCACCCGTCACGGCCTCGACGCAATCGACCCTGGCATTTGCCGCACCTGTACCAGCTGCCAGAAGCACTGTCGCAACTACCAATGAAAGGCGAATTTGAGCCATTAGCGCATCTCCTAAGTGAGGTCAGGAACCACGGCGTGCACCGACCCCGTCGGATGAGGAAATCTTGAGGCAATTGGGGACCGAGGCACAGTTCTCAGCATCACGTTCTGCAAGGCGTGCAGGCCTTGATCCTGATGGGTGACTGGTGCGCTTCGGCGTAACCATTGTTCGGGGACCTAGTGTGCGGTGAACTCAGCGGTTGGGAAGTCAGGCTTGGTAGGGAAAATATGCAACTGAGGTTGTAGGGACTCGTTTGTTTCTATGTTTGCGGTAGCGACTGAACAACTTGATTCAAAAGGGGTTTAAATTCAAGACCTGACCCCGAATCCTCTGAGTGCAGGTGTCGAGCAGCCCTCTGAATTGGCACTGCTAGCCAATTCGACTATGGCGTGTCCGGAATCATGAATGCCCACTGAGGCAATCTCATTGGTTCCGTTGCTGCTGTTTCCCCTTGCGTTCGCAGCGAAGAGCGTCAAGAGTGCCAGACCACAATAAGCTAAGCCGTCTTGAAATTTCATCAGAATCTCCAATATATCTACGGTGGTTGCAATTTTGCAGTATTCGAATGACGCAATGCAAGACCCCGCACGCCGCAAATGCAATTGTAGAAGGTCGCTCGTTTCTATTGACGGAGGCGGCCAATGGGTGACCCCGAACTTTCGCAGGGGGTTCAAACTAAAGACTTGACCCCCATAATGGCGGGCTTAGCAGGGGAAATATGCGACTGAGGTTTTTGGGGATTCGCTTGTTTCTATGTTTGCGTTGGCGACTGACCAAACTGATTCAAAAAGGGGTTTAAATTCAAGACCTGACCCCGGACCCCTCGTAGTCGGACACTCAAATGCGGGAGCTCGCTGCGCCCGCATCGCGAGCCGCAAGGGGTTGGATCGCACCTGTGCAGCCAGGGGTCAACCGTCGCAAGGCGCGCAGGGCTTGATCCTGATGGGTGACTGGTGCGCAGCGGCGTAACCATTGTTCGAGAACCAAGTGTGCGGTGAACTCAGCGGTTGGGAAGACAGGCTTGGCAGGGAGAATATGCAACTGAGGTTGTAGGGATTCGCTCGTTTCTATTGACGGGGGCG
>CAIMSP010000038.1 GCA_903844215.1 uncultured beta proteobacterium | reverse complement strand
GCCAAGCGGTCGTCCTCGGCCGGCGCGACGACGCGGGTGAATTCAATCCCATCCTCGCGGCGCAACGCCTCGAACACGGAAGCGGCGAAGAAGCGGGAGCCGACCAGAGCGCATTTCATGTACACCATCCATTCAAAGTAAAAATCGACAACAGCCCGCATTGTCCCGGATTTGCGCGCCACGACCGCGTCCGGCCTGCGTGACGCACCCCTGGCGCAGCGCGCCGCTGGCTACACTGTGGCGCATGAAGCCACTGATTTATCAAGGTCCGCCGCTGGACCATCCGGTGCCGGCGCTCACGCTGCCCGAGTTCATTCGGCAATGCGCGCGGCGGCACAGCGGCAAAGTGGCCTTGATCGACGCGCTGGACGGCACCAACTGCGCGACGCCAAGGCCCGCTTCATCTTCACGGTGCCCGCCTTGCTGGACTGCGTGCGCCAAGCGTCGGCGCAGAGCGACTGCAAGACGCTGCTGCTGGGCGACGACCCCCAGGCCTTGAGCTTTGCCGCGCTCAGCGCCTGCACGGGCCCGCAGCCCGTGCTCGGCGGCGACATTCACGCGCTGGCCGCGCTGCCCTATTCCTCGGGCACCACGGGTCTGCCCAAGGGGGTGATGCTGACGCACGCGAATCTGGTGGCCAACATCTGCCAGACGCTGCAGGCGGGGCCGGCGCAGGAGACCCAGGTCGGGCTGGCCATCCTGCCGATGTTTCACATCTATGGTTTCAGCGTCTCCACCCTGGGCTCGCTGGCGCGCGGTGCCACGCTGGTGATCCTGCCGCGCTTTGAGCCGACGAGCTTTCTCCATGCCATCCAGACCTACCGCGTGACCCGGCTCAACCTGGTGCCGCCACTGGTGCAATTCCTGGCCAAGAGCCCGTTGGTGGATGACTACGATCTGTCCTCGATTGAGCACATGAGCAGCGGTGCGGCGCCGCTGAGTGCCGCGCTCGCCCAACTGGCCTCGGAGCGACTGCACTGCGCCATCGGTCAGGGACTGGGCATGACCGAGTCGTCGGGGGTCATCGCCACGTCCTACCTGGGCCGAATTCGTGCAGTGGCCTGCGGCCAGTTGCTGCCGGCGACGCAGGCGCGCATCGTCGATCCCGGCACCGACGACGACCTGGCGCCGGGCCAGCCCGGCGAAGTCTGGTTCCGCGGACCGCAGGCCTTTGTCGGCTACTTCGGCCAGCCCGATGCAAGCGCCGCGGCCATCACGCCGGACGGCTGGGTGCGCACCGGCGACGTGGGTTATTTTGACGATGACGGCTTCCTCTTCATCACCGATCGGATCAAGGAGCTGATCAAGGTCAAGGGCTTTCAGGTGGCACCGGCCGAACTCGAGGCCTTGCTCTTCAACCACCCGGCGGTGGCCGACGTGGCGGTGATTGGCCGCGCCGACGAGCGCAGCGGTGAAGTCCCCATCGCCTACGTGGTGGCGCGCGGCGCGTTTGATCCCGAGGACATCATGGCCTGGCTGGCGCAGCGCGTTCCGGACTACAAGCAACTGGGCGCCGTGCTGCGCTGCGAAGCCATTCCGCGCACCGCCTCGGGCAAGATCTTGCGCCGCGCGCTGCGCCAGCAGGACAGCCAACGAGCCTCTGGCAGCGACTCCTAGCTGGCCATGCCCAGCAGGTCCAGAATGCCGCAGACAAAGCTCAAGGGGTGGGGCGGACAGCCGGGCACGTAGAGCGTGGGCGCGATGCGTTCGAGCAAGCCGCGGTCCAGCGCCGTCGAGCCCTCGAACGGGCTGCCCGAGATGGCGCAAGCGCCCACGGCGATGATGAACTTGGGCTCGGGCATGGCGTCCCAGCATTGCTGCAAGGCGTTCACCATGTTGCGCGTGATCGGACCCGACAGCACCAGCGCGTCGGCGTGGCGCGGCGAGGCCACGATGTCGATGCCGTAGCGACCCAGGTCGAAGTTCACGTTGGACAGCGCGTTGATTTCCAGCTCGCAGCCATTGCAGCCGCCGGCCGAGACCGAGCGCAGCTTGAGGGAGCGGCCAAAGCGCTGGCGCAATTCGGTCGCGACCTGGATCGGGTCCGGCAGCGACTTCACGGCGCTCACCAGCAGCGCGCTGCGGTCGGTAGCGGCGATGCGGTAGTTGGCCGTGAAAGAGATCTTCTGGCTCGGGCACAGCGGTGCGCAGTCGCCGCACAGCACGCAGCGCCCCAGGTCGATGCGCAGCGGCGCCAGCGCGATGGCGGCCGTGGGGCAGGCATCGACACAGGCGCGGCAATCGGCGGCACAGGCCGCGTCGGCAATCAGCGGCGCGCCGCGCAAGCCGAGCGGATTGGCGGCGCGCGGATCGGCGATGTATTGCTTGCCCTGGGCGATGCGCACGGCGATGGACTGGAACATCAGAGGTCGCTCCCGCAGTAGGACAGATCAAAGCTCTTGTTGCAGATGGGAAAATCCGAGATCTCGGTGTGGCGCATGCACAAGCCCAGTCCAAACCAATTTGGCAGCGACGGGTCCTGCAGCTTGTAGTGCAGCAACTGGCCCGCAGCGCCGGTCTCCAGCACGTGCACGACTTCGCCGCGAAAGCCTTCGCGCAGCGACACGCAAAGCGCATTCGCTTGCAGCGCGTGGCCGCTTGCCAGCAGTTCGTTTGCAGGCAACTCCTGCCACGGCGACTGCAGCCACTGCGTGAGCCATTGCACCGAGGCGTCGATCTCGCTCATGCGCAGCGTCATGCGGGCCCAGCAGTCGCCGCCGGGCTCGGTCGGCGATGCGATGGGATGCGCCGCGTAAAGGGTTCCCGGCAGGCTCGCTCGGGTGTCCAGCGCCACGCCACTGGCGCGCGCCACCAGGCCCACCAGTCCCAGCGCCTGCGCGTCGGCGCGGCTCAGCACGCCCACGCCCTGGAACCTGGCGCGCACGCTGCGCGCAGCCAGCATCAACTGGTTCATCTGAGCAAAGTCCTTGGCGAAGGCGCCCAGCGTGTCCAGCAGGTCGGCGCGCAGCGCCTCGCCGAGTCCGAAGCGCACGCCGCCAGGGCGCAGCCAGCCGCGGCCAAAGCGGCTGCCGCAGGCGCGCATCGAGGCGTTGATGATGGCGGTGCGCAGCCGTCCATAGGTGGCGCCACCCTGCAAAAAAGCGATGTCGGTGGCCAGGCCGGTCAAGCTGGCCAGGTGCATGGCGACGCGTTCGAGTTCCAGCGCCACGCCGCGCACCTGCTCGGTCTGAGGGCTCGGGGTGTGGGCGCCGAGCGCTTCCATGGCCGCGCAATAGGCCCAGGCGTAGGCCACGCTGGAGTCGCCCACGACCGATTCGATGGTTGAGCTCAGCGCCAGGGCGGGCCGCTGCAGCAACAGCGCTTCCACGCCGCGGTGCTGGTAGCCCAATTGAATTTCCAGGTGCTGCACTTCCTCGCCCAGGCACATGAAGCGGAAGTGTCCGGGCTCGATCACGCTGGCGTGGATCGGACCGACGCCGACTTCGTGCACTTCCTGGCCCCGCACCTTGAAGAATTCATGGTCGTTCATGCGCTGCTGGAGCGCGCCCTCGTAGCGCACCGGCTTGAGCCAGGGATGACCCTGGGGCATCAAGCCCGTCTGCTCCCAGAGTTCGCGCTCGCCCATCTGCGCTGCCGGGAAGCGCGGCGTGAGCGCGGGGTAGCAGGCGCCGCGCTGCGCGTGGCCGCGCAGCACGCTCAAGTGGCCCTCGCCGTGTTGGAACACCGCCGTGGTCACGACGCCGTCGGCGCCCTCGGCGCGGCCGAACAGCGTCAAGAGCCGTGCCCCCTGTTGCAGCGCCAGCGCGCACTGGGCCGCCCAGTCGGGTAAGGCCAGCGGCGTGAGCTCGCAGGTCGGTATCAGCAGCCAGGGCTCGAGCGGCTTCATCAGGCACCTCCAATGGACTGGGCCACCTGGCGCAGCAAGTCGCTGATGGGGTCGGGCGTGTACACGCCGAGCAGCACCAGCACGCCGACGAAAAACAGTTTGGGCAGCGCCGTGACCCAGGTCTCCTGCACCGGCGGACCGGCCCAGTTGGACGGACCCCAGAGCATCGGGAAAATGCTGCGTCCGGTGGCGACGAAGATGATGGTGAGCATGGCGCACATCAGGCTGAAGGCGAGCATGTTGCCGGACTGGACGATGCCCGAGAGGATCAGCATCTCGGCCAAAAAGCTGCCAAAGGGTGGAAAGCCCAGCAGCGCAAAAATACCCACCGCGAACAGCAGGCCCGAGAACGGCAGCACGCGCATCACGCCGCTCAAGGCCTTGACCTCGTTCGTGCCGTACACCGCGCGCAGCCGCCCGGCGGTGAGGAACAGCAGCGACTTGACGAAGGCGTTGCTCACGATGTAGAGCAGCACGCCGTAGGCCGCCGCCTTGCCCACCGAGAGGCCGATCGCAATCACGCCGGACGAACTCACGCAGGCGTAGGCCACGAGTCGTTTGTAGTTGCGCGCGGCCATCACCTGCACGGCGGCCACGACCAGGGACAAACAGCCCATGATCAGCAGCTCGTGCGCGACGAAGCTGGCGTCGCGCCCACGGAACAGGTGCAGGATGCGAAACACCGCCACCACGCTGATGTTGAACTGGATCGCCGCGAGCAGCGCGCTGGTGCTGGTGGGCGCGGCTTCGTAGGTGTTGGGCATCCAGTTGTATAGCGGCGCCAAGCCCAGTTTGCTGCCCAGACCAAACAATATCAGCGCCAGCCCCAGGCGTTGCCAGCTGCCGCCATGGGTTGGCAGGGTGGACGCCATCTGATCGAGCGCGAAGCTCATCTCCAGGCCCTGCAATTGCGCCGAGCGCGTCAGGCACATGATGCCCAGAAAAGTCAGCGCCAGCGAGACGCTGGAATACATCAGGTATTGCCAGGCCACGCGGCGCGGCTCCTTCGCGTCGCCCTGCGCCACCAGCGGCGCGGCGCACAGCGTGGTGAGTTCGATGAAGGCCCACAGCAGCAGCAAGTTGTTGGCCATCACGCCCAGGTTCATCGCCAGCATGAAGGCCAGCGTGAGCGCGGTTCGGCTCGGCATGTGGTGCGCCAGGGTTTGCGAGCTGTAAACGCGCGAGGACATGTACACGCTGATGCCCAGGAACACGCTGTTGATGACCAGCAGGAACAGCATCGATGTGGCGTCCAGCACGAAATAGCCCTGGGCAAAATACAGCGGCATTTGGCTCAGCGGCGTGCGCACAAACACCGCCACCCAGGCCACCAGATTGACCAGCGCCAGCGCGACCAGGGTCGGCCCGACCCAGGCGCGGCCGTGCTGCGCGGCGCTTTGGCTCAGCGGGGTGTCACTGGGGCTCATGCAAGGCCTCCCCAGGGAGTTCGGCGAGCGTGGCTTCGTTCTTTGAAATCAGCCAGGCGCCCACCCCCACGGTCAAGACATAGATGCAGCTCAGCGCGGCGTGCACCGGCAGCGGCCAGGGTTCGGGAAACAGCGACTCGAACAGCGAGAGCGCGTTTTCCAGGAACAGCAGCGCGATCAGTTGCGCCGGTGGCGCCGCGTTGGTGGCGAGCAGCAGCAGGGACACGACCACGGTCGCGCCCACGACGCCGAGCGTGATCGCCTGGCGGTCGCTCATGCTGGGCGCGGCAAATTCAAACGCCAGCACGATCAGTGTGATGGCCACGGCCCAGCTGAACAAATTGGACGGCATCAGGTCCAGATTGGGTTCGGCACGCGCCAGCATGGCGCGGCGCAGCAGCAGCGGCACCAGCGCCGCGCGCACGATCAGCACTTCGGCCAGCGCGGCAACGCCGTGCAGCGACAACTGCGGGTGTTGCACCACGCCGTTCCAGCCCAGCGCCAAGGCCTGCAGCGCCAGCCAGGCCGGAACCGAGCGCAGGCGGCTGAAGAACACCGGCACCAGCACCGCGACAAAGAACAGCATCAGCGGCAAATTCATACTCGTCCCGAAAGGAGACCGGCCGCGCCCAGGGACAGCGCCGCCAGCAGCGATGCGAGCATCAGGTAGCGCGGCACGCTGCGCATGGCCAGGCGCGCCACCAGCGACTCGACGCAGCCCAGCGTCACCGCGACCGCGCACATCAGCGCCAGCGCGGCGGCGATGCGGGCCAGCGGTGCGCTGGCGGCGATGGGGTTGAGCAGGGCCGCAATCAGCCCGGCATACAGGCTCATCTTCAAGGCGGCGGTGTACTGCATTGCCGCCAGTTCGGGGCCGCTGTGGTCGAGCAGCATGACCTCGTGCACCATGGTCAGTTCCAGATGCGTCGCCGGGTCGTCCACCGGGACGCGCGCGGCTTCGGCCTGCAGCAGGATGAACAGCACGAGCACGGCCGGCAGCAACAGCACGGGCGTTTGCTGCAGCTGTCCCACGAGGTCGGCAAAGCTGCCTTGCCCGGTGGCCACGCAGGCCGCGCCGATGAGCAGGAACAGCGCGGGCTCGACGAAGGCGCTGAACGAGGCTTCGCGCGCCGCGCCCATGGCCTCGAAGGAGCTGCCCACGTCCATGGCCGAGAGCATCAGGAAGATGCGCGCCAGCCCGATGCTGTAGGCGAAGGCGATGAAGTCGAACTCGAACTGCAGCGGCGCAAAGTGGCCGACGATGGGCGCAATCAGTGCGGCCAGCAGCGCGCTGGCCAAGCCCACCCAGGCGCCGGCGCGAAACAGCGGCGTGGCGACGTCGCTGTAAACCGGGCGTTTGCCGAGCAAGCGCCGCAGGTCCCACAGCGACTGCAGCAAGCCGGGCCCCTTGCGCCCGGCCCACAGCGACTTGGTGCGGTTCACCAATCCCACCATCAGGATCGGCATCGCCAGCACGATCAGCCCATGGGCCAGTGTCAGGCCGAGGTTCATGGCAGCGGCCCGGCGCTCAGCACCACCAGGGCGGCGACGGCGACGATGAAGAGCAGCGCCGCGGCAAAGGCCAGGCGCGGATCTTCCTCGTGCCAGTGGCTGGAGATCGCGCTGGCCGACGCGTCGCCGTGGCCGATCACGGAGAACAGTCGGCGCTCGACCGCGTCCACGCAATCGGTGACGACGTAGGCGTCGCTGGGGAAGTAGCCCATGGGCGCCTTGCGCCGCCGCAGCATCACCAGCACGCCGCGAAAGCGCCGCGTGAAGTCCCAGGAGAAGCTCGCTCCGGTGTACTGCATGCGCGGGTTTGGCGCGCCATAGCCGCAACCCCAGGTCGGCTGCACGGCGGCGCTGCGCGCCCGGGAGCGCAGCCACAGCAGGAGCGCGATGACGGCGGCCAGGGCGCCCGAGACCAGGCCGATGCGCGTCAGACTGTCGCTGATGGTTTGCAGCACGCCGGTGCTGGGCCGGGGCAAGAGCGCGAGCGCGATGTCAGCCGGTCCCTGCACCAGCATGAAGCCCAGCGCCGGCAGCACGCCCAGCACGACCACGCCCGCGGCGTGCACGCCCATGGGCAGCAGCATCCAGCGGCTGACCTCGGTGGGCGCGTGCACGCTGGCGTCGCGCGGCTTGCCCAGAAAGATCACGCCAAACGCGCGCGTGATGCTGAGCGCCGAGACCGCCCCGACAAAGGCCAGCAGCGCGCCCACGACGCACAGCGCGACCTGCGCCCAGACGCCCACGCCGTGTTGGAACAGGGCCGAATAGATCACGAACTCGCTGCTGAAACCGTTCAGCGGCGGCAGCGCCGAGATCGCCACGCCGCCCAGCAGGAAGCTCAAAGCGGTCCAGGGCATGAGGCGCCCGAGTCCGCCCAGATGCTCCAGGTCCACGCTGTGCGTGGCCTGGTACACGGCGCCGGCGGCGTAGAACAACTGGCATTTGAAGAAGGCGTGGTTCAGCACGTGCAGCAAGCCGCCGGCAAAGCCCAGCGCCACCAGCGCCGGCTGGCCCCAACTCAGACCCAGGCAGCCCACGCCAAAGCCGATGCCCGCGATGCCCACGTTCTCGGTGGACGAGTAGCCCAGCAGGCGTTTGAGGTCGCGCTGGCTCACGGTGTAGAGCGCGCCCACGACCGCCGACAGGGCGCAAAAGGCGATCAGAAACCAGCCCATCCACTCGTCGGGCCGGCCCATCAGAAAGACGAAGCGCACCAGCGCATACAGTCCGGCCTTGTGGATCACGCCCGACATCAGGGCCGAGACATGGGCCGGCGCGGCGGCGTGGGCGCGCGGCAGCCAGGAGTGAAACGGGAAGAACGCCGACTTCAGGCCAAAGCTCGTCACCAGCAGCAGAAACACCAGATTGCGTTCGGCGCCCGGGTGGCTGCTCAGCCACTGGCCGAAACTGGCCAGGTCCCAGGAGGCCGAGTGCGCGTACAGGATCATGAACGCCGCCACCAGAAAGATCAGGCCGATGTGCGTCGAGACCAGGTAGTTGAAGCCGGCAAAGCGCACCTTCTGGTTGGTGTAGTCCCAGATCACCAGCAGCCAGGCGGCGAGCGCCGCGATCTCCCAGCCCAGCAGGAACACCAGGGCGTGCTCGGCCGTATAGACCACGATGAAGGACAGCGAGGTCAGGTTCAACAGCGCGTAGTGCACGCCCACATGGCGCTTCGAATCCATGAAGGGGCGCAGATAGCCCACGGCGTAGATGGCGCCGAGCAAGGTCATCGGCAGCGACCAGGCGAGGAAGAAGGCGCCCAGCGCGTCCAGGCGCAGCCGCAGCGTGCCCATCGGGTAGGCCCAGGCCAGTTCGCCCAGCAGGATCTGCCCATGGAACAGCACCGGTGCCATCGCGCTCCAGACCAGCAGCGTGGCCAGCGCCTGCGACGCCACGCCGATGCCGGCGCGCACGCGGTTGCTCAGCGGCGCCAGGCAGGCAAGCGAGCCCACCAGCAACAGGATGACGGCGGTGCTCAGGGCGTTCACTGAATCCTGATCAACGCACCCGCATGCCGGGTAGGGCTCCTGGGCCGGGGTTCAGGATGTAGATGCCGGGCTGGGCCTTTTCGTCGGCCGCGCTCGCCGCCAGCACCATGCCCTGGCTGACGCCGAACTTCATCTTGCGCGGCGCCAGGTTTGCCACCAGCACCGTCAACTGGCCCACCAGTTGCTCGGGTTGATAGGCGCTGGCAATGCCGCTGAAGACATTGCGCGTGATGGCGCGCCCTTCGGCGTCGATGCCCTCGCCCACGTCCAGCGTGAGCTGCAGTAGCTTGGTTGAACCTTCGACCTTTTCGCAGTTCACGATTCTTGCGATGCGCAGGTCGATCTTGGCGAAGTCGTCGATGCTGATGATCGGTGCGATGGCTTCACCGCCCGGCAGGCTGGGCCCGACCTGGCTGTGTTCCGTGGCCACGCTGTGCGTCGCTGGCGCCGGCGCCGGGCCTTCGAACAGCGCAACGAGCTGCTTGATGTCCACGCGCTGCATCAGGTGCTTGTAGTCGGCGATGGCGTGGCCCAGACCCAGGGACTCAGACGCGTCGGCCCATTGCATGGCCGGAATGTTCAAGAAGGATTCCACCTGCGCGGCCAGCGTGGGCAGCACCGGCTTGAGGTAGAGCGTGAGCAGGCGAAAGGCCTCGACGCAGACCGTGCAGACGTCGTGCAAGCGCGCGTCCATGTCGGCCTGTTTGGCCAGCTCCCAGGGCTTGTTCTGGTCCACGTATTCGTTCACGCGGTCCGCCAGCAGCATGATCTCGCGCAGCGCGCGGCCGTATTCGCGCGTTTCGTAGTGCTGGCGCAGCTCCTCGGCCTTGGCGCGCAAGATGTCCAACAGGCCCGCGCCATCGGGCGAGATCACCCCCAGCCGGGCGCCAAAGCGCTTGCTCAAGAAGCCGGCGGAGCGACTCGCGATGTTGATGAACTTGCCCACCAGATCGGAGTTCACGCGCTGCATGAAGTCTTCCGGATTGAAGTCGATGTCTTCGTTGCGCGCGTTGAGCTTGGCCGCAATGTAGTAGCGCAGCCACTCGGGGTTCATGCCCAGCTCCAGGTACTTCAGCGGGTTCAGGCCGGTGCCGCGGCTCTTGCTCATCTTCTCGGCGTTGACCGTGAGGAAGCCGTGCACGAAGATGGCGTTGGGCGTCTTGCGTCCGCTGAAGTGCAGCATCGCCGGCCAGAACAGCGTGTGAAAGGTGATGATGTCCTTGCCGATGAAGTGGAACTGCTCGGTCGCGGGGTCGGCCATGAAGGCGTCGTAGTCCACACCGATCTTCCCTAGGTAGTTCTTCAACGATGCCAGGTAGCCGATGGGCGCGTCCAGCCAGACGTAGAAGTACTTGCCCGGCGCGTCCGGAATCTCGATGCCGAAGTAGGGCGCGTCGCGGCTGATGTCCCAGTCGCCCAGGTCGCGCACGCCGTCCTCGTTGGGCGTGAGCCACTCCTTGATCTTGTTGTAAACCTCGCTTTGCAGGTGGCCTTCCTGCTGCGTCCAGCGGTCCAGAAACGCCAGGCAGCGCGGGTCCGACAGCTTGAAAAAGTAGTGCTCCGAATGGCGTAGCACGGGCGTGACGCCGGAGAGCGCCGAGTAGGGGTCTTTCAGGTCGGTGGGGGCGTACACGGCGCCGCAAACCTCGCAGTTGTCGCCGTACTGGTCTTTCGCGCCGCACTTGGGGCATTCGCCCTTGATGAAACGGTCCGGCAGGAACATGGATTTTTCCGGATCGAAGAACTGCTCGATCGTCTTGGTGGCGATCAGGCCGACGGCCTTGAGGTCGCGGTAGATCTGTTGCGCCAGTTCGTGGTTTTCCGCGCCATCGGTGGAATGCCAGTTGTCAAAGCCGATGTGAAAGCCGTCCAGGTATTGCTTGCGTCCGGCGGCGATGTCGGCGACGAACTGCTGCGGCGTCTTGCCCGCTTTTTCGGCGGCGATCATGATCGGCGCGCCGTGCGCGTCGTCGGCGCAAACGAAGTGCACCACGTGGCCCGCCATGCGCTGATGCCGCACCCAGATGTCGGCCTGGATGTACTCCATCATGTGGCCAATGTGAAAGTTGGCGTTGGCGTAGGGCAGGGCGGTGGTGACAAAGAGTTGGCGTGACATGCGGGGCAGCTTTCAAAATCAGAGTCTGATTTTAGTTCGTCGGCTTGAGCCAACCGAACTCGGTTTCATGCGCTGTGCTGCCTCGCCGCCCCGCATGCAAACGACTCCAACCGAGCCGACGGATGCGCGCCGGTCGGCGACCACTTCTCCTTCAAGGTAAGTATTTTCCAATCCAGGTATGAGCCTGAAGCACGGTGCAGAGGAGAACTTCTTCCTGCGGGCTTGACCGGATTAAAGCTGGAAGTTTAAGGGGCCGGACTTTTGCGTTTGGAATCTTTCTCTATCGGCCCCTGCCAGG
>CAIMSP010000037.1 GCA_903844215.1 uncultured beta proteobacterium | reverse complement strand
TGCAAACACAGGCACTGCAGCGGATTGCCGTACGCGATGCGGATGACTGGCCTGTACTTGCCTGCGCCATGACGATTTCTTGCCCCGTATGGACGGAGGATGCCGACTTCTTTGGCAGCGGCATAGCGACTTGGACTACCGATCGCGTGGAGTTGTATTTGGTTGGTTGATTCTGGTCGATGGCTCTTTTGTGCCCAATGCCGACACTGGCAAAGGCGAGGACCGGCCATTCGCGGCAGCGATCCCAGAAGCCAAAGCAGCCGGTCGGACCTCCGGGATCTTTTCCCTTTCTGACCTGCCCTTGAGCAGCGGTGCCAGTCCTCCGTAGTCGGCGGACTGGAAAATCGGTGTTTTCCCGCTATGACAGAGGCCAAAACAAGTCGGCCGCGACAGTGAGGTTGCGGGTGGCTCAGTTCGACGCCAGTCAGCGCCATGTCTGATGGCGAACTGGGTCCTATGCAGTCGCTGGCAAGCGTTGAAATATTTTCTTCTACGCACTTGACTATTATTGGTCGAATGACCAATAATATGCTCATGAAACAAATTGACACCCAAGGTGGCGATCCTGTAGCGATGCGCCGAGGCTTCCTGAAGCTGACTGTTGGCAGCGCTATGGGCATCTCGATTCTTGGCTACGTGGAGCGCTTCTTACCCTTGGCCATACCTTCTGTTGCAAGGGCGGGACGTATGCCGAACGCCTTACTTTCCAATACCGAGTTCGACACGTTGGAGGCATTTGCTCGCGTTGTGATAGGTGTGGTCCCGGGGCAGCTAGCCACGGGAGAGGCACGCACTGCTGAACGCGTCGAACTTGAACTATCCAAAGGACGAGGGGCCTTGGCAGCGGACGTCAAGGCGGCGCTGAAGATCATCGAATTTCTCCCATTACTTTGGGGTGCAGGAGCGCGCCTGACGCGCTTGTCCATCGATCAACAGGTGGATACCGTGGTGCGCATGCAATTTCACAGCAACGCCCTGCTGCGCAGCGCATACAACGGATTGCGTACTCTTTGCATCTTTCTGTACTACACCGATCCGCGGGCCTGGCCACGCATCGGCTACGCCGGACCGTGGGCCCCGTCGAAGTTCTACGAAGCAGGAAATCGCATCGTCAATCTGCCGCGCTTGCAAGGAGGTGTTCAGTGATCATTGAAGGCCACAAGCACGGCGCGTCGCTGCATCTATCCGCCGACGTGGTGGTCATTGGAAGCGGATGTGGCGGCGCCACCGTGGCGAAGCATCTTGCCCGGGCCGGCAAGCGGGTTGTCATCCTTGAGCAGGGTGGCTATTTCCAGGCTCGCAACGGTGATTTTGACCAACTCTCCGACAACATGCTTGCGCGCATTGATGGTGGCCGTGGTCTGGATACGAGTACCAACGGCGAGATCGCCCTCATGTACGGTAATTGCGTCGGAGGGGCCAGCGTTCACTACTGGGCCGACAGCTGGCGTATGCCTCGTGACAGGGCGGAACAGTGGGAAACGATGGGGGTCAGCGGACATGAGCATGAGAAGCTTGCCCCTATCTACGATGAGATTGAAAAGGACCTCAATGTCCATCTTCCATCAGAGGACTACTACAACCGGATGAATACGCTGTTCGATATCGGCGCGGCACGGTTGGGCTGGGACGTGGAGCGGGTGCCGCAGGCCCGTCGTGGTTGTGCGAAAAGCGGGCACTGCTATCAAGGCTGCGCGTACGACGCCAAACAAAGCATGCTTGTCACCTACGTACCCAAGGCACTTGACCACGGTGCGACGCTGATCTCCGACTGCAGGGTGGTGGCAGTGGAGCGCAATGCTAAAGGGGCGGTGACCGGAGTAAAGGGGCGGCTGGTAGATCGAATCACTGGGCAGAACAGGGACGTCACCGTAGAGGTCGATGCACCGGTGGTTGTGTTGGCAGCGGGCGGGTTCGTTTCTGCAGCTCTGTGGCTCAAGTGGAAGTTGCCCAATACCCGCAAGTTGGTAGGGAAGAATTTGCTGTGCAATCCCAATACCTACCTGTATGGTTTGTACCCGGAGCCGGTGGAACTGTGGAAGAACATTCCAGCGGCGACAGGAACCTCCCGCTTCAGATTGGCACGGTACGAAAACGGCAAATACGTGGAGGGTGGCTACCTGCTGCACCCGAATCAAATTCAAGTCGAATTTCTCGCACTTTCCCTTCCGGGCTTTGGCGTCGACCACTTCAAGTTGATGGAGCGGCTGCCGCATGTCGGAAGTGCCGTCTCTTGGATAGATGACGAAATGCCCGGCGAGATCACCCTGGACGATGCCGGAAACGCCAGCTACAGCTATCAGGTGCGCGGTGTTGATGAATTGAAGGCCCGCGACAGCATGAAAAAGCAGGCCCAATTGCTGTTTGCCAGCGGTGCTACGGAGATCATTGTCCCCAATGTGATTGGCACCCGGTTGCGCGACCCACGGGACATCAAACTGCTCGACACGATTGACCTGTCCAACGGCAACTACCTGTTCGCCGCGCCACACCCGGCGGGTGCTCTTCGCATGGGAGATGACCCGACCAATTCGGTCGTCAAGTCCACCCACGAGGCGCATGAAGTACCGGGGCTGTATGTGGCAGACCCCAGTGTTTTTCCTATGCAGCCCAGCGTTGATCCGTCGTTGACCATCATGGCGCTGTCCCACATTGCAGCAATGAACATTCTCGAAAGGCACTCATGAGTAACAACGGTATGCCCGGCGCGGGTCCGAGTTTTTGGGGATGGCGCACGCTGTTTCTGCTGTTGGCGGCAAATTTTGCAGCTTCGGTGGCGGCCATAGTGGCTGGAGATTTCGACAAAGTGGGCTTGCCCGCGCGCATGCTCTCCATGGAAATATTTACCAACGGCGTCGAGGCCGTGCTCTGGTTCTCGGTGGCGGTTCTGTCGCTGATGAAGAAGCCACACGTGGCCGCGGAGTTGGTCGTGTTTTTGGCGGGATTTCTGTGGTTTGACGTGCTGACAACGCATCGTCTGGTGATGCCAATACCGCCCGGCTTTTTGTGGTGGGGGTCAGCACTTGTTGTGCTCATGCTGGTGGCCGCGAGAAAACTGGTGGCGCGCAGGATATACGCGACCGATCCAAACTGGTTGAACAATCTCGGTCAGCCCTCCCTGTCTCCGAATGCGTTTCGCAAGACCGCTTGGCTGTTTGGTGCGTTTGGGCTGTCGTTTGCGGTCACTGTGATGTCGTTGATCAATGGGGACTACAACCGCTCTGGCTTGCCGGGCTCGGTACTCCCCTGGCACATGATTGCCAACGGATTAGAGGCGTTGCTGTGCTTCTTGGCGGCGGCACTGATCTGGGCCGGGTCCGTGCGAGCCGCTGGCTGGCTGGGGCTGTTCGCTGTGGGCATGTTTGCCTGGGACATGCTCACGACTGCATTCCTGATGAACATGCCTATTCCGTGGCAACCCATCTGGGGACCCATTGCCCTGCTCCTGGGGTTGATGGTGACAAGTCGCCTGCGCAAGGCATGAACCAACTGAGGCAAAGAACATGAATATTCCACAACTTCATAGCGAAACCATACTTATCGTTGGTGGGTACGGTGTCGTCGGCAGCAGAATTGCAAACATTCTGGATCGCCGCAGTCCCGACGTTCGGGTTCTTCTCGGTGGACGATCCATCGACAAGGCGAAGGCGCTGGCTTCTACACTCAAGAATGCGCAAGGCGTGGAGTTCGATGTGGACGATCCGACCAGCCTATCGCGATTGCCGGTACGGCCGGATGTGGTGATCGTTGCTGTCAACGACCTCAAAGACGTGACGCTGCACGCAGCGATCAAGGCGGGCATTGCGATTGTGGATATCACGCGCTGGACCGAGCGCGTGCGCGATCTGGAAGCCATCGTCGCGGACGCAAAACCCAAGTCCCCGGTGATTGCGGGCTCATCCTGGATGGCTTGCGTTCCTGGTGCGCTAACGCTCTTCGCGACCACCGGGTTGGACAGCGTCGACTCCATTGATATGAGCGTGCTGTATGCGATGAAGGACATTTCCGGGGGCAACTCCATAGAGTACATGGATCGCTTGACCGCACCCTTTCCCGTCATTCGCGACGGCAAGAAGGCTGTTGCCATTCCTTACACCGAGGGACGCACGGTCAAGTTTGAAAACAGCTACCAGACCATGGTGTACCGCTTCGACTCGCCGGACCAGCACGTTCTGCCTCACCTAACCGGTGCTGGCTCGGTGGCCGCGCGCATTGCGTTTGACGACAAGGCGACCACTTACGTCTTCTGGCTGATCATTCGTTCCGGACTGTGGGATCTGTTTAGCGGAGAACGTTTCAAGTCTCTTCGGCGCGGCCTCATGCACAACCCCGGACCGGGTGCACCCCATCTGGTTCGTGTAGATGTGGTCGGAAAACGCGATGGACGAAAAGTGCGCCGTACTTTGCATGTGACCGACAACGAAAGCCAGTCTCACATGACCGCCGTAGGGGCGGTACTGCAAGCCGAGTGGGTGCTTGGCTTGAATGGCTTTGTGGCACCTGGAGGCGGCCTGCATTATGGCGAGAGCATGGGTCCAGAGCCGGTGTTGCGCAAGGCCCTGGAAGCTGAGGGTGTGCAAAGCAGCAGCCACGAGGAGGCTGCGTGACTGCGGTCCGACAGAACCGGCCACGCCCGGCTTCGCTCACTGCACTAATTGAAAAACCGAAGGTGGCGTTTCGTACGCAAATGAGGCCTTCGCTTCCCTGCAGAAAGGACAGGCTTGAGCGGATCCTGGCGATGACTGAGGCCAACGAGTTGGTTTTGACGCGGGCAATTCACGATGATTTTGGTGGTCGAGCGAAGCGGAGTGGGCGCCAGCAGGCGGGGCTCGTACCACGGGGCGCGGGGCTTTCGCACCGAAAGCAAAGAAAAGCTGGTGTTTCATCAGTCAAAACTGGTTGGCACACACCGCTTTTATCCGCCCTACGGTATCGGCTTTGATCGCTTGATGGGTCTGCTGCGCCGCTTCACTTGAGTTCCCCTTGCCCGCGGGTCGGGTCACCAACCAATTTTTACTATGAACAACTTGCTGATGTCTCGCCGGGACTTGGAGTTCCAGCTCTACGAGTGGCTCAACGTCGAGTTGCTGAATCAAATCCCGAAGTTTTCCGAGCATGGTCGCGAAACCTTCGACGCGGTGATTGACACTTGCGAGCGCATTGCAGTCGATCTATTTGCCACGCACAACAAGAAGAACGATCAGATCGAACCGCGCTTTGACGGTGAAAAGGTTCACCTCAATCCGGAAGTGGCAACTGCTCTCCAGGCATTTGTGAACGCTGGATTGATGGTCGCAAGCAAGGGCGACGAGTTTGGGGGGATGAACTTGCCTGCGGTGGTTGAAAGGGCGGCGTTCGCCTACTTCATGGCCGCCAACCCCAGTACAACGGGCTACCCTTTGCTGGCTATTGGGGCCGCCAATGCGATTCTGGCGCACGGTACACAGGCGCAAATCGACACTTTTGCCAGGCCCATTCTGGCGGGGCGCTATTTCGGCACCATGTGTCTGTCTGAACCTCAGGCCGGATCATCCTTGTCCGACATCACAACCCGTGCCGAGTTCGAGCAGGATTCGCAGCTGGGACCCCAGTACCGACTCACCGGTCGAAAGATGTGGATCTCGGCGGGAGACCACGAACTGACCGACAACATCGTGCATCTGGTGTTGGCCAAGGTGCCCGACGAAACCGGTCGGCTGATTCCTGGACCCAGAGGAATTTCCCTTTTCATCGTGCCAAAGTACCTGCCAGGCAAGGATGGTCAGCGAGGAGACCGCAACGATGTGGTTCTGGCGGGGCTCAATCACAAGATGGGGTTTCGCGGCACCACCAACTGCCTGCTCAATTTTGGTGAAGGCGCGGCCTTCAAACCCGGTGGGCGCGCTGGCGCCATTGGCTGGCGTGTGGGGGACCTGCACCGCGGACTGAGCTGCATGTTCCACCTCATGAACGAAGCCCGCATTGGCGTGGGGCTCGGGGCCACCATGCTGGGCTACACCGGCTACCTGCATGCACTCGATTACGCACGCAACCGGCCTCAGGGACGTGCCATCGACATCAGCGGCAAAAATGCGGCAGCACCCCAAGTGCCGATCATTGAACACAACGACGTCAAGCGCATGCTGCTGGCACAAAAGAGCTACGTGGAAGGCGCCTTGGGCCTGACGCTGTACTGCGCAAAGTTGCTTGACGAGCACAACGACAGCCCTGACGCCACCTTGCGCGAGGACTCTGGATTGCTGTTGGAAGTGCTCACGCCCATCGTGAAAAGCTGGCCCTCCCAGTGGTGTCTTGCGGCCAATGATCTGGCCATCCAGGTTCATGGCGGGTACGGTTACACGAGGGATTACAACGTGGAGCAGTTCTACCGCGACAACCGGCTCAATCCGATTCATGAAGGCACCCACGGCATTCAGGCCATGGACCTGCTGGGACGCAAGGTCATCATGAAACAGGGTCAGCCACTGCGCCTGCTCATGGCACGTATGGAGGGCACCATCCAGGCCGCCTTGCAGTTGAGTGCTCTTGAGGGCTACGCCAAGGCTCTACGCGCCATGAGCCAGCGCCTGGGCATTGTCACCATGGGCTTGTGGGCCACACGCGACCCGGGCAAGGCGCTTGCCAATGCCAGCGAGTACCTAGAGGCGTTTGGTCATGTCGTGATGGCGTGGATCTGGCTGCAACAGGCGTGTGTTGCCGGCAGCACCCAAGGCGACTTCTACGACGGCAAACGTGCCGCCTGCCGCTATTTCTTCGAATGGGAATTGCCCAAAGTTGCGGCCAAGCTGGACTTGCTTCAGTCCGGCAACTGCCTGCTGAGCGACATGCGCGATGCCTGGTTCTAAGAACGACCGACCCCATTTTTTTATAGACGAGGAAAACCCATGAAATTGCTCCACTATGAGCTTCTCGACGACGTGGCCCTGGTCACTTTCGACAACCCCCCTGTCAACAGTTTCGGCCATGCTCTGCGGGTGGCTATCGTGGCCGCCGTCGACGACGCGAATGCCGATCCCCGAGTACGTGCCATCGTGCTCACAGGCGCGGGGACGGTCTTTTCCGCAGGTGCGGATATCTCGGAGTTTGGTACACCAGCGATGGTGGCGGAGCCGCACCTGCTTTCGGTCATTGACGTGATCGACAACAGCGACAAGCCGGTGATCGCCGCAATCCACGGCACCTGCTTTGGTGGAGGGCTGGAACTAGCCCTTGGTTGTCACTATCGCGTGGCCGCCATGGATGCCAGTTTTGCCCTGCCCGAGGTCAAGCTGGGGCTGTTGCCCGGTGCGGGTGGAACACAGCGTCTTCCGCGTGCAGCTGGCCTGGATCTGGCCACCAACCTCATCGTCTCGGGCGAACCCGCGCCCGCGCCAGCCTTGGCGATGGCCGGTGCGATCGACCAGCTGGTGCCGCACGAACAGTTGAAAGACAAGGCACTGGAACTGGCGCGCAAGGTAGCTGACGTCCGACCACTACCCAGGGTGAGCGAGCGCAAGGTAAAACACACCGACGCAGACGGCTTCCTCTCGGTCATGCGCCTCTCGGTGCGCAACGTGGCTGCCGCCTTCCCAGCACCACAAAAGTGTATTGAGGCGATCCGCGCCGCTGTGGACAAGCCGTTTGCCGAAGGCATGGATGTGGAGCGACAGCTGTTCACCCATTTGATGTTTACCCCGGAATCGCAGGCACTCCGGCATTTCTTTTTTGCAGAGCGGGCGGCCAGAAAAATTGCAGGCGTATCTGCCGCAAGGGCGACGCGCAAAGTGGAATCGGTGGGCGTCGTTGGTGCAGGCACCATGGGGCAAGGCATTGCCCTGAGTCTTTTGGCAGCAGGCCTACGGGTGCGGTTGTTGGAAGTGAACCCGCAGGCGCTGGAACGTGGGTTGGGTGCCATCCGCAGCGACATTGAAAAACGCCTGACCAAAGGCAAGCTGAAAGCCGAGAAAGCGGCGGCGCAAACTCAACTCGTGAGTGGGGCCAGCACCTACGAGGAGATGGCCGAATGCGATCTGGTGATTGAGGCCGTGTACGAGGACTTTGACGTCAAGGCCTCGGTGTTCCAGGCACTCGACGCGGTGCTGCGTCCCGGCGCAGTGCTGGCCTCCAATACTTCGACCCTGGATATCGACAAACTCGCGGCTGTCACGTCGCGCCCGCAAGACGTCGTGGGGCTGCACTTTTTCAGTCCGGCCAATGTCATGAAACTGCTGGAGGTGGTGCGTGGGCGTGCGACAGCAGACGATGTGTTGGCCACCGCGATGGCGCTGGCCAAGCGCCTTCGCAAGGTGGCCGTGGTGGCTGGCGTGTGTGATGGATTCATTGGCAACCGCATGGTGGACGTGTATGGCCGCGCTGCAGGCTTCCTCATGGAAGAGGGTGCTTCGCCGCAGCAGATCGATAAGGCGCTGGAGCGCTTCGGCATGGCAATGGGGCCATTTCGCATGTCGGATCTGGCGGGCAACGACATCAGTTGGTCGGTGCGCAAGCGCAAGCTTGCCGAGAACCCGAACTACTCATACGCCACCGTGGCCGACACGCTGTGTGAACAGGGGCGTTTCGGACAAAAGGTGGGCAAAGGCTGGTACCGCTACGACCGCGATGGCCGTACCCCCCTCCCCGACGCTGCGGTCGACGCCTTGATTGTGGCGCACCGTGCCGCCATCGGTTTGACACCCAGGGCCGTGTCCGATGACGAAATCGTCTCGCGCTGCGTACTGGCCTTGGTCAACGAAGGCGCCCGCATTCTTGCTGAGGGCATCGCTGCTCGCGCCTCGGACATCGATCTCACCTATATCTATGGCTACGGCTTTCCGGTCCAACGCGGCGGGCCCATGCACTACGCCAACCGGCTCGGGTTGTACCAGGTAGAGCGCAGCCTACGCCGTCTTTCGCGAGACGCCCACGGCGGCCACTCCATGTTTAAACCTGCACCCCTGATCCAGCGCCTCGCACGCGAGAGCGGATCGTTCGTCTGAGACGCTTGAACTTAAGGAATATTTCTGATGAAAGAAGCTGTCATTGTCTCCACTGCGCGCACGCCACTGGCCAAGTCCTGGCGCGGCGCCTTTAACATGACCCACGGTGCAACCCTGGGCGCTCACGCCGTCGGACACGCAGTGTCGCGGGCCGGCATCGAACCAGACGAAATCGAAGATGTGCTCATGGGTTGCTCGCTGCCGGAGGGGGCAACAGGGCAAAACATCGCGCGTCAGATCGTCCTGCGCGCAGGCTACTCGTCGAACGTACCGGGTATGACGGTCAGTCGCATGTGCGCGTCCGGCTTGCAGACCATTGCCATCGCCGCACAACGCATCATGATGGGGGAGGGAAAAGTCTTCGTCGCTGGCGGCGTCGAATCGATCTCCTGCGTGCAGGCCGACATCAATACGCACATGATCGCGGATCCCTGGCTGCGTGCGCACAGGCCTGCAATTTATCAGTTCATGCTTGAAACCGCCGAAACGGTTGCCGCGCGTTATGGCATTACCCGTGAGCTGCAAGATGAGTATGGAGTGCGCAGTCAGCAGCGCGCAGCCGCAGCCCAGGCTGCGGGCAAGTTTGCTGACGAGATCGTGCCGATCAGAACGATGATGGCCATGCAAGACAAAGCGACCAAGGCGCTCATGACGCGCGAAGTCACCACCTCGGTTGACGAAGGAATTCGCCCTGACTCCACCTATGAGGCGGTATCGAAAATTCGTTCTGCCACTCCCGGCGGCGTGATCACAGCAGGAAATGCGAGCCAGTTTTCAGATGGTGCTTCGGCTTGCGTGGTAATGGAGTCGACGCTGGCAGCACAGCGTGGACTTAAGCCACTGGGCATATTCCGCGGCTTCGCCATTGCCGGGTGCGAACCCGACGAAATGGGTATAGGACCCGTATTTGCCATTACAAAATTGCTGCGGCGCCATGGCCTTGGTGTGGATGACATCGGATTGTGGGAACTGAATGAGGCTTTTGCGGTGCAGGTTCTGTACTGCCGCGACAAGTTGGAAATTCCCGACGAACGTCTGAACGTCAACGGTGGCGCAATTGCCGTGGGCCACCCCTATGGCGTCAGCGGCTCGCGTTTAACGGGGCATGCACTGATCGAGGGGCGCCGCCGCGGTGTCAAGCGTGTGGTCGTCACCATGTGCATCGGCGGCGGCATGGGAGCAGCTGCACTCTTTGAGGTGAGTTGAGAGCTGCCTCGCTCAAGCCTCTTAACGAACTTTTCACAACAACACGGAGCCATGTAATGAACTATTCGATAGCATCAACTTTAGGTGAACTTCTTGACAACGAACAGACCCAGAACATTCTGGAGCAACATATCCCCGGCATATCTACCCACCCACAGATCAGCATGGGAAGAGGCTATCCGTTCACAACCGTGGTCCAGTACTCAGGGGGGCTGATCACCGATGAGATGCTCGCCACTGTGGATGCTGCGCTCACTGCACTTGCTTGATGGCCCTAAGAATGGTCTGAATAACTCACCCGCAATTGAAGTGGCGGGGTTTATTTTTCAGATCACGGCAACTGGCGAGGTATTACCTGAAACCCCGCCGTTTTCAGGTCCGTTTCCCCCCGCTTTTGCACCTTCTGGCGAATCTACCCGGCTTTCCGGCGCACTCATCCCCGCGCCCCCATCAATTTACCACGCACCATCCACAAATTGGACAGTGCAAACAGCGTCAAGAGTTGCGCCGTGTTCTTCTTCAAGCTGCGGCGGCGCACCTTCACAAATCCGAACCGGCGCTTGATCACCCGAAACGGATGCTCAACTTTGGCGCGTAACCATAGAAAGTGGACACAGGACATGAAGACAGTGCGCAAAAACATTCTCATCACTGGCGCAAGCGCGGGGCTAGGTCGAGGCATGGCGCGCGAGTACGCACGCATGGGGCGCAATCTCGCCTTATGCGCGCGCCGTCTGGACCAACTCGAACAGCTTCGTCAGGAGCTTTTGATAATCAACCCTCGCATTCGCGTATACATCGCATCGCTGGACGTTGGCGAACATGATCGCGTATTTGAAGTGTTTCGAAGTTTTCGCGATCAGTTGGGTCATCTGGACCGGATCATCGTCAACGCGGGTATCGGCAAAGGGCAACCACTGGGTACGGGTCGCTTCGATGCGAACCTGCGCACCGCAGAAATCAACTTCGTGGCGGCGCTCGCACAATGCGAGGCAGCGCTGGAGATATTTCGCGCCCAAGATGCAGGCCACTTGGTGACCGTGGCCTCAATGAGTGCTTTCCGCGGACAATCCAAAAATCGAACGACTTACGCCGCCACCAAGGCGGGACTTGCCGCTTTGAGCGAGGGGCTGCAAATCGAGTTGCGAGGCAAGCCGATCATCGTATCGACCATTTTCCCGGGCTACATCCTCACGGACATCGTTAAGACCGTGCAAACCGCGTTCGCCGTAGACGAGGTGCGAGGCTGTCGGGCCATGGTGCGCGCGATCGAACGCGAAGTGCCGCGTGCCTGTGTGCCCTGGTGGCCTTGGGCGCCCATCAGTGTGCTGCTCAGGTGCTTGCCACTGTCGGTCGTGGCGCGCATCACTTGAGCGTGATCTGCGCAATTTCAACTTACATTGACGACGCTTTTTATATGCCTGAGACCGCGCCTCACAAACAGGGTTTTCGCCTGGCAGAGATCGCCACGGCGCTGTTGCGCATTGCGCCTGAGCTGCCCGCCATCGCGCGCAGTCTGCGCGCGTTGGGGCGATGCAAACCTGATGACATCAACTCCATTGGATTGATGCTGCAAACGCAGGCAAGACTCCGTCCGGACGATCCCGCCTTACGGTTCGAAAGCCGGCAGTGGACGTACGGCGAATTCAATCGATGGGCCAATCGAATTGCTGCAGTGTTTCGCGGGTTTGGAGTCGGCCCCGGTGACACGGTCGCCATTCTGATGGACAACCGACCAGAGTTATTGGCCTTCGTGGCAGGGACGGTCAAGTTGGGTGCTGTAGCTGCCATGATCAATTACAAACAGCGTGGCGAAGTGCTGGCGCACAGTCTTGGCCTGGCGGGCGCGAAATTGCTGATTGCTGATGCCAATTCGGCGGCGCACGCGGATGCGGCTCTACCCTTTCTGGATCAAATTCCACAGTGCTACCTGACCGGGCCTCACTCTCCTGCCACTGGATGGCACGATCTTGACGTGTTGTGCGCAGGCGCACCCGATGCAGATCCTGCGGAGACAGCAACGGTCAAGTTGCGCGACCGCTGCTTCTACATCTCTACGTCAGGAACCACTGGTTTACCCAAGCTTGCGGTCATGACCCATTTGCGCTGGGTGAAGGGATCCATCGGCATGGGTCAGGGATCGATGCGACTGCGCCGCGACGACGTGCTGTATTGCCCGCTGCCGCTTTATCACAACAACGCGCTAACGGTTGCATGGGGAGCGGTGGTGGGTGCCGGAGCAACACTGGCGTTGGGTCGAAAGTTCAGCACCCGTCGTTTCTGGAACGAGATTCGCCACCATGGCGCCACCAGCTTCATCTACATTGGGGAGTTGTGTCGCTACTTGCTGATGGCACCCGCCAAAGACCGAGATCGGGAACATTCTGTCCGGGTGATTATCGGCAACGGATTGCGCCCGGAGATTTGGGACGATTTCCAGCAACGCTTCGGGATTGGGCACATTTGTGAGTTCTATGGCGCAGGGGAAAGCAACCTGGCTTTTGTCAATACCTTCAACCTGCGCAGAACAGCGGGCTTTAGTCCTCTGACCTATGCGATTGCACGCTTTGATTCCGCAACCGAATCCCCCGTGCGTGACGCGAACAATCGAATGCAGCGTGTTGGCAAGGGAGAAGTTGGTTTGTTACTCAGTGCGATCAGCGACAAAACGCCGTTTGACGGCTATACCGATTCAAGCTCCACACAGGCCAAGGTGTTGCGTGATGTTTTCAAGACCGGGGACGCATGGTTCAACACGGGGGACTTGGTACGTTCGCAGGGTATGCGCCATATCGCCTTTGTTGACCGCGTTGGCGACACGTTCCGCTGGAAAGGGGAAAACGTCGCCACAACCGAGGTCGAAGGGGTGCTGCAGGCTTGTGCTGGCATTGCCGAAGCTGCGGTCTATGGTGTGGCGATGCCAAACGCTGATGGTCGCGCGGGCATGGCCGCCGTGACAGTTGTGGAAGGTGGTTGTTTTAACCCGAAATCCCTGGCGCACCAATTGTTTGAGCGGCTTCCCACTTATGCGGTTCCCGTTTTCCTTCGCGTGCTTGGAAGGCACGACGTTACGGGCACCTTCAAGGTGAAAAAAATTGGTCTCAAGAGTGATGGCTTCGACATCCGAGAGATATCTGACCCGGTGTTTGTACTGGTAGATCGAGGTCGAGGGTATGAGCCAATGAGCAACGCATTGCACGAACGAATATTGGACGGGGGCATGCGCTTTTAGACGACGAACGGATTTTGACCGCAAGGGAATTACCTATTCTTCACCTGAGGTTGCAATGGCGTATACGGCCGCGAAGATCGCAGGGTCGAGTTTTGTGGCAGGTACCATCGCCTTGCGCCCGTATCCGCGAAACAAAGACAATCCTTCCAGGAGTGCCGAAATCATCACGGCCCGCACGCGGACCTGATCCGGTTTAAGCGCAGGGTTCATTGCCTCGACAAAGGGAGCAATGGCCGAGACGTAGGTCTGATGAAATTCGTGCATGAGCTGACCAACGTCGCCTTCGCGCCCCGACAAGGCCCACAGCTCCCAGAAAATTCGGCAACTCTCCTTGGATTTCTGGTCTTTGAGAACGATGTTCAGCGCAGTGCGCTCGCTGCCGACTTGTCCATCGCCAACAATGCGACTTTGCGTCAGTTCGAGATGCTGCTCAAGGATTGCTTTCACGATCAAATCGCGGCTCGGGTAGTAGTACTGGACATGGCTGAGCCCGACCTGCAGCTCGCGCGCTATGCGCCTTGCCGTCAATGCGGCATTTCCCTCCTCAACCAGAACCTTTCTTGCTGCAGCAAGAATTTCGTCTCGCTTAAGTGCTCCTTTGGTGCTCAGTCCCGTGGCGTCGAGGTTCTGCTTGCGTGAGCCTGTTGTTTGCATGGCTTCAATTATCGCTCAAATGCGGCATATGGAAGCTGCTTGGCTGCTGCTGATCAGAGATCACTTGTAGCGCCATCTGCACCTCTCATACTAGGGAAAACGTGTAGCGTAAAAATTGGTCGAATGACCTAAACTAACATCATTAAGTTGTTCTCAACAGAACGCCGCATGCGGATTTATCGGACTCGGATCGAGTCAATATACGGGAGCAAATATGAAATTTGGCAACAGAACTTGGTCTATGAAGAAATGGGTACTGGCACTCCCGCTGGGCCTTGCAATGCTGCCGATTGCGGCGCAAGCAATCGATCTCACGCCCGTCGGAGCTGAACGTTCGGCCAGCGCCGACGCTCTGATACCGCCGTGGACCGGCGGGGAAATCTCACCGCCGGTGGGATGGCGGCCAGGCCAAGCCCGCGTCAATCCTTGGGCACACGAACCCATGTTGTTCAGCATCAATAGTGCAAACGTAGATCAATACGCCACGCGCCTGAGTCCTGGTCAGGCGCAGCTTTTGCATTCGCTCAAGGGATATCGAATGGACGTATTTCCGTCCAAGCGTAGCTGCGGCTACCCGGACCAGTTCTACCAGCGAACCAAAGCGGCAACAGGTGTTGCCAAGCTCGGGTCCGATGGGTGGACGTTGATGGACGGGTATGCCGCAGCAGTCCCGTTCCCCATCCCGAGGTCTGGTGCTGAGGTCATCTGGAACCACAAGCTGCGCTACCAGGGGCAAGGGCTGTCCTGGTCCTATTACACCGTGGTCCCACCCAAGAACGGGGGAATTGGCGAGCCGATGTCGTCCGACGAACTGATTCTCTTGCCCATGGCAGATCCGAAGACAGGGGATCTAAAGGGTGCCAAGGGGGTCGAAGCCCTTTTTGTCAACGTTGCTACGGCGCCCGCGCAGGTGGCTGGTGATGCTGTACTTGCACACGCATTTGTCGACAAACCCAACGATATCTGGCTTTACTTCGCGGGGCAGCGCCGAGTCAGACGCGCGCCCACCTACGGCCACGATGCGCCCATTCTCAACCTTGAGAATCTGATGAACGTTGATGCGTTCCTGATGTTCAATGGCCCGATGGATCGCTATGACTTCAAGCTGCTTGGCAAGCGCGAGATGATCGTGCCGTACAACTGGATCGCCCTTGCCAATCCTGCGGACAAACTCACGGATGTTGTGCAGCCGAGCTACTTGAACCGTGACTTGGCGCGCTATGAGCACCACCGGGTATGGGTGGTAGAGGCCACAGTCAAGCCTGGCCTGCGCCACGTGTTTCCGAAGCGAACATTCTTCGTCGACGAAGACACCTGGGGGATTGTTGTGGAGGATCTTTATGACGCCCAGGGAAAACTTCAGCGCGTGATGGAGAGCGGCCCATTCGTTGCGCACGAGATCGGTTCGTGCGTCTGGCAGGCCACGGTGAGCCACGATCTGGTTGCGGGTCGGTATGTGGCGGACCGATTGCCTATGGGTAAGACCCCATCCGATTGGGCAGCCGGGCGTGACGGACGAGTCAAGGCCAGCAGTTTCGAGCCTGATGCGCTCAGACGAAGCAACGTCCGCTAAGTCACTTCTTCGCGCATTCACTTCAACCTACAAGCATGGCCTTGCGCCACGGAGTTTCTATGAACCTACCAACGATGATTGAATACACCGTGAGCACGGTGCGTACCGAAAGTAAGCGCGTTCCCGCCCGGCGTGCTGGATGGCTCCTCCTCGGCCTAGCCTGCAATGTGCCGGCGTTGGCCGCCAGTTTCGAATTCGGTCCAGGAATCAAGGGATCGTTCGACACAACCGTAATTTCGTCTGCGTCGGTTCGAGTGGGTGGATCAAACTGCGCCTTCATCGCGCAGGACAATGGCGGCTGCGCGAGCACAGGCCCGGTCGAACTGGCAAGCCGTGACCCGGCCAACTTCTCGCAATCCTACGATATCGCTCGTCTCAACCAGGACGATGGCAACCTGAACTACCGAAGCGGGCAAGTGTTCTCAGCCACGCTGCGGGGATTGCATGAGCTATCGCTGACTCACCCCAGCGGCTGGAGCGGCCTGATACGGGCCAACTGGATTCAAGAATTCTCAGCAAACTCAACCGAACGTACGCCGCTGTCCGATGACGCACAGCGTCAGTCCGTGCGTGAGTTTCGCTTTCTCGATGCGTATGTTGGCAAGGAGTTCGAGATTGCGGGCCTCGCAGGACGCATCCGAGCGGGCAATCAGGTCATTAACTGGGGCGAATCGCTGTTCATTCCCGGTGGAGTAGGCGCAACCAACGCGATCGACGTCACCAAGCTGCACTCGCCCGGCGCGCAACTCAAGGAGGTGCAAATCCCAGCACCCATGGTATCCATGAACCTTCGGCTCGCCAAAGGGCTCGCGGTCGAGGCTTACGCTCAGACGCGTTGGAACGCGTCGCGGCTGGATCCCGTTGGCAGTTTTTTTTCCACCTCGGATGTGATTGGACGTGGTGGTCAAGGCGTGTTCCTGCCGACCTCGCTGGCGAGCAGCATTCTCTCTGCCTATGGGCTGCCACCCGCACCGCCGGGCAGTGCGGGCGACCCTGGTACAAGAATCTCCGCAGTCGATCCGGTCACCGGAGCAACCACCCAACGCACCTATACCGCGGGTGAGTTGTCGTCTCCTGCGACGAACCCCTTGTATGGCCCTCTGGTCGGCACAGGAAGCGTATTCCCCGCGTTGCCCGACAAGACGCCATCCAATAGCGGCCAATGGGGCGTCGCTCTACGCCACACGGATGAGTTGAGTGGCGATGAACTGGCCGTCTATTTTCTACGCTACCACGACAAGCTACCGAACATCGGCATGACCGTCGATTTCGGATTGGGGGCCAGCCCTTTGTTGTACGGCGGCATGTACGCCGACTACGCTACCGGTCGCACCGTGCTGGGCACAAGCTACAACATGCGGGCGGGAGACTGGTCGGTTGGGCTGGAAGCCAGCTATCGTACACGGGAGACGGTCCCCATTGACCCCAGCGTCGTGATCAATCCGGCAAATCCGTATTACTGCAACGGTGACCTGGATCCCACCCATTTCTTGGCACAGGGCACTCAATGCAACGGAAGTGTGGACCGCAAAAAGTGGCAGTTCGATGTGAGTGCCCTGCATCTGTTGCAACCCTCTGGTCAACTCGGCGGCATGCTGCACGCGACGGGTGCCGCCGAAGGATCGTTGCTGGTCGAGTTGGCGGTGGCCCACTACCCGAACCTGTTTGAAGGCGCACCTGTTCCGTTTGCTGTCACCAACGACTATCGGATGCCTACCCGCACATCTTCAGGGATGGTAGGGCAACTCAGTCTCACCTATCCGAACTGGATCAACACCGGATGGACATTGGCGCAAGACACGACGCTGAGCTACGGCCTGAGTGGCATCTCGGCCAGTTCTCTGCCAGGGTTTATTCAAGGAGCGGGAGCTATAGGGCTGGGGTTCACGATCGACTTCCGCTCACGCCCGGCCACTAAGTTTCGCTTGGACTTAAGCCACAACTTTGGTGGTGGCTTGAGTAATTCTTTGCGGGATCGTGACTGGGTGGGCTTGAGCTTGAGTTCGAGTTTTTAGCGTTCGACGCACCGCATGGTCAAGTTACATCAACCAATCCCCGGCTTGGCGGGCGTCGTAATTGCGCGAATTGAGAAGTTTGTCTTTCGCTTTCGTGGGCCGATTCTTCTACTCGCTGGATTGCTGGCGTTGTTAGCGATGATCCCTGCGTCGCGCATCGAAATTACCGCAGGGTTCGAAAAACAACTGCCAAGCAACCACCCTTACGTCACCACCTTTAAGGAATATCAGGACATATTTTTTGGCGCCAATCGGGTGGTGGTCGCCGTGCATGCGCGAACTGGAACGATCTGGCGCGCAGACGTGTTGCGAAAGGTTCTTCAAGCAACTGAGGCGGTGACTTTTCTTAACGGCATAGACCGAGGCAGCGTTACTTCAATCTGGACGCCCAACGTCTTCTTTACCGAGATAACCACCGACGGATTCAAGGCATTGCCGTTAACTGGTGGCGACATTCATCCCCAGTCCTTGAACTCGGCGGCCATGGACGAGATCCGCAAGCGTGTCCGCCAAGGCGGATATATTGGACAGTTGGTTTCGCGCGACGAAACGAGCGCCCTTATCGTAGCTGACCTGCGTGAGCGCGCGGACCCACAAGAGCGGGAATTCGACTATGTGGCGTTCAACCGTGAGCTTGAGGCTTCGGTGAGGCATGCCCTGGAGGATGATCAGGTCGACATCCAGGTGATCGGTTTCGCCAAGGCTGTGGGCGATATTTCAGACCACGCCTCGCATGTGTTCTTCTTTGTCGCTGCGGCCATCACTCTGACGTTGCTGGCGGTCTATTGGTACTGCCGATCAGTTCGTCTGACTGTTTTGCCTGTAGCGTGTTCGATGACGTCCATGCTTTGGCAGCTTGCCACACTTCGCCTGTTGGGTCTCGGTCTGGATCCGATGGCGATTTTGGTTCCATTCTTGGTGTTTGCCATTGGGGTGTCGCACGGCGTTCAGCAAATCAATCACATCACCCGCAGTGTGGCACGGGGAGGCACCGCGCAAGACGCCGCACGACGTAGCTTTCGTGAGTTGTTGGTCCCCGGCGCACTCGCTTTAGTGACTGCCTTCGCGAGCTTCTCCACCTTGGGGCTAATCGCCATACCCGCCGTGCGAGAACTCGCGATTGCCGCATGCATTGGAGTTGCGTACAAAGTTGTGAGCAATCTGGTTTTGCTGCCGGTCGCTGCATCCTATCTGCGCTTTGATGCGGAGTACGCCAGTTCCACTTCGCGCCGACAAGAGCTGCGCGGTGCATGGATGGGTCGCATCGCCGTTTTTGCCTCGTCGCGCCTTGCATTGATGACGGTCGCGGTGGGCTTTGCTGTATTGGTCGTCGCAGCGCTCCATGCAGTGGACAGACAGGTGGGTAACGTGAGGCCAGGTGTGCCGGAACTGCGCGACAGTGCCCGCTTCAATCGTGATGCTTTGGACATCGCGTCGCGCTTCGACGTCGGCCTGGACTGGTTCACAGTCGTTGTGGAAGTGCAGACTAACGGCAGCACGCCCTGCCTTCGAGCTGACGCAATGCTTTACGTAGACCGGTTCGCATCCTTTCTGACTGAAGTGCCTGGGGTTGTTTCGGTAGGTTCGCTGGCACAGCTTGTTCGGATCGGCAACGCTGCCATGTCTGAAGGGCTGCCGAAACAGTCGATCGTGCCGCGCGACGCTCAGACATTGGGGTCTCTCGTGGCTGGTCTGAACTACCAGATCAAAGGCATGGCTTCGAGCGACTGTGCCGTTCAAGGCATCAATGTCTTCCTGAAGGACCAAATGGCGGGAACTTTGAAGGCGGTTTCAGCGCAGGCGCAGCACTATGCCGATCAGCATCCGCAACAGGGTATCAAGGTGCGTCTTGCAAGTGGCAATGCCGGGCTGCAGACGGCCGTGAATGAGGTTCTGGAACACAGCGAACTACCTATGCTCGCCTATGTGTACGCCACTATCGCTGTGCTTGTGTTGCTGGCCTACCGGCGCTGGGACGCCGTCCTGGCTTGTTGCGTACCGTTGACCATTGCCACCTGTCTGGGCTACTGGTTTTTAGAGGCCCAAGGCATTGGACTGACGGTGGCGACGCTGCCAGTGATGGTGCTGGCAACCGGGATCGGAGTCGACTACGCGTTCTACATTTATTCCGCCATCCGCAGTCATCAGCGCGGGGGGGTGCCACAAGAGTTCGTGGTGCGTGCCGCGCTTGCCGAAACCGGCATCGCTACCGCTTTCACTGCCCTCACGCTGTCGGCCGGCGTGGCGATCTGGGCCTTTTCCCCACTGCAGTTTCAGGCAGATATGGGACTGCTGTTGACGGTCATGTTTTTGGTAAATATGGTCACCGCTCTGGTTTTCTTGCCGGCTACGGTCGTCGTATTGGATCGACTCTCAGGTCCGAAGCGGCGCACCCAGGCGATTGTCGTCGCGCACGCGATCCCGGGAAATGCGCTGGTGCCCGGCCATCAGAAATACCCAAGGGCAAGTAAAGAATGATCAACAAATGTGTTCCCGCCCCATCGCAAAAACGTCTAATTGCGGACGCTTGTCGAGAGTCAGATGGTGCCCGGCGTAGATTGTTCCTGGGGGCACTCGTCGCGGCGGCTTGGTCAGGATCGGCGTTGGGATTTGCGTCTAACCTTACGGCGAATTCCTGGCCCACTGCAGCCCCCGCGCTCATGTACCGCGATCCGACCCGGCAGCCTATCCTCGCCGCAACGCTTGCGGGTAAACGCGTGGTCGCTGTGGGCCTGCGCGGCGTGATCATCTACAGCGAAGACGCCAACACCTACGTCCAGGCAGTTGTACCCGTTTCAGCGGATTTCACGGCAGTCGTATTTATCGACGATAAACACGGTTGGGCCGTGGGGACTGACGGCGTCATCGTTTCCACCGCAGATGGGGGTAAGCACTGGGGGCTTCAGCGACAGACCTTCGGCACGGATGAAAGATTGTTCAGCGTGATGTTCATCACGCCTACAGACGGTTTCGCAGTTGGGTCCTTTGGTCTGTGTCTTAAAACAAATGACGGTGGTGCGAACTGGGTCACAGTGGATGTGGCGCATGACGGCTCGGGCGCCCCTCATCTGTACCAGTTGTTGCATGGGCGAGCTGGGGAGACCCTGATCATTGGCGAGTTCGGATCGATATTCAGGTCTGCTCCAGGCGGACAGTGGCGAAAAATTGCAAGTCCCGTTCAGCGCTCGCTGTTCGGCGGCACTGTCTGTGGCGATCTGCTCGTTGCCATTGGCCTGCATGGGACAGTCCTCACTAGCGAAGATGGAGGAGTTGTGTGGCGACACGCAGACGTTGGTGACGCTCCGGGCGTCATGGGAGCTATTTGCAGTCCCACTCAACAATTGGTTCTGTTCGATGCGCGTGGAAGCCTGTTTCGGAGTTGCGATGGGGGTCGGTCCTTTGCCGGCACAGAGCCGTCAGCCAAGATGACTGCTACCTGTGCCGTGTGGCCCACCGCCCATCGTGCGCCACTGTTCTTTTCGCTGAACGGTGTCGTCAATAGTGCACTTTCAGAGTCAAATAAGAAATCCAAGTTTGTGACCAACTGCGTTCGCACAAGATCAGGTGCGTAATGCTCCGCCCGGATGGTTCCATCCGCCAGATCGTCGTTCTCGTGATGGCCCGCCGCTATCTGAACGACGCTACCCAAATTCTTCATTTTTATAGTGCGCGACTGCATTGCGGAAATTGAACCGGCGAAGGACAGCTTTGCAGCGCGGATACCCAACGACTCCTGTGGGTCGGGAGCCGTCTTAGCGAAATCCAGCAATCTGCGATGAAACTGAAATTGCTCGGTAATCTTGCATCAAACTCTATGACTGCTTCAGAGAAGTCCCACAGAGATCGGCAACGACCGCAATAGAGCAGCAACCATTCCCAGGATGAGTTTTTTGAAGACGGCTTGCGCTGCCAAGCGGCTCTACGATTTTCTCCGGACCTGACGTTGACTTTCCCACCGCCGACAACAAAGCCGCGTTGCCGCGCCATCGTCGTGCGCTTTCGAGCGGGCGCTGCGGTTCAGGCCCGGCCAAAAAAAAGGGCGCACCCGCAGGGGTCGCCCTTTTTCCTTGACCGACGCCAGGCGCCGGGCGGAACGAACTTGGCCTACAGCTTTTGCTTGGCCATGAAGCTGTCGAAACCGCTCTCGGCGTAGCGGAACCACAGCACCTGGTCGCGCTGGAAGGCGCGCAGGTCGGCGTAGATCTTCTTCCACTCCGGGCTCTTGGCGTCATTCTCGGCAAACACTTCCATCGAGGCCTTGAACGAGGCGTCGAGCACCGCTTGCGAGAACGGCAGCACCTTGGTCTTGGCGGCCACCAACTGCTTCAGCGCAGTCGGGTTGAGCGCGTCGTACTTGGCCAGCATGTCCGAGTTCGCCATCGCGGCGGCGTTCTCGACGATGGCCTTGTTCTCAGGCGACAGCGCGTCAAAGGCCTTTTGGTTGATGAAGAAGTCCACTTCCGGGCCGCCCTCCCACCAGCCGGGGTAGTAGTAGAAGGGAGCGACCTTGTTGAAGCCCAGCTTCTGGTCGTCATACGGACCGACCCATTCGGCCGAGTCGATCGTGCCCTTTTCCAGCGCCTGGTAGATTTCGCCGCCGGGGATGCTCTGCGGCACAGCGCCGAGCTTTTGCATGACCTCGCCCACCAGACCGCCGCCCAGGCGCATCTTCATGCCCTTGAAATCGGCGATGGACTTGATTTCCTTGCGGAACCAACCGCCCATCTGGGTGCCGGTATTGCCGCCAGCAAAGCTGATCATGTTGTACTTGGCGTAGAGCTCGTTCATCAGCTTGCGGCCATTGCCGTGCATCATCCAGGCGTTCATCTGGCGCGCATTCAGGCCAAAGGGAATCGCCGAACCGAGCGCGAAGGCCGGGTTCTTGCCATAGAAGTAGTAGGGCACGGTGTGCGCCATTTCGACGGTGCCGTTTTGCACGCCATCGACCACGCCAAACGGTGGGATCAGTTCGCCACCGGCGTGCACTGAAATTTCGAACTTGCCGCCCGACATGGCCTTGACCGCCTTGGCGAAGACCTCGGCGCCACCATAGATGGTGTCGAGCGACTTGGGAAAGCTCGACGCCAGACGCCAACGGATGCCCGCGGTTTGCGCATGCACAGCGGGTGCCATGCCGGCAGCGAGCACGCTGGCGATGCCGGCATTTTTAATGAGGGAACGACGATCCATGAGATTCACTCCGTGTTCTAGATGAGAGAGGCACGCCTGGTTTTCGCAGGCGCAGGGATGACAAATGTCAAAGCCGATTGTAGGAATCGCGGCCGTGGCATTCGCTGCGGGTTAACCCTCGTTGAATCAATCGCTTGTGCCAGATCAAAGTTGAGGAAAACGCTGGCGCACCGACGCGACGATGCCGGCCGCGTCCAGCCCCTGCTGGGCCAGCAACTGCACCGGGTCACCATGTTCGATGAAGATGTCGGGGAATCCCAGTTGCAGCAGCGGCAGCGACACGTCGGCCTGGTGCAAGGCTTCGGCCACGGCGCTGCCCGCGCCTCCCATGACGCAGCCGTCTTCCAGCGTCACCAGCGCCTCGTGCCGCTGTGCCACCTCCAGCAGCAAGGCCGTGTCCAGCGGCTTGGCCCAGCGCATGTTGACGACCGTGGCGTTGAGCTCTTCTGCGGCGGCCAGGGCCGGGTACAACAAGGAGCCGAAGGCCAGGATCGCCACGCCCTTGCCTTCGCGCCGAAGCTCCCCCTTGCCAAAAGCGAGGGTCTCCAGACCGGGCTGCACCGGCACGCCCGCGCCGGCGCCACGCGGATAGCGCACGGCCACCGGATGCGCCTGTGCAAACGCCGTGCTCAGCAGTTGGCGGCACTCGTTCTCGTCCGCAGGGCAGGCCACGCTCACGTTCGGAACACAGCGCAGATAGGCGATGTCGTAAGCCCCGGCGTGCGTGGCACCATCGGCCCCGACCAGACCGGCGCGGTCCAGCGCAAACACCACCGGCAGGTTCTGTATCGCCACGTCGTGGATCAGTTGATCGTAGGCGCGCTGCAGAAAAGTCGAGTAGATCGCCACCACCGGCTTGAGGCCCTCGCAGGCCAGACCGGCGGCGAAGGTGACGGCATGCTGCTCGGCGATGCCAACATCGAAATAGCGGCCCGGAAAGCGCCGCTCGAACTCCACCATGCCCGAGCCTTCGCGCATCGCGGGCGTGATGCCGATCAGGCGTGTGTCCTTCTCTGCCATGTCGCACAACCACTGGCCAAACACCTGCGTGAAGCTGGTCTTGGCGGGCGCCGCGCTGGCCTTGAGGCCCACGGCCGGATCGAATTTTCCGGGTCCGTGGTAGGCCACGGGATCGGCCTCGGCCAGGTGGTAGCCCTGGCCCTTCTTCGTCACCACGTGCAGGAACTGCGGCCCGGCGCGGTGCGCCATCAGCTGCTTGATGTTTTCCAGCGTGGGGATAAGCGAATCCAGGTCGTGACCGTCGATCGGACCGATGTAGTTAAAGCCGAATTTTTCGAACAGCGTGGCCGGAACCACCAGCCCCTTGGCCTGCTGCTCGAGCCGCTTGGCCAGCTCGAACAGCGGCGGCGCGCCCTTGAGCACCTGCTTGCCGACGTTCTTGGCCGCCGCGTAGAACTGCCCGCTCATGAGCTGCGCCAGGTAGCGATTGAGCGCACCCACCGGCGGGCTGATGCTCATGTCGTTGTCGTTCAAGATCACCAGCAGTTGGCAGTCGGCCACGCCGGCGTTGTTCAGCGCCTCGAAGGCCTGGCCCGCCGTCATGGCGCCGTCGCCGATGATGGCCACGGCGTGGCGGTTTTCGCCCTTGATGTGCGCGGCCAGCGCCATGCCCAAGGCGGCCGAAATCGAGGTGCTCGAATGCGCCGTGCCAAAGGCGTCGTATTCGCTCTCGCCGCGCTGCGGGAAGCCGCTCAAGCCGCCTTGCTGGCGCAGCGTTGCCATGCGGTCGCGGCGACCGGTGAGGATCTTGTGCGGATAGGTCTGATGGCCCACGTCCCAGATCAGCCGGTCGTAGGGCGTGTTGAACACCGCATGCAGCGCGATCGTGAGTTCCACCGTGCCCAGATTCGAGCTCAGATGGCCACCGGTGCGGGCCACGCTTTCCAGCAAGAAGCTGCGCAGTTCGTCCGCCAGCGTCTTGAGTTGGGGCCGCGGCAGTTGGCGCAGCGCGGCCGGGTTGTTGATGGTTTCAAGCAGTGAGTGCATGGTTATTTTTCGCGGTTCACGACCCTGTTGGCCAGGGCCTTGAGGGATCGGGTATCGGGCAAGCCGCTGCGCTCCAGTGCGCGCAGCGCCTGGTCCAGAAGTGCTTGAGCGTACTGCCGTGCGGGTTCCAGGCCGAGCAGCGACACGTAGGTCGGTTTGTCTTGGGCGGCGTCCTTGCCGGCGGTCTTGCCCAGCGTGACCGAGTCGGCGGTGACGTCCAGCATATCGTCCACCACCTGGAACGCCAGCCCTAGGGCGGCGCCGTAGTCCGCCAGCGCCGTCGTCACCGCTTGCTGCGGCGCCGAAGCGGCGCACGCCGCGCCCAGCAGGACGCTGGCCTGCAGCAGCGCGCCGGTCTTGAGGCGGTGCATGGTTTGCAACTGGTCCTGCGTGAGCGCGCAGCCCACGCTGGCCAGATCAATGGCCTGGCCGCCGGCCATGCCCTGGTAGCCGGCAGCGCGCGCCAGCAAGCGGCACAGGCGCGCGCTGACGTCGCCGCTCACGCTGGCGTCAGCCGGCGCAAGCAGTTCAAACGCCAGCGCCTGCAGTGCGTCGCCCGCGAGCAGCGCCTGGGCTTGGCCGAACTGCACATGGACCGTGGGCTTGCCCCGGCGCAGCACGTCGTTGTCCATGCACGGCATGTCGTCGTGCACCAGGGAATAGGCGTGGATCAGTTCGACCGCGCAGGCGGCGCGCAGCGCAGCCTGTGGATTGCCGCCAGCGGCCTGGCTTGCCGCCAGCACCAGCAGCGGACGCAGCCGCTTGCCGCCGTCGAGCACGGCGTAGCGCATGGCTTGTCCCAGACCGGCCGGTGCCTCGGGGTCGATCCAGCGCTGCAGCGCCTGCTCCACCTGCAGCAGGTGGGCGCCGCTCCAGGCGTCCAGATCGAAATCGGCGGACACCATCAGTCTTGTGTCCAGGGTTTCAGGCCGGACTCGTCCAGCACCTTGATCTGCTCTTCCACGGCGCCCAGCTTGTCGCGGCAATAGCCCAGCAATTGGGCGCCGCGCTGGTAGCCGCTGAGCAACTGCTCCAGCGGCATCTGGCCCGACTCCAGTTGGGACACGAGCTGTTCCAGTTCGTGCAGCGCGGCCTCGTAGCTCACGGGGGTGGCGGCGATGCTCGCACGCTCGGCAGTGGGGGTTGACGCCTTGACCATGAACTCGATTCCGGGTAAATCAGTGATTTTAGGCGTGTACCGCGTGCGGGCAGCGCAAAGCCCGCTTGGTGCTCACGGTGATTCAACACCCTGGCCACGGTTGCGGCGAAATCTTGGCCCCAGCGGGTACAATCCACGGCCCCGCCGGCACGAGCCGGCTTCGTTTTGCCGGGCCCGACCGGCTTCATCTTCCCGCGCCACGGCGCCTACCTGCCCCTTCATAGGGGGAGTCTCTAGGTCAAGACAAGCATGTCTGATTTAAGTCTTCAACTGCAGCAGGCCTCAAGCCAACTACCAGTTTCAAGCTACTTTGACGAAGCGCTGTTCCAGCGTGAGTTGCAACGCGTGTTTGCGCACGGTCCTCGCTACATTGGGCACGAACTCGCCGTGCCCAACCTGGGCGACTACTACGCCCTGCCCCAGGAGGACGAAGGCCGGGCCCTGGTGCGCACCGACAAAGGCGTGGAGCTGGTCTCCAACGTGTGCCGCCATCGCCAGGCGATCATGCTCAAGGGGCGCGGCTCGCTGCAAACCACGCAACCGGGCAGCGCCGGCGGCAACATCGTGTGTCCGCTGCACCGCTGGACCTACCAGAGTGACGGCCAGTTGCTGGGCGCGCCGCACTTCAGCCACGACCCCTGCCTGAACCTGAACAACTACGCGCTGCGCCATTGGAACGGCCTGCTGTTTGAGGACAACGGGCGCGACATCGCGGCCGATCTGGCCGGCATGGGAGCGCGCGCCGAGCTCGACTTTTCCGGCTTCGCGCTGGACCGGGTCGAGTTGCACGAGTGCAAGTACAACTGGAAGACCTTCATCGAGGTCTATCTGGAGGACTACCACGTCGGGCCGTTCCACCCCGGCCTGGGCCATTTCGTCACCTGCGACGACCTGCGCTGGGAGTTCAAGGAAAACTATTCGGTGCAGACCGTGGGCGTGTCCAAGGATTTCGCGCGACCGGGCTCGCCCGTGTACCAGCGCTGGCATGACGCGCTGCTGAAATACCGCCATGGCCAGCCGCCCGAGCGCGGCGCGATCTGGCTCACCTACTACCCGCACATCATGGTGGAGTGGTATCCGCACGTGCTCACGGTCTCGACGCTGCACCCCATCAGCCCGGACCGAACGCTGAACCGGGTGGAGTTCTACTATCCCGAAGAAATCGTCGCCTTCGAGCGCGAATTCGTCGAGGCCCAGCAGGCCGCCTACATGGAAACCTGCATCGAGGACGACGAGATCGGCGAGCGCATGGACGCCGGGCGCAAGGCCTTGCTGGCGCGCGGCGACAACGAGGTCGGGCCTTATCAAAGCCCGATGGAAGACGGCATGCAGCAGTTTCACGAGTGGTACCGCGCCACCATGGATCCGGCGTGAACCGGTTCGTCGCGCACGCCTTGGCCGCAGCTGCGGCCTGCGGCTGAATTGCCCATGCAGGCGCTCTGGATGGTCATGGCGGCGTTTTTCTTTGCCACCATGGCTGTGGGCATCAAGATCGCCTCGACGAGCTTCAACACGGTCGAATTGATCTTTTACCGGGGTCTGGTCAGCGTGGTGTTCATGGCGATCGTGGTGCGCTCGCGCGGCGGCAGCCTGCGCACCTCCGTGGCGCTGATGCACGCCTGGCGCGCCCTGGTGGGCGTGATTGCACTGGGCGCCTGGTTCTATGCCATCGCCCATCTGCCGCTGGCCACGGCCATGACGCTGAACTACATGAGCGGCGTCTGGATCGCCGCCTTCGTCGTCGGCGGCGCGATGCTCTACGGCCAGGGTCGCCAGGTCCAGCGCCAGGGGCCGCTGCTGGCCACGGTGCTGTGCGGCTTTGCCGGCGTGGTGCTGATGCTGCGCCCCAGCATCGACCAGAACCAGTTGTTTGCCGGGCTCATCGGCCTGCTTTCGGGCGTCGCCACGGCGCTGGCCTATCTGCAGGTCACGGCGCTGGGGCGCGTGGGTGAAACCGAGGACCGCACGGTGTTCTACTTTTCCCTGGCCTCGGCCATTGCCGGCGGGCTTGGCCTGCTGTTCACCGGTTTTTCGCCCTGGGATCAGGTGAGCTGGCAGGCTGCGGCCTGGCTGATCCCGATCGGACTGCTGGCGTCTTTGGGGCAATGGTGCATGACCCGCGCCTACAGCCAGGGCGCCACCCTGGTCGTGGCCAACTTGCAGTATTCGGGCATCGTCTTTGCCACGATCTACAGCCTGCTGCTGTTTGGCGACGAGATCCCGGCGGCGGGCTGGCTCGGCATGGCACTGGTCGTGGCCAGCGGCCTGGCGGCCACGGCGCTGCGTTCGCGCGCCCTGCCCAACGCGCCCGCCGACGAACATTGAATTGCACCTTGACCTTCACCGAGCCGCCTCATGAACACTTTCAACACCCTCATCGGCACCGACCCCTTGCGCGCGCTGCTGCAAAGCGGCCGACCGCTGCGCATTTTCGACGCCAGCTTTGAGTTGATGAATCCGGCGGCCGGCGAGCAGCAGTACCTCGAGGCCCACATCCCGGGCGCGGTCTATGCCCACCTGGACCAGGCGCTGAGCGCCAAGGGCGACGCCACGGCGGCCTCGGGCGGACGCCACCCTTTGCCGTCACGCGAAAAATTTGCGCAGTGGCTCAGCAGCGTGGGTTTGAGCAACGACATGCAGGCCGTGGTCTATGACCGCCAGGGTGCCAACTACTGCGGCCGCCTGTGGTGGATGCTCCAATGGGCCGGGCACGACGCCGTGGCCGTGCTCGACGGCGGCTTGCAAGCCTGGCAGGCGGCCGGCGGCGCGCTGGCTTCGGGCGTGGAGCCTGCTGCCGCGCCGTCCCACTTTTCGCTCCAGCCGGCACGGCGCACGCTGGCCAGCAGCGCCGCCGTGGCACAACAATTGGGCCGCCCGACACAGACGCTGATCGACGCGCGCGGTGCACCGCGTTTTCGGGGCGAGGTCGAGCCGCTGGACCCGGTCGCGGGCCATATCCCGGGCGCTCTCAATCGCCCCTTTGGACTGAACATCGGTGCTGACGGAAAGTTCAAACCCGCCGCCGTACTGCGCGCCGAGTTCGAGCAACTGCTGGCCGGGCGCGATCCGGCGACCGTTGTGCACCACTGTGGCAGCGGCGTCAGCGCCATCCCCAATCTGCTGGCCATGGAACTGGCCGGACTCGGGCCCACGGCGCTGTACGCCGGCAGCTGGAGCGAGTGGTGCAGCGACGCGGCTCGGCCCGTGGCGCAGGGCTGAAATTTCCCCCGCGCCCTGACCCGATCATGACCCTTCCTCGTCCCCAGCCGGCCGCAGCCGCCGCTGCGAGCAGCGCCGGCGCGCTGCCCCTGCCTGCGGCCACAGTTGCTTTGAATCCCCTTTGGCGCCGCGTGCGCGAGTGGCTTGCGCAGCACCCGGGAATGGTGTTCGCAACCACCGCCATCGGCGTCTGGTTGGTCGTCGCGCTGCTGACCCAGGACGCGCTGATGGGCGACAACATCGAGCAAAGCATCTGGGCCCACAGCTTCGAGTGGGGCTACTACAAGCATCCGCCCCTGCCCACCTGGATACTGATCGCGGTGATGCAACTGCTGGGTCCGCTGTGGTGGCTGACCGACGCGCTGGCTGCCATCTTCCTGCTGGGAACTGCGGCGGCGACCTATGCCCTGGCGCGGCGGCTGGCGTCGGATCGAGTGGCGCAATTGGCGCTGCTGCTATGGGGCCTGCATCTGACGCTGACCTGGCGCGTGATCCTGTACAACCACAACACCGTGCTGCTGCTGCTGTGCGCGCTCTTGGCCTGGTCCGTGGTGAGCGCAGCGCAGAGCCGTTCAATGCGCTACTGGCTCGCCGCAGGCGTATTCGGGGGCCTGGCCATGCTCGCCAAATACCAGGCCGGACTGCTGATCCTGGTGTTGCTGTTGGCGCTGATCCACATGGGCTATCTGTCCGAGCGCTTTCATCGCAAGGGCCTGCTGCTGGCCACGCTGGCGGCCTTGCTGATTTTTTCGCCGCATCTGCTCTGGCTCGTGAATCACCAGTTCCTGCCGCTGCAATACGCCAGCAAACAGATGCCCAAGGCGCTGGCGCTGGCGACACAGGCGCCGGTGCTGGGCTTCAGCCTGCAACAGATGCGGCTGTTCTGGCCCGCTCTGGCAGCGGCCTTGCTGTGCGTCATCTTCATCCCCCGGCCGGTGCCGGTGGGTGCGCTGGAGCGCGCCCACCGGCGCACATCCAAGCCGCGCCGCGCCTGGATTCGCTACCTTGCACTGGCGCCCATCGCCTTCGTGCTGATCCTGGGCATGGCCGGAGTCAAGCTGCAGAACCACTGGGGATTGGTGACGCTGCAGTTCGTCAGCCTGGGGCTGGCCATCGTGGTCAGCCGGCGCAGTTTGGTCACGCCGCGGCAACTCATGCTCATGGCCGGGCTGCTGCACCTGTTGCTGCTCGGGACCGTGCTGCAAAACGCCTACGACGTGCACAAGAATGGCTGGTCGGGCCACGGCGACAAGCACTATCCCGCGCGCGCGCTGACCGAGCAGGCCATGGCGGACTGGCGCCGGGTATCGCCCTGCGCCCTGCCCTACATCGTGGGCCCGCCCTTTGAAGCCGGGACCATTGCGATATTTTCCGGCCAGCATCCCAAGGTATTTGAAGGTGGCGACCCGCTGGCCAGTCCCTGGATTGACCCGGCCGACGTGCAGCAGCGCGGCGCCCTCTATGTGGCGCACTCGGCCGAGGAGCTGCCCCAGCAGGCGAGCCTGAAAGGGTCGATGCAGGTGACGGTAGAGCCGGACAGCAAGTACGCGCCCGTGGTTTACTGGGCCGTGCTGGAGCCGCTGCAGGCTTGCCCGGCGGCGCCGACACTCTGAAAGGAACCGGCCTCGATGTTGTCGCATCAGCTTGAACTCCTGGCGCCGGCGCGCGACGCCGATATCGGCATCGCCGCAGTCAACCACGGTGCCGACGCCGTGTACATCGGCGGCCCGTCCTTCGGCGCGCGCTCCAGCGCCGACAACTCGGTGCGCGAGATTGCCCGTCTGGTGCAGCACGCGCACCGCTTTCACAGCCGCATCTTCGTCACGCTCAACACCATCTTGCGCGACGACGAGTTGGAGCCCGCGCGCAAGCTGGTCTGGCAACTCTACGACGCCGGCGTGGACGCGCTCATCATCCAGGACATGGGCCTGCTGGAGCTGGAGCTGCCGCCGATGCAGCTGCACGCCAGCACCCAGACCGACATCCGCACGCCCGAAAAGGCGCGTTTTTTGCAGTACGTGGGACTGTCGCAGATCGTGCTGGCGCGCGAGCTCACGCTGGGGCAAATCAGCGCGATCCGCCAGCACACCGAGTGCACGCTGGAGTTCTTCGTGCACGGCGCGCTGTGCGTGGCCTACAGCGGCCAGTGCTACATCAGCCATGCCCACACCGGGCGCAGCGCGAATCGGGGCGAATGCTCGCAGGCCTGCCGGCTGCCGTACCAGGTGACCGACAGCCAGGGCCGCTTTGTGGCGCACGACAAGCACGTGCTGTCGATGAAGGACAACAACCAGAGCGCGAATATCGCCGCGCTGGTGGACGCGGGCATACGCAGCTTCAAGATCGAAGGGCGCTACAAGGACCTGGCCTACGTGAAGAACATCACGGCGCATTACCGTCTGTTGCTCGATGAGCTGCTGGAGCAGCGCCCCGAACTGGCGCGCGCCTCCAGCGGCCACACGAACTTCAACTTCACGCCGGACCCGAAGCAGAACTTCAACCGCGAGTTCACCGACTACTTTGTGCAGGGGCGACAGGCGGACATCGGCGCCTTCGACACGCCAAAGAATCCGGGCCAGGCGATCGGCTTCGTCACGCGCGTGGGCGCCGACTGGGTCGAGCTGGAGACCACGTCGCCAGCCACCGAGCTGCACAACGGCGACGGCCTGTGCTACTACGACCTGCAAAAAGAGCTGGTCGGCCTGGCCATCAACACCGCGCAGCGCGTCGGCAAGAAGGCCGTCTGGCGCGTGGTTCCGAAGGACGCCATGGCGGGCTTCAAGGACCTGCGCGCCGGCACCGAAGTCAACCGCAATCGCGACATGGACTGGGTGCGCACGCTGGACAAGCCCTCCAGCGAACGGCACATCGACGTTTGGGCGCGTTTAAGCGAAACCGCGGACGGCCTGGCGCTGACGCTGACCGACGAAGACGGCTGCAGTGCCAGCGCGCAAATCCAGACCCCGAAGGAGGCAGCCAATGACGCAGCAGTTGCCAGTGCCCAACTGCGCAGCCAGTTGTCACGCCTGGGCAACACCGAGTTCGCGCTGCCGGACACCGACACGCATCTCAGCCTGAAGCTGGCACAGCCCTGGTTCGTTCCGGCCTCGACGCTGAACACGCTGCGCCGCGACGCCGTGCAGCGCCTGCAACAATCGCGCGCCCTGGCCTATAGGCGCCCGTTGCGCGCCACACCCGTGACGCCGCCTGCGGCGTATCCCGAAGACACGCTGAGCTATCTGGCCAACGTCTTCAACCACAAGGCGCGCGACTTCTACGCCCGCCATGGCGTGAAGCTGATCGCGGCGGCCTACGAGAGCCAAGAGGAGACCGGTGAGGTGAGTCTGATGATCACCAAGCACTGCGTGCGCTTTTCGCTCAGCCTGTGCCCGAAACAGGCCAAGGGCGTGACCGGCGTGCAAGGCACGGTCAAGGCCGAGCCGCTGACGCTCATCAACGGCAAAGAGAAACTCACGCTGCGCTTTGACTGCAAGCCCTGCGAGATGCACGTCGTGGGGAAGATGAAGGCCTCAGTGCTGAAGCAGGCGGCAGCCGTGGCACAAAGCGCCACGGTGCCGATGACGTTCTACAAGGCGCGTCCAGTTTCAAGTTGATCGTTGCGCAAGTGTCAACAGGCTTTACGGAAAAACTGAGCGCGGCCGGAAGAGGCCGGATGAGTGAGCAAGTAGCCCGGTATGTAGCCTTCGACGTTGCCCTTGATGGTCGATAACTTGTCGAAAAACTTCGCGGTTTTTGCGGGATCCAACCCTTGCTTGCACAGCAGCTCGTGCGCATACACGTCCGCCTCCAGTTCAAAACTGCGGCTGTAGCGCAACCCCCCGAGGGTCGCGGGAATCACGGCAAGAATGGACGAGTAGTCGCCAATCACAGCCGACCCCAGTATGAACAAAGCCGAGGCCTGAATCAGCCCGCGCAGACCATGGACGTAGTGCACGTGTCCAAGTTCATGCGCCAACACACCCGAGATCGTATCCAGGTCGCCATCGACCAGCGTCACCAATTCATCCGTCAAAACAAGCATCGTGCCCGGCAACGCGAAGGCATTGGGGCCGATGCGGGGGGATTTTCGAATATGCAACTCAAAGCCGCTCTGCTCCGACTTGTCGAGCGCGCCCACCAGTTCGGCGAATCGTTGTTGGATGGCCGCCTGCTGCCCCTCTGGTAGCCTTGACGGCTGCATCGACCCATCATCGTCCATCTGGCGCATCGCAGCCTGCCCCAGTCGCTGTTGCAGCGAATCAGGAATGAACGGCACCACAAAGCCCACGGCCGCAGGAAGCAGCCAAAGATAAAACGCCGCGATCACACTCGCCAGGAAAGCAGTTGCCATGACCGCCAGGCGCCAATCGGCGTGCCAGAACGCGGCGATGGCGGAACCCTTTTTCACCGCCACCCCGGCCTCGCGCAAGCAGGCCTGCAACAGCGCCGACGATGCAAGCTCAAAAGTGCTGCCATCAAGCAGTTGCATGAACAGTGGCCCACTGTTGCGCGCGTCAATCGGCTTGACCTCTGACAGCGCAAGCGAACGCTGCCAATGCGGGCCCTGCACCACGATGCCAGAGCTGGACGCCGTCAGCGCCACCGCGTCTCGCTTTGAAGTCTTGCCGTCATAAAACCAGCCTGCAAAGCTGGGCAACACCGTTGCCACGGTTGCTTTGATCTCAGTCATAGCCCCACATCCATTTCAAACAACTCAGCAGCACCTTCCCCGGTCGCACCCCGTCGCGACTGGACTTCCCCCGCCGAAAACTCATCCAAATGACGCCAGCCGCTGACACGCACAAACGCCAACCGATAGCGTGCCAAGCGCACTGCAGCGAAGGGCCGATACAAGCCCAGCGTGAGCACGATCCACAAGGTGTTGGTGCACTGGACACGCAGCAAGCCCAAGACCGGAACTTCGCATTGCAAGTGAAGCGGTCCTACCGAGGTCTTGTTCCACACCAAGTTCTGAAATCGTGCTGTGAAATAGCTGCTCAGCAACAGGTAGCTCAGCCCAGCGCCCGCCATTGCGGAACCGCCGAAGATCAACTTAAGCTCCACTGACTCAAAAGGCAATTTGCCACGAAAATAGATGGCACCGACTAGAACAAAGACGACGAGAGCGACCAGAGCCGCAATCGCAACGGCGGCGAGGATCAGTACCAGACTCCATAGCCAGACCTTCAGAAAATCTTTGGTCTTGGCAGCAAACACAAAGCCGGTGCATCCAAAGCGCAAATTGCTTTGGATGTAGCGCCGAAACACCGCCTGAAGAATTGGCAGAAACAGCAGCGCCAGCAAGGACAGCAGAAACACCCATACTTCCGCAGTGACCCCCAACCAATAAGCCCCAAGCACAGGCGGAAAAAGCAATACCGTCATGATCGGTAGATAGACCTTGTAGGCGTCAGACAGATTCCCGTCAAAGCCGAAGTTCAGTCCGAGAAACCGCGTATTGCGCGCCTTGAATCGGAAGGATTGCCTCAACAAGACCGGCAACACCGCAGCGAGCAACAGCGTCGATGCCAGGCCCGCCCACGCGGCGTAGCCAAATGCCAGGTAGTAGGTGACCAGCAAACCCAAGGCGATAACTCGTCCGAACAGGATGGCAATGGGATTGGCCGTATAGTCAAACGCGGAACCGTCAAGTTCCGTGTGCTGATAGAAATACTGCAAGCGCCGCACCTTGGCCCAGGCGCTGTACAGGCCCAGGGTGAGCACGGTCAGCGTCAGGTTCACGGCCCAGATGCGAAAGTATTCGGCGCCAGAGCCCGTGAAGCGCAGCCTTTGCTCTGCGGCGTCAATGACTTCGGCCTGGGGAGGGGCATCCGATGCCAGCAACTGCTCCGGCGCAGGCGGGGGCATGGGCTCATCGGCACTGCCGCCGCTCGCCTGCGGCGCGCTGTCTTGTGTCAGAAGCATGTCTATGTGACGCGCCAGGCGCTATGATTTTGTGCAGCCGCGATCATAGCCATAGATTGGGCTGATCGCGTCAGCTCAGGATTTCCCGCCAAAGGGCCGACGCCACGGGCAGCTCGGACGGCGCCTTCACATCTGTTTGAACAGATGTGAAAAAGGTCGGCTCACGGCCAAGTTTTCCTTGCGTCCCTTGACGCGCACCGAGGCCTGACCGCGCTCGTCGCGCGTGACGAGCTCGATGGCGCTGGCGTTGACGATGGTGGAGCGGTGAATCTGCCAAAAGCGCTCCGTGTCCACGCCCTCGATGAGTTCCTTGATGGGCGTGCGAATTAGCGCGTCGAGATCCTTGGTCGCAACCAGCGTGTACTTTTCATCGGACTGAAAGAACAGCACTTCGTCGATCGGTATCAGCCGCAGATGGTTGCCCACGCTGGCCTTGATCCAGCGCAGCGGCTCGGCCTCGGGCTTGAGCTGCGCGCTGATCTGCGCCACCAGCGCGCGCAGGTCCTGCGCCGGCGCGGCTTGCTGGCCCAGCCGCTGCTGCAGGCGCTGCACCGTCAGCGTCAGCCGCTCGTCGCTGTAGGGCTTGAGCAGGTAGTCTGCGGCACCGGTTTGAAAGGCCTCCACCGCGTACTGATCGAAGGCCGTGACGAACACCACGTGGCACTTCAGATCAGGGTTGGCGGCAATGCTGCGCGCCACGTCCACACCCGTCATCTCGGGCATGCGGATGTCCAGAAACGCCAGCTCCGGACGGTGCGCGGCGATGGCCTCAAGCGCGGCCTCGCCGTCGCCCACATCGGCCACGATCTGCAGTTCCGGCCAGAGCTTGTTCAGCTTGGACTTGAGTTGCGAGCGCAGTATCGGCTCGTCTTCGGCAATGATGGCGCGCAGTGTCATGGTTCAGGTCCTGTCGGTGCGGCGGGCAAGCAGGGAATTCTTGCGCCTTTTCCAAAGAATCCAGTAGATCACCAAGCCGATCACGATGAAAGGCGAAAGCACCGGAAACAGTGAAATCAGAATCGCCGCCGGAATGAACAGCAGCAGGCCCGCAAACAGGAATCCCATGCTGTACAGCAGCAGCACCAGCAGCCCCACCACCAGGGCGAGCGCGCCAAAGGCGACCAGCAGGCCCACTGAACCCACGGCCATGCCTTCGATTCCGTCGAGCTGGAACTGATTGATCTGCACCGGCAACCAGCCCGTGAACAGCCCCACCAGACCCAGGAAGAATCCCACCACCAGCAGCAGCATCAAAATGATGAAGGTGCGCGACACCACCGTGGCCCACATGCCATGGGTCTTGCGCGTGGCGCTCAAGACCCGGCGCCAGCCGCTGCGCAGCGGCTCCATGACCGGGGCCACGCCTGCGTTGCCTGGCACGCTGTCGGTGCTGCTGGCGCTGGCCTGCAACGGCAGGTCCAGCGTGGCGACCGCGCCGCTGGGTTCATTGGCTTCGAGGCTGAAGCGCGCGCGCGCGCCGTACAGCGCACGCAGGCGTTCGCGCAGGTTGCTCAAGCCCACGCCGCCGCCCGACTGGACCTCCTGCTCGGACAGGCCCGCGCCGGTGTCGCTGACTTGCAGCAGCAGACGGTCCTGGCCGTCACGCGATTCACGCTTGACCAGCAGTTCGATGCGTCCGCCTTCGCGGCGCGGCTCCAGACCGTGCTTGATGGCGTTTTCCACCAGCGTGGGCAACATCATGGGTGGAAACGGCAGGCTGAGCAGGTCCTCGGGAACCTGGATGTCAAAGGCCAGCCGCTCGCCCATGCGCATCTTCAGGATATTCAGGTAGGCGCGTGCGCGCTCGATTTCCTGGCCCACGGTGGAACGGCTTTCGCGCATCTTGGGCAGGGCCGCGCGCAGGTATTCGATCAAGTGACCGACCAGCTTGTGGGCGGCGGGCGGATCCACTTCCGTCAGCGCCTGCACGTTGGCCAGCGTGTTGTACAGGAAGTGCGGCTCCACCTGCGCCTGCAACGTTTGCAGCCGCGCCTCGGTCATTTGCCGGCGCATGTCGCTGAGCTGCGCCTCCTCTTGCTTTTCCTCGGCAAACGCCAGCGCACGGTGCGAGCGGTCGATGAAGAACTTGGCGATCAACAGCATCACGAACAGCGGAATGAAGACCAGAATCAGCGCCGAGCCCACACCCACTCGCCACATGCCGTTGACCACCGTGGCGCGAATGCTGTCGCGCAGTTGCGGCGGCAGCGGCGCAGCGGGCGGCTGCGGCAAGACCGGCACGTCGATCTTGATGGCCGTGGTCTCGACCGCACCCGAGGGGATCGCGATGTTGATCGACGGCGGCTGGCTCGCAGGCGCCGCGTCGCGCGCTCGCTGCTGCGACAGGGCAATGGCGTCCAGCGCCGCTTGCGCCGCCGCTTCCTTTTCCTTGGCCGACGCCAGCAGATCGGCGAACGATTTTTCCGTGGCGCTCACGTCCAGGTTCTTGGAGCGCAAGCGCTGCAGCGCCTCATCCCTGGATTCTTCAATCGTCTGGCGCGCTTCCTGGGTGACTTCCAGCGCGCTTTGCGCGGCATCATGGGCTGCGTCCAGCGCCTCCTGGGCGGCCTCGGGCACGGCCTGAGCGGCATCATCCTGCGCCGACCCCACCTCATGCCGGGCGCGCTCGATCTCGGCCAGGGCGCGTTCGAGTTCACGTCGGCGGTCGGGGTCCTGGGCCCGGTCCTTCATGGCCGCTACGACGCCTTCGGCCACGCTCAATCCGCTGTCCTTGAACGCCCGGTTGATCTCGAACTGGATCGCCTGTTTCTCCTGCGGCGTGCCGGCCGTCGCGGACAGGCGAAAGGCCTGAAACGGCAGCGCAAACAGCACCAGGGTCAACAAGGTCAGCACGCCGCCCAACAGCATGCCCCACCAAGGGGTTTTGAAGATCAGCAGGCTTAGGTGTTTGAACATGGTGTGACCCGAGGTTAGAGTTGCAGCGCCAGGGTCATGAACGCCCTGTCACCGCAAGAATACGCAGCCTCCAAGCGCGCGCCAAGGGCACCGTGACGGAATGCGGAAATCGGGGTTCGAAGGGTCAAACTTTCACGCAATTCGAGTCGCAACCCGCCTGCAGGACTCATTCATCAGCGACCTCAACCCCGGGGAAGAGCACGTCGGTGAAGCCAAAGCGTGTGAAGTCGCGCATGCGCGTGGGGTAGAGTCGGCCGATCAGGTGATCGCATTCGTGCTGCACCACGCGGGCATGAAAGCCTTGCACCGTGCGGTCAATCGGATCGCCGAACTGATCCATGCCGGTGTAGCGGATGCGCGCGTAGCGCGGCACCCAGCCGCGCAGCCCCGGCACCGACAGGCAGCCCTCCCAGTCCTCTTCCTCGACCAGCGTCGGATCGTCAGCCGAGCCGGACAAGGGCGTCACCTGGGGATTGATGAGCACGGTTCGAGGCAAAGGCGGCGCGTCCGGATAGCGCGCACTGGGCTCACCCGTGCCGAAGATCACGAGCTGCAGATCCACGCCGATCTGCGGCGCCGCCAGACCCGCACCTGCGGCCGCAACCATGGTGTCGAGCATGTCGCTGAGCAACAGATGCAACTCGTCGGTGTCGAATTCGGTCACCTTCTTGGCGACCCGCAGCAAGCGCGGGTCGCCCATTTTGAGAATGGCGCGGACAGTCATGTGGATTCCCTCCTGTGGAGCCCGATTGTGCCCAACTGCGCCCGCCCGCGGTCTGCTGGCATAATTTCAGGTTGTCCACGCACACCGCAAGCTGCGGGCGCGTCTGTCTCGCTACTATTTACAGAGCAAAGAAATTCACATGATTACCACCGCATCCGGACTGCAATACGAAGACACCATCGTGGGCGAGGGCGCCACGGCGCAAAAGGGCCAGTATGTGAGCGTGCACTACACGGGCTGGCTTTATCAGGACGGCGTGCAGGGCGCCAAGTTCGACTCCAGCAAGGACCGCAATGCCGCCTTCGAGTTCTCGCTTGGTGCCGGCATGGTGATCAAGGGTTGGGACGAGGGCGTCGCGGGCATGCAGATCGGTGGTGCGCGCACACTTATCATCCCAGCCGCGCTGGGCTATGGTGCGCGCGGTGCCGGTGGCGTGATTCCGCCCAACGCCACGCTCAAGTTCGACGTGGAACTGCTGGCCGTCAAGGGCTAGAGCTTGCTGGGGGTCTGACGGCGATGTCGGCGCGGCGCGTTGCGCAGCACCGGCAAGGCGAGCCGCAGGCTCGGCGAATTGGCGCCCAGATCCGGAAAACCCTTGAAATGCACTGACTGGACCCCAGATGTGGCGCATCCATTTCCTTTATCTTTCACCCACGTATGTCCGAGAATAAAAACTCCCCCGAAAGCGCCGCCCTGGGCGACGATGTCAGCCCTGAAGAGCAGGAGGCCGCGATGGCCGCGAACGACGCCGACGCGCTGACCCAGGTCCAGGCCGAGCTGGCCAGCCTCAAAGCCAAGAGCGCCGATCTGGCCGACCAGTATTTGCGCGCCAAGGCGGACGCAGAGAATGCCCGTCGCCGTGCCGAGGAGGAAGTTTCCAAGGCGCGCAAGTTTGGCGTGGAAAATTTCGCCGAGAGCCTGCTGCCAGTGGCCGACAGCTTGGAGGCCGGACTGGCGATTGCCGATGCCAGTGTCGAGCAGATCCGCGAAGGGGCCCAGGCCACGCTGCGCCAGCTCGTCGCCGCTCTGGAGCGCAACAAGGTGATCGCCATCAACCCGGCGGCCGGCACCAAGTTTGATCCGCACCAGCACCAGGCCATCAGCGTCGTCCCGGCCGAGCAGGACGCCAACACAGTGGTTTCAGTCCTGCAAAAGGGCTACTCCATTGCCGAGCGCGTGCTGCGCCCGGCTCTGGTCACGGTCACAGCGCCCAAATAGGGGCGAGGGTTAACGCGGCCCTTGAAACGGCCGCGCTGATCCGCACGTAGTCAGCATCTCAATTATTTAGTTTGCAGGAGAACATCATGGGAAGAATCATCGGCATCGATCTGGGCACCACCAACAGCTGCGTGGCCATCATGGAGGGCAACACCCCCCGCGTGATCGAGAACTCTGAAGGCGCGCGCACCACGCCGTCCATCATCGCTTACCAGGAAGACGGCGAAGTGCTGGTGGGGGCCTCGGCCAAGCGCCAGGCCGTGACCAATCCGCGCAACACGCTGTACGCCGTGAAGCGCCTGATCGGTCGCAAATTCAGCGAAAAAGAAGTGCAAAAGGACATCGACCTGATGCCCTACAAGATCGCCGCAGCCGACAACGGCGACGCCTGGGTCGAGGTGCGCGGTACGCGCATGGCGCCGCAACAGGTCAGCGCCGACGTGCTGCGCAAGATGAAGAAGACGGCCGAAGACTATCTGGGCGAGGCCGTGACCGAGGCCGTCATCACCGTGCCGGCGTACTTCAACGACGCACAGCGCCAAGCCACCAAGGACGCCGGGCGCATTGCCGGTCTGGACGTGAAGCGCATCATCAACGAACCCACGGCGGCGGCGCTGGCCTTCGGTCTGGACAAGAACGAAAAGGGCGACCGCAAGATCGCCGTGTACGACCTGGGCGGCGGCACCTTTGACATCTCCATCATCGAGATCGCCGATGTCGATGGCGAGAAGCAGTTCGAAGTGCTGTCCACCAACGGCGACACCTTCCTCGGCGGCGAGGACTTTGACCAGCGCATCATCGACTACATCATTGCCGAGTTCAAGAAGGACCAGGGCGTGGACCTGGGCAAGGACGTGCTGGCATTGCAGCGCCTCAAGGAAGCGGCAGAAAAGGCCAAGATCGAGCTCTCCAACAGCGCGCAGACCGATATCAACCTGCCCTATGTGACGGCCGACGCCTCCGGTCCCAAGCACCTGAACATCAAGCTCACGCGCGCCAAGCTCGAAGCCCTGGTGGACGAGTTGATCGAACGCACGATCGCGCCTTGCCGCACGGCGATCAAGGACGCGGGCGTGAACGTCGCCGACATCCACGACGTGATTCTGGTGGGCGGCATGTCACGCATGCCCAAGGTGCAGGAAAAGGTCAAGGACCTGTTCGGGCGCGAGCCGCGCAAGGACGTGAACCCGGACGAAGCCGTGGCCGTGGGCGCCGCGATCCAGGGCCAGGTGCTGTCGGGCGACCGCAAGGACGTGCTGCTGCTGGACGTGACGCCGCTGTCGCTGGGCATCGAAACCATGGGCGGGGTCATGACCAAGATGATCAAGAAGAACACCACCATCCCGACCAAGTTCGCACAAACCTTCTCCACGGCCGAAGACAACCAGCCGGCGGTCACGATCAAGGTGTTCCAGGGCGAACGCGACATTGCCGCAGGCAACAAGCTGCTGGGCGAGTTCAACCTGGAAGGCATTCCGCCGTCCTCGCGCGGCACGCCGCAGATCGAAGTGTCGTTTGACATCGACGCCAACGGCATCTTGCACGTGGGCGCCAAGGACAAGGGCACGGGCAAGGAAAACAAGATCACCATCAAGGCCAACTCTGGTTTGACGGAAGACGAGATTCAGCAGATGGTGAAAGACGCCGAACTCAACGCCGCCGACGACAAGAAGAAGCTCGAATTGGTGCAAGCGCGCAACCAGGGCGAAGCCACGGTGCACAGCGTGAAGAAGAGCCTGACCGAATATGGCGACAAGCTCGACGCAGGCGAAAAGGAAAAGATCGAATCCGCCATCAAGAGCATGGAAGAGGCGCTCAAGGGCGAGGACAAGGCCGACATCGAGGCCAAGACCACGGTGCTGATGGAAGCCAGCCAGAAGCTGGGCGAAAAGATGTATGCCGACCAGCAAGCCAAGCAAGCGGCCGAGGAAGCGGCGCAGGGCGCAACAGCGGCGCAGGGCCCGCAGGGCGGGCAATCGGCGTCAAGCAAACCCGACGACGACAACGTGGTGGACGCCGAAGTGAAGGAAGTCAAGAAGGGCTAAAGCGGCGCCTGTTTGCGCCTTGATGCGCCGCGTCGGCATGATCCCAAAGATCAGCCACGCGGCGTTTGTGTTCTAACTTTCATGCTTCGCCCGCTGAGCGCTCCGAGTCATGAAAGTTAGTCCTTTGACGTTAATCGAAGACGACGATGGCAAAAAAAGACTACTACGAAACCCTGGGCGTGCCGAAAAATGCATCCGAGGAAGAGATCAAGAAAGCCTATCGCAAGCTGGCGATGAAGCATCACCCTGACCGCAATCAGGGTGACACGACCAGCAACGCCGAAGCCAAATTCAAGGAGGCCAAAGAGGCCTACGAGATGCTGTCGGACGCACAAAAGCGTGCCGCCTACGACCAGCACGGTTTTGCCGGCGTCGATCCGAACATGCGCGGCGGGCCCGGTGCAGAAGGCTTTGGCGGTTTCGCCGAGGCCTTCGGCGACATCTTCGGCGACATGTTCGGCCAGCAGCGCGGGCGCGCGGGCGGCGGGCGCCAGGTGTATCGCGGCAGCGATCTGAGCTACGCCATGGAGATCACGCTGGAAGAGGCGGCGCGCGGCAAGGACGCACAGATCCGCATCCCCACCTGGGAGTCCTGCGGCACCTGCCACGGCAGCGGCGCCAAGGTCGGCACCCAGGCCAAGACCTGCACCTCCTGCGCCGGAGCGGGCACGGTGCAGATGCGCCAGGGCTTCTTCAGCGTGCAGCAGACCTGTCCGCAGTGCCGCGGCAGCGGCAAGATCATTCCCGAGCCCTGCACTGCGTGCCAGGGTCAGGGCAAGCTGAAAAAGCAAAAGACACTGGAAGTCAAAATCCCCGCCGGCATCGACGACGGCATGCGCATTCGCAGCACCGGCAATGGCGAGCCCGGCACCAACGGCGGACCGGCCGGCGACCTGTACATCGAGATCCGCATGCAAAAGCATGACATCTTCGAACGCGACGGCGACGACATCCATTGCTCGGTGCCAGTCAGTTTCATCACGGCGGCGCTCGGCGGCGAAATCGACGTGCCCACGCTGGCCGGCAAGGTGTCGATCGACATCCCTGAAGGCACGCAGACCGGCAAGCAGTTCCGCCTGCGCGGCAAGGGCGTCAAGGGCGTGCGCGCCAGCTACCCCGGCGACCTGTATTGCCACATCAACGTGGAGACACCGGTCAAGCTCACCGAGCACCAGCGCAAGCTGCTGCGTGAGCTCGACGAGTCGTTCAAGAAGGGTGGCGGCAAGCACTCGCCCAGCGGCGACAGCTGGACCGACCGTTTGAAGAAGTTCTTTAGCTGAGCGTCGGCGTCCCCACAACAAGCCGCGTCGTCTGCCAGGACTTCGCGGCTTTTTGCTGCGCGTCAATCCAGCGACAGTCCGACCCGCTCCAAGCGCCGCCAAAGGGAATACCATGGCAGGCAAGGAGGCGTCTCCATGAGCGTCAGCATCACTTTCCTGGGTGGCACGGGCACCGTCACCGGATCCAAATACCTGGTGCAGCACGAGGGCCAAAGCCTGCTGCTCGATTGCGGGCTGTTTCAAGGCTACAAGCAACTGCGCCTGCGCAACTGGCAGCCGCTGCCGGTGGCACTGGACCAGATCGGTGCCGTGCTCCTGACCCATGCCCATCTGGACCACAGCGGCTACTTGCCGCTGCTGGTGCGTGATGGCTATGCCGGCAAGGTCTATGCAACCAGCGGCACGCGCGATCTGTGCGCCATCCTGCTGCCCGACAGCGGTCACATCCAGGAAGAAGACGCGGCCTTCCTGAATCGCCACAAGCTGTCCAAGCACGAACCCGCCCTGCCCCTGTACACGCGCCAGGACGCGCTGCACTGCCTGCCACACATCAAGGTGCGGGACTGGAACAAGGCGTTCGAGCCGCTGCCCGGCTGGCGCGTCACGCTCAGCTCGGCCGGCCACATTCTGGGCGCCAGCAGCGTGTTGCTGGAGCTTGCCGGCCGGCGCATCCTGTTCTCGGGCGATGTCGGCCGACCCGACGACCTGATCATGAACCCGCCGCAGCCGGCGCCGGCGGCCGACACCGTGCTGATCGAATCGACCTATGGCGACCGCGAGCACCCGCGCGAGGACCTGCTGGCCGAGCTCGGCCCGGCGCTGCAACGCGCCGCAGCCCGCGGCGGCGTCGCCGTGCTGCCGGTGTTTGCCGTGGGGCGCGCGCAAGCCATCCTGCACGCCATCGGCCTGCTCAAGGCCAGCGGCGTGGTGCCCAAAGGTTTGCCGGTTTTCCTGGACAGCCCGATGGCCATCCACACCACCGAAATGTTCGCCCGCCACATGGGCGAGCATCGCTTGAACGCGCACGATGTGCACGCCATGACACAGCACGCCACCATGCTGCGCACGCCCGATGAGTCGCGCGCCCTGGCCAGCCGCCACGGTCCGATGGTGATTCTGGCGGCCAGCGGCATGGCCACTGGCGGGCGCGTGTTGCACCACCTGAAGCAATACCTGCCCGACCATCGCAACATGGTGGTCCTCACCGGTTACCAGCCCCCCGGCACCCGTGGCGCGACGCTCGCCAGCGGCAACAAGAGCGTGCGCATCCATGGCCAGGACGTGGCAGTGAATGCCGAGGTGGTGCAGCTCGAATCGGCCTCGGCCCACGCCGACGCCCGGCAGTTGGTGCAATGGCTGGGCTCCATGCCCAAGGCGCCGGACCAGGTCTATGTGGTACACGGCGACCCGGGGCCGGCGGACGAATTGCGCAAGCGCATCCAGCATGAGCTCGGGTGGCGCGCAATCGTGCCCGAGCACGGCTCGAGCTGGCCCGCCTGACATGTGTATCGGCTAGCATGGCGCACGCAGCGGCCGCACCTGGCTCAAGCGCCAACCGATCAGGAGATGTCCATGCCCTCACGTCGTTATTTTTTTCTCGGGGTCGCCGCCAGTCTGGCCTTGCTCACCGGCTGCGCCACCCAGCCCACGCTGGAGCAGGCGCCACCCATCCTCTTCGTGCATGGCAACGGCGACACGGCCGCCCTGTGGCAGACGACGCTCTGGCGCTTTGAATCCAATGGCTGGCCGCGCGAGCGCCTGCACGCCATCGAGTTGCCCTATCCGCTGGCGCGCGATGACGACAGCAAGGAGCAGGCCGGAAGAACCTCGACGGCACAGGCCATGGCCTACCTCAAGGCCGAGGTCGAGAAAGTGCGCCAGCAAACCGGTGCCAACCAGGTCGTGCTGTTCTCCAATTCGCGCGGCGGCTACGCCATTCGCAACTACATCCAGAATGGCGGCGGCGCCGCCAGCGTGTCCCACGCCATCCTGGGCGGCGCACCGAATCACGGCGTCTGGGCGATCAAGGGCTTTCGCGAAGCCAATGAATTCTCCGGCACCGGCCCCTTTCTCAGCGGCCTGAACGCGCCCAAGAACGAACACGGCGATGAAGTCACGGGTCCTGTGAAATGGCTGACCATTCGCAGCGAGCGCAACGACAAGTTTGCCCAGCCCGACGGAGTCTGGATCGGCGCCAAGGGAACGGCGACCAACGTCACTTTTGCCGGCCCGGAACTCAAGGGTGCGCGCAATGTCGTGCTCCCGCTGATGGACCATCGCGAGACCTCGTTCTCGCCCGCCGCGTTCGCCGCCGCCTACGAATTCATCGTCGGCAAGCGCCCCGCCAACGTCGGCATTGCGCCCGAATCGCAGATCGCCTTGAGCGGCCACATCACCGGGCTGGGCGTCGATTCGCAAGACCCCAAATCGGGCAACTTCGTCAACAACCTGCCACTGCCTGGCGCCCAATTAACGATCTACGAAACCGATCCGGCCAGCGGCTCGCGCGTGGGCGCCGCAGCCTACGCGAAGCAGGTCGGAATCGATGGCGCCTGGGGCCCGTTCGCGGCCCGGGCCGGCGCCGCCTATGAGTTCGAAATCAGCGCGCCGGGCTATGCCATCACGCACATCTATCGCAGCCCCTTTGCGCGCTCCAGCGCGGTGCTGAATATGCACCCGGACCGGATTGCCGACGCCGACCGGGAGCTGAAATCGATCGTGGTCTTGAGCCGTCCGCGCGGCTATTTCGACGCCGAGCGCGACAAGATGAGTTTTGACGGCCAGACGCCGCCGCCGGGCGTGCCGCCAAGCGGCGCCGGCGTTGCCAGTTCGACCCTCAAATTGACCCAGGCAGTGGACCGCGCCGTGCAGGCGGAGTTCAACGGCGAACGCCTCACCGGTCGCACCTGGAACGCCGCAGAACAGCACCTGGTGGTGTTGGAGCTGACGTACTGATGGCTGCGCCGGAGTTGTTGAGCGAGCACGCCTGCTTTGGCGGCGTGCAGCGTTTCTACCAGCACGCCTCGAACGAGATTGGTTTGCCGATGCGGTTTTCGGTGTATCTGCCGCCGCAGGCGCTGCACGCCAAGGTCGCGTCCGTGGTCTATCTGGCGGGACTGACCTGCACCGAGGAAACGTTCATGATGAAGGCGGGGGCGCAGCGCGTCGCGGCCCAATTAGGTCTGGCGCTGATCACACCCGACACGAGTCCGCGCGGCGCCGGTGTGGTCGGCGAGACCGAGAGCTGGGACTTTGGCGTGGGCGCCGGTTTCTATCTGGACGCGACCGTCGCCCCTTGGTCCAAGCACTACCGCATGGAGAGTTACATCACGGCCGAGCTGCTGCCGCTGCTGGCGCAGGCGCTGCCACTGGATGGTCAGCGCATCGGCATCTTCGGCCACTCCATGGGCGGACACGGCGCGCTGACGCTGGCGCTGCGCCATCCGGGACTGTTCCAGTCGGTGTCGGCCCTGGCGCCGATCTGCGCGCCCACCCAGTGCCCCTGGGGACACAAGGCCTTGCGTGGCTACCTGGGTGCGGATCCCAGCGTCTGGGCGCAGCACGACGCCAGCGCGCTGATGTGCCAGCGCAGCAGCGCCCCCTTCCCCGGCGGCATCCTGATCGACCAGGGTCTGGCGGATAAATTCCTGGCCGAGCAGTTGCACCCGGAGCTGTTCGAAGCGGCTTGCGCCCAGGCCGGGCAGCCGCTCACCCTGCGGCGCCACGAGGGCTACGACCACGGCTACTACTTCGTGGCCTCCTTCGTCGCCGATCACCTGGCGCACCACGCCCGGGCCTTGAGCTAAAGTTTCAGGCTGGACGCTGGAAGCGCGCCGCGCCTGGCTGCGGCGCTTCAGGGAATCAGACTCAGCGCCTGCATGTAGGCGCCCTGCACCATCAGTGCATCCCAGTCCAGCGCCGGGCTGCGCGGCAGCAGCGCCAGACGGCGCACTTCGCGCGCCTCCAGCGGCTGCCACAGGCCCTTGACCTGGGCCTCGGCCAGGCCCGCCAACAACTCGTCCACGGCCAGACCGGCGTCCAGACTTTGATTGCACAGCAGCACCAGGTCGCAGCCGGCACCCAGCGCCGCCACCGCGCCCTCGGTATAGCTCACGACCTTGCCGTCGAGCACGCGCGCGCCGGCCATGCTCAGGTCGTCGCTGAAGATGGCTCCGTCAAAGCCCAACTGGCTGCGCAGGATGTCGTTGAGCCACTTGCTGGAAAAACCGGCCGGACGTGCATCCACCTTGGGGTAGATCACATGCGCGGGCATGACGCTGGCCAAGGCGCTGCTGAGCCAGGGATAGGGTGCGGCATCGTCGGCCAGGATGGCCTTGAGGCTGCGCGGGTCCACCGGGATCTCGGTGTGCGAATCGGCCTTGACGAAGCCGTGGCCTGGGAAATGCTTGCCGCAGTTGGCCATGCCGCTGAGCAGCAGACCGTGCATCAGGCTCTTGGCCAGCACGCTGACCACCCGCGCATCGCGCCCGAAGGAGCGGTCGCCAATGACGCCGGAGGCGCCGTAGTCCAGGTCGAGCACCGGGGTGAAACTCAGGTCCACGCCGCAGGCGCGCAGCTCCGCACCCAGGATGTAACCGCAGGCTGTGGCGGCGTTGCTGGCGCGCATGGCACCAGACCCCTGGCCCCCCTTGCCGTCGTTGAACCAGAGCTCACCCAGGGCCCTCATGGGCGGCAAATGGGTGAAGCCGTCGGTCTGGAAACGCTGCACGCGGCCGCCTTCGTGGTCCACGCAGATCAGCAGATCCTTGCGCTGTTTCTTGATGTCGCGGCACAACGCCGCCAGTTGCGCGCGGTCCTGCCAGTTGCGCGCAAACAGGATGATGCCGCCGGTCAGCGGGTGCTTGAGTCGCCGGCGATCGGTCTTGGTCAGGGCGGTGCCGGCGATGTCGATGATGACGGGGGCTTGGAGGTTCATGCTTCTACTCTTTCCATGGGGTTTTGTTCCACCACCACAAAACTGGCGGCGTAATCGGCTTCGTCGCTGACCGACACTTGGGCACTCAAACCGCGCGCGGCACACCAGGCCTTGAGCGCGCCGTGCAGCACGATTTCGGGTTTTCCGCTGGACTGGTTGCTGATTTCGCAGGACTGCCAAGTCATGGGCATGACCATGCCCAGGCCGATGGCCTTGCTGAAGGCTTCCTTGGCGCTGAAGCGCGTCGCCAGGTAGCGCACGCCGCGCTCCGGCCAGCGCTGGCTGCGCGCGCGCCACTGGGCTAACTCGGTCGGGCTCAGAATCTTTTTGGCAAAGCGCTCGCCGTGGCGCTCCAGTGACGCGCGGATGCGCCGGATGTCGCAGATGTCGGTGCCGATGCCGTAGATCATGTTGAACGCTGCGCAAGGCTTCGACAAGCTCAGCCCGAACGGGCGGGAGTGACGGCCCGTTCGATGCAGCGTTGATAGTCCTGCACCGTGGCGCTGTAACCCAGTTCCAGCGCATCGGCGATCAGGGCGTGGCCGATCGACACTTCGCTCACGCCGGGCACGGCGCGCAGGAAGCTCGTGAG
>CAIMSP010000036.1 GCA_903844215.1 uncultured beta proteobacterium | reverse complement strand
CCGTGGACAACTCTTCGAGTTGCCCACCGCGTACCCCTTCGCCCACAAGCCCCACAGGTTCCCACCAACCATTCTTTTAGATCTTCTCAAAGAGGAAACGTCAACCAGTTATCGAGTAACATTTCTCCGTGAGGCAACACGGCGGCCAGGATAGTTGACGCGGACCACCAGTGAGAGGGCGGCGCAAACCAGCGCAGTGCCAACGGCGCAAAGCAGTGCGGTCAGATCAACGCCACGGTGGTCTGCGAGCCAACCCACGGCATACTGCAACAGCAAGCCGCCCAAACCAAACACGGCGAGCAAATCGGCGGTCTGGATGATGGACATCCCGCGGCCTTGGGCAAACAGCGCGAACAGCCCGGACACGGCCGCTTCCATCATTCCACCGACCAGCGCGATCACCACGCCTTGTTGGAAGATGCGCTCACGCAGCGGTATCAGCGGACTCACATGGGCGCCATGGACGCGCCGGGTGGCCACTTCGTCGGCCGCTGAACGAGCAAACGCCAAGGGCAGCAGTGCCCCCAAACTAAAACCGGCGCCAATCCAGAAGATCGCGCGCCCGTGCCAACCGAAGGTGCTTGCAAGCACCGGCGCCACGATGGGCGCCAGGGCGATGAGCGTTTCATGGAAGCCCACCAACCGGCCGCGCGCGTGCGCCGGTGCGATGCGGTAAAGCCAAGGCTCCAGGCCGATCCAGCGCAGTCCGAGACCCAATCCGGCCAAGGTACCGCCCACCAGCCAAAACGGCCACCCGGCCAGTGCAATCCCTGCCAGCGCCATGACGGTGCACAGCAAGCCGGCAACGATGACCCAGCGCGCACCCAGGCGCTGGCATAGCCAGGGCGCCAGCGCCAGTCCGGGAAGTTGCCCCAGCCAAAGGGATGCAGCGAACAGCCCCAACTGCGTGGCGTCCAGGCCCTGCTCGGCCAGCCAGACCGGCAACACCACAAACGCAATGCCGAACTGCCCGACCTGCGCCATGGCGGAAACCGTGTTCAGCGCGCCAATGGTTTGCCAGTCAAATTCGAGCTCGGAGCGCATGATGAATTTCTTGTCCTGTGGGCTGTGGAGTCACCATGGCTGAGAAGCAAGGGCGGGAACGCCCGCGAGTATGGCAGAGCGCTGCAAACCTCGACCGGGCTGATGACGCCTTGTCGCCTGGAGGTGGCACGCAGCAGCATCCGCCGTCACCAGGCACACACTTCGACGGCCAAAAAAAAGCCGCCGGGATTTTCATCCTGGCGGCTCTTGTCTGAGGGATATGGTGGAGCTGGCGGGATTTGAACCCGCGTCCGCAAGCCTTGTTCGGGCAGATCTACATGTTTAGTGGTCTGATTTGAGTCTCGCCACCCGTGTCGCGCAGCCACACGCTACACAGGACGCCAGCACCCTATTTTCTTGCCCCGGGTTAAGGTACCCAGCCCGGAGCCAGCCGATGAAATTATCTTTACAGCCGGGAGCGCCTAACTTGCGTTAAACACCCCTTGCCCAGCCCATCGGCCTGCTGTTGTAAAGCTCACTGGCAATTAAGCAGCGAGTGCGAAACGTTCGTCGTTTGCAGTTAGTTTGTTTGAATCTGATTAACGAGCACATTCAGCTCGACATGCACCACACCGCGTCCGAACCCACGTCGAAACCAGTGCAGCCCCTCGGGACGTATTTTAGATGTTTTGGAGAAATTGCGCTCGATCGCGGCGCGGCGCCATCATTGCCGGGGCCCGGTGGCGTGCTCGCGATGGAGCGGGTGAAGGGAATCGAACCCTCGTATGAAGCTTGGGAAGCTGCCGTTCTACCATTGAACTACACCCGCAGTGGAGCCGCGATTTTACTTGATGTGGGTGCAAGTTTGCATGGCTACGCGCGCGCATCGCCCCAGCGCAACTGCGCCGTGTCGTCGCCTCGGTACAGCGTGTCGCCGTGGCGATCGACGCAGTAATCGGGCGAAACGATCATTTCGGAAAAACGCATGTCGGCCGCGATGCGGGTGTATTCAAACAGCACGCTGCGTACCACCTTGGCGCCGGTGCGAATGTGACTGCCGTGACCGATCCAGGCCGGGCCCGTGATGGTGGCGCCGGGCTCGATGCGCACGCTCGATCCGATGTACACCGGCCCCTCGATCGTCACCTTGTCCCAGGGAATCGAGGTGTTCAGTCCGACCCAGATGCCGGGTTTGACCTCGCGCCCGGGCATGCTCATCTGGTCCACCTCGCCGCGCAGCACGCGCTGCAGCACCGACCAGTAATCACTCACGCGACCGATGTCGATCCACTTGAAGGGGCGGTTTTGCACGTAGAAGGGCAGCTTTTGCGCGACCAGTTGCGGGAATAGTTGCGCGCCGATGTCATAGACCTGGCCCGAAGGCACCAGCGCCAAAACCTCGGGCTCGAAGATGTAGATGCCGGTGCTGGCCAGCGTGGACCTGGCCTCGGCCGGTGTGGGCTTTTCCTGGAACGACTCGATGCGCCCGTCGGCAGCGGCCACCACGATGCCGTAGCTGTGCACGTCGGCCAGCGGCACGTCCAGCGCCACCACACTGGCGATCGCCCCCTTGGCCTTGTGCTCGGCCACGGCGGCCGTGATGTCGAGGTCGATCAGTGCGTCGCCGCACAGCACCAGCGTGGTCTCGTCAAAGAAGCCGCTGAAATCCTGGATGCGCCGCATGCCACCGGCCGAGCCCATGGGCCGCGGCAGGATGTCGCCGTGTTCGCGTATGCCTTCATAGGAATAGCCGATCTGCACACCCCAGCGGTGCCCGTCGCCAAAATACTCCTCGATCTTCTGATGGTGGTAGGCCACGTTGACCATGATCTCGGTGATGCCGTGGCGCGCCAGATGCTCGATCAAGTACTCCATCACCGGCTTGCCCAGAATCGGCACCATGGGCTTGGGCAGGTCGCGCGTCAGAGGCCGCACCCGTGTTCCCTGGCCAGCCGCCAGAATCATTCCCTTAGCCATGTTGAATCGCTTTCTTCATTGTTGCGCGCACGCCAGATTGGAAAAAATGCAAACCAGAAAAAAGGACTTGCGAGTGGTTCACAAGTCCTTGAATTGATTGGTGGAGAGGATGAGGATCGAACTCACGACCTCTGCATTGCGAACGCAGCGCTCTCCCAGCTGAGCTACCCCCCCAAACACCGCGCCAGTCTAGCAACAAATGGCGGGACCGCGCAAGCTGTTGTTAGGGTTTCGGCGCCGGGCTCTCGGCGCCGCTGTGGCACTGGCGGCAGTCGGCGAGGGACTTGACCTTTCCCTTTTGCCAAAGGCGCATGGCGCTGCGGTGTTTCGCGGCAAAGCGCTCGCTGCGGGTCATGCGTGGCAATTCGGTGTGGCGCGCGGCCTGGTCTTCTTTGGAGCTGTTGCGTTGCAGGAAGTCGGTGATTTCTTGTTGCGTGCGGGCGTCCACGCTGGCGTCGGAGCCAAAGTGCTCGCGCAGTTGGCCCATGATGTGCGCCCAGTCGGCAAAGGGCAGCCAGGCTGGCGCAAAGGCGATGTGACAGGCGCCGCACTCGCTGCGCCAAGTGGCGTTCTCCTCGCCCGGCTGCCACAGAGAGTCGCGCGCCGCCGCCGCCCCGACGTCGCCAAGACAAATCAACAGAAGGAGCCAGCGCAGTCCGCGCTGCACTGGCGTTGCCACCTGGGCTGCTCGGCTCACAAAATCAACTTCGCTCAGGGCGTGAAACGCCGGCTCGGCGGGTTCACTTCTTTGCTGGTGGAAACTGCGCCATGTAGTCGGACACGGCTTCCAGGTCGGTGTTGCTGTAGGGGTGGATCACCTTGACCATGGCGGGATTCGAATTGCGCCGATCCCCGTCGCGGATGAATTGCACTTCGCGCAGCAGGTAGCGGTAGTGTTGGGCTGCGACCATGGGGTAGAACAAGGCGGCGTCGCCTTCGCCTCGGGGGCCATGGCATTGCACGCAGTCCTTGTCATAGAGTTGCTTGCCCCTGGCCAGGCCGGTTCCCGGTCCCCTGCCGTTTTCGGTCGAGATCGGCAGCGCCTGCAGATACAGCGCCAGGTCGGAAATTTCATAGGGCGTCAGCACGTGATCATCAATGAAGGGTTCCATTTTGGAGTTGGTGCGGCGTCCGGCGCGGATGTCGGCGATCTGTTTCATCAGCACCGTCGCGTGCTGTCCCGACAGCCGCGGGTAGGCACCGCTGACGCGGCCGGATGCGTCCTTGCGGTGGCAGCCTTGGCACTGTTCGAAAGCGGCCTGGCCGCGGGTGGCGTCGCCCTTGGTCTCCAGAGCGATCTTGAGCTCGCCCTTGATTTCATTCCAGGCGGGCGTCTGTGCACTGGTCACGGCCGGCCACAGCGCCAGCAGCATCAGCATTTTGAATAGTTTGTTCACGGTCATTTCTCCTGGAATTCCTGGGGCTCAATGGCTGTCGAGGCCGGCCAGATAGGCTGCGACCGAATCGATTTCTTCTTCGCTCATGCGCTTGGCGGTGACGCGCATGAAGCGGCTGACGTCGTTGCTGCGTTCGCCACTGGCGAAGTTCTTCAATTGCTGCGTCACATAGGTCACGTGCTGGCCGCCGATGCGCGGATAGATCAGGTGGCCCGCACCTTGGGGCTGGTGGCAGCCGACGCAGGCCGGGACGCCGGTCTCCTCGTTGCCCTCGAAATACACCATCTTGCCGAAGGCTGCGGCCTTCTTGTCGGCGTCGCTGCTGGGCTTGATCTTCTGGCTGCTGTACAACGCGGCCAGCGGCGCAAAGTCTTCGCCTTTGAGGCCGGCCACGACGGGCGCCATGATGTCGCTCTTTCGCCGTCCGCTTTGGAAGTCGCGCAGCTGCTTCAGGATGTAGGCTTCCTGCAGGCCGGCGATTTTTGGGAACATCGGGATCGCGCTGTTGCCGTCTTCGCCGTGGCAGGCGCCGCAGACGGTGGCGGCGATGGTCTTGGCGTCCTCGGCTGCGCAGGGGCTGCCAAGGGCCAGGCCCAGGGCCAGCGCCGCAGCGAGGCGCAAGGCGCGCCGCGCCGATGGGGTCTGATGACGGATGTGTAGATGATTCAATTTCAACTCCTGCGGGCGGGTGGGTGGCAGTTACAGCTTGAACTGGAACAGCAGTCCGATGACGTTGTTGCGGTAGTTCTGCGGCCCCGAGTCCAGCAGCAAGCTGCCCGAGTCGTAATTGGCGACGGCGCCAGTGATCACCCGGTCGTAGTGCCAATCCACCACCCGCCCGTTCTCGTAGCGGTCAAACAGGCGCATCGACAATTTCTTGTTGATGGGCATGAGCAGATTGAAATTCAGCGTTTGCTGCACGAAGGTCATGCTGGGCAGGGCGTTGCCGGCCAGCAGCGCGGCGGCCGCTTGCGTGCCCGCGACGTTGCTCAGTGCGGTGCTGCCGTAGGCGTAGCTGATGTTGGTCGCGCTGCTGGAGACGGTGTAGTCGATGCCGAAGCGAATCTGGCCGAAATCGCCCTGGTAGCCCAGGCCCAGCACGTTGTTGCGGTCGTGATTTTCCGAACTCCAGGCCGAGGAGAGTGGCCGCGCGCCATTGTCGCCGTTGATGTTGTCCGAGCAGGCAGAATAGCCGTACTGGGTCAGGTTCGCAGCGCTGCAAGCGGTGTTGGTGGCCGAGGCCACGCCCGAGGTCAGGTTCATCGCCCGGCGGCTTTGCTGGAAGGTGTAGAAGCCATATACCGATTGGCCCGAGGACGGCTGGTAATTCAGGTCCACCGTGACGGAATTTTGCAGGTCCTTTTCGAGTCCGTAAAACGAGTTCGGGTAGTTGATGTTCTTCGCCTGCACGCTCGCTCCCAGGTCCAGGTCATCGCTGGCCAGCATGTTCAAGCGGGCGTTGACGATTTGCTGGTCGCGGTCGGCCTGGTCGTATTTGCGAAAGACGTACGAATAGCGGTTGAACAGGCCCGCAGCGATGGCCGCATAGCCCTTGCTGCCGGCGTTGGCGATTTGCGTCGCCACGTCCAGACCCGGCAGCCCGGTTCCCAGGTCTTCAAAGGTGCGGTAGCGGTACTCGCCACCGCGCTTGCGGTCGGCCTCAACCGAAGCGCGCAGCGTGGTGTTGCCCAGGGCGCGGTTGGTGTAGCCCAGCTTGAGCTTGTCCTCCCAGGTGTCGGCGCGCTCCCGGAAATCTCGATGAAAATCCTCGCGCTCGAGGGCCGCGTTCAGGCTCGTGGCGCGACCCAGGTCGTAGTCGGCAGTGACGCCGAAATTGCTTTGCTTGGTGGATCGGGGCTGGCCGAACACGGGGATGTTGGCACCGTTGGCCACGGCGCCGGCGAGGCCAAAAGTGCAGTTGGCGATGAGCGCATTGCTGGCCAAGCCCGGCGGCACATAGCAGCTTCCTGCGCTGCCAGGCGTTGCGCCTGGCGCCAGTCCCACCACCAGATCCTGGTTGCCGATGCCGTTGCCATCGGCGAGGCCGCGACCAAACTGTCCCGTGAGCGGGTTGTAGGCGGTGTAGCCGCCGTGGTTGACGCTGTCGTAGTAGCGGTAAGAGCCTTTGATGGCGAGCGCGTCCAAGGGGCGCAGGCTCAATCCCAGATCCACCAGTGTGGTGTCGATGCGCTGCTTGGCGCTGGTCTGACTCAAGGCGGCGCTGCTGTTCCAGTTCGAGACCAGGGCGCTGTTGGCGGCGTAGCCGATGCTGGTGCCGGTCCATTTGGTGACGCCGGCCGCAGCCAGCTGCGCGCTCTGTGCGTCCGATATCGGCGCCAGCAGGTGATCGTCCTGGCGGCTGGTTCCCCAGGCCACGGTGGCGTTGAAACGGCCCTTGTACAGATCAGGCAGGGAACGCGCGAATTCGCCTTTCAGGTTGAAGGCCTCGCTGTTCGGGCTGAGGGCGTAGGTGGCCGTTTGCAGCGCGCCATTGGGGGTCGCCGCAGACAGCAGCGGGTACTCTACGTTGAGCGTGCTGATGTTGTTTCTGAAGAGTGAAGCCGAGGCGCGTAAGTTGGCCTGCGTGAGTGCGTCGGCGTACTGCAGTCCGCCCATGAATTCGTGCGTCGTGTAGTCGATGGGCTCGGCAATTTCAGCCGAAATGTTGCCTTCGTTCATGGCAAACGGTCGAGCTCCTACGCGCGCTTCCTGGGTGTAGCTGGCGTAGCCTTTCCAGTTGTCGCTGAGGAACATGTCGGCGCGTGCCCCGGCCTTCTTGCGCACCAGGCCCAGTTCGCCCTCGGCTGCCCCGCTGAGCTTGTCGGCGATGGCTTTGGCCAGGCCCGACTGCGGCGTGGTGCCCGAAGTCGGCATGGCTCCGGTGCTCGCGTTGGCGGTTCCGGTGATGCCGTTGATGGCTGCCAAAGCGGTCAGATTGGAGTAGGTCTTGCCGCCATAACTCCAGCACGGCGCGGCCACCGAACAGCTGACCAGTGGCGCGGCGCCGATGCCGGGTTTGCCGCTGGTCACCATCACGGGAGCGCTCAGCCCGGTCGTGAGGGTGCCCGTGCCTTCGCCCGTGAACAGGGGCTTCCAGGTGTCCGTGAAGACGTGGGGGGTTTCGTTGTAGAAAAGCCTGACTTTCCAGTCGTTGTAGCGGCCGAACTGCACGCCGTAGAACTGGTCGTGCTGGCCGAGTCCGCCACCAAAGGCTTGGATGTAGGCCGCGCTGTCGGGTTTGTCGGCTTCGACTTCAAAGTAGTTCAGCGTCGGGCCGTTCTTCAAGTCCTTGTACTGGCGAAACTGGCCGTTCTTCTGGTCGGCGTCGCCGCTGGACAAGCCGGCCTCAACGCCGCCGCTGTATTCCCAGCCGCCTGCGGTCTTGGCGCGCTCATCGGCTTGTTCGTAGGGAACGCCATAGAGTTGACCGGTGGGCGAGCGGCGCACGGTGTCGTAACCATCTTGCGCCAACGGCCGCGGAATGGCCGAACGACCCGGAGGATTCATCGCGTTGCCCAGCGCGGTATCGACGCCGATGGCGGAGTCGGCCAGGGCCGAGCCGCTGCCCCATTGGGCAAGCGCCACGGCGATGCAGACGGCCAGCGACTTCACGCGGGGTTGGGCGCTGGCAAGGGAACTGGAATGGGTGATCAAAGACATTTGAAGTTTTCCTTTTCAGTTCAGCGCTGGAAGCGGGCGCCCGAGGGGCTGTTGCTGCCGTGAATCGCGGAGTGGCAGTTCTGGCATGAGCGCCCGGTCATGCGCTTGCTCGGTGCGTTGCCCAAGGCGGCGCCCTGGGTGTTGATCGGTGACACGGCAGAGGCGGTATTGCCCAGCGTGTTGTTGCCCCACACCGCGTGGCCCATGGTGCCGGTGGTGCTGTGGCAGCCGGCGCACAGGAAGGGGCGCGTCTGCACCAGCAGCTTGTCGGCGTTGGAGCCGTGCGGGCTGTGGCAGTTCATGCAGTTCTCGCGCACCGGAGCGTGCTCCCACAGGAAGGGGCCGCGCTTTTCGGTGTGACAGGAGTAGCACAGATCGTTCACGCTGTCCGCCTTGAGCAGTCGCTTGGAGCTCGAGCCGTGGGGGTTGTGGCAGTCTTCGCAGCTCATCTTGCCCTCAGGCACCGGCATATGCGACTTCTTGCGGAACTCGGCGCGTTGCTGCTGGTGGCAGGTCTGGCAGGTCTCGGTGATGCCGGCCTTCTTCATCAGGCCGTTGGCCGAGAAGCGGGCCATGGGGTTGTGGCAATCGGAGCAGGCCAGCTTGTTGGTGGCGTGAATCGAGCCGGGCCAATGCATGCGCTGGCCGCCCGAATGGCAGGCCAGGCACTGGCCATTCTGGCGCTCGATGGATGTGCCCCATTCCTTGGAGAAGCCGATGATCTTGTTCTTGTCCTTGGTGTCGGCCGCGTGCAGCGAACCGGGGCCGTGGCAGGCTTCGCAGACGGCGCGCTCGGTGTCGTTGCGCGGATTTTCGCGAAACACCCGGGCGTGCTGGGTGTGACCGAACAGGGATTTCTCGCTGTCGTGGCAGTCGCCGCAGCGCTTTTCGCCGACGATTCTGGCGTTGGCCATGGGGTCGGTGTCGGCCAGCGCGGTGCGCATGGGCGCCAGTCCCAGCAACAGCGCCGCGACGCCGCCAATGCAGAGACTTCGAATCGAAGTGGAGATGATGTTTGCCATGCGTGACATTCCTTGTGCCGAGGGTTCGAACTCAAACCAAGCGTATCCAGCGCGACTGAGACTTGGCTTAAGAAATGGCGCGCAAGCTTAAGCCGATTTCGGTCTTCAAGTGGCGCGGCGAGGCCGCAACTTGCTTGGCCCAACAGCGGAATTTCGAGCCTGCATGATGGCGGTCAAATGAACTGCTGAAATCGCGCACAAGCCAGCATTGGTGCGGGTTTGTGCGGTATCCAAGGAATTTGCAGGCATTCAGAATCAAGGCGCAAAGCCCGCAGTCTTGGCGGCACGCAGGGGCGTCTGAGGGCGCGCCATCGCAGCGCTTGAAGCGGCTGCAATACTTAAGGCCGTTGCCTAGGGGAAACCCGCGCAGAACCGCGCAAACGAATCGAGGACCATGCGACTATTGATTGTTGAGGATGATTCCCTGCTGGGCGGTGGCCTGCGCGCGGCCTTGAGCAAGTCGGGTTTCGCGGTGACCTGGGTCAGGGATGGCAAGGCGGCACTCGAGCTGCTGGCGCAGGAGGAGTTCGTTGCCATGGTGTTGGATATCGGGCTGCCGGAGATCGACGGTTTGGAGGTGCTGCGCAAGCTGCGCGCGAGCGGCCAAATGCTGCCCGTGCTCATGCTCACCGCACGCGACACCACCCGCGACAAGGTGCTCAGCCTGGAAAGCGGTGCCGACGACTACCTGCTCAAGACGGCCGACATGGAGGAATTGATTGCCCGCCTGCGGGCGCTGATCCGGCGCTCCGGGCGCGCTGTGGGCGCGCTCAGCGTGGGGGACTTGACCTTGAACATCGAAGCCCACACGCTCACCAAGAGCGGCCATTTGGTGAGCATTTCCAAGCGCGAGTTCGATGTGCTGCGAGCGCTCATGGAGGGCGCGGGGCGGGTGCTGACTCGGGGCCAACTGGAGCAGTCGCTGTACGGATCGAATCGCAATGTGGACAGCAACGCGATCGAGGTTCACGTCCACAATCTGCGCGCCAAGTTGGGGGCGGGACTGCTCCAAACCGTGCGCGGCGTGGGCTACACCATTAGCCGCAGCGCGCCGTGAGCCGACAGCGGCGCCATTCGCTGAGTCGGCGCCTGTTGCTGGGCCTGATCGCCGTGAGCTTCTGCTACTCGGGGGTGATCGCCTGGCTGACCGTGCGCGACAGCGTGGATGAGGTGTATGAATTGTTTGACGTGCATCTGGCGCAGACGGCGCTGGCGCTGTTGCGCGTGACCGATCCGGATGACCAGGATCCGGTCATGGTGCCGGGCCGGGCGGATGCGCCGGCGCTGGGGGAAATCTTCAAACCGTGGCCCGATTTGCCGGAGCGCCTGGCCAAGTCGCATCCGAGCTCCGGCCCAGCGGCCACGGCTTCGTCCCCGGTCGTGGCCGGATCCATGCATTCCCTGCACCAGCAGTATGAAAAGAATCTGCGCTACCAGGTCTGGAGTGGCGAAGGCGGCCTGTTGCTGCGTTCCGCGAACGCGCCCGTGCTGGCGATGACCGCGCTGGACGGCTATTCCGAGACCACCGACGGCGAGGGCCGAGTCTGGCGCCACTACGGCGTGTGGGACAAGCACCACGATTTCCGCATCCTGGTGTCCGAGGCGCATGACTTGCGCAATCGACTGGTGCGCAATATCGCCCTGCGCGTGGCCAGTCCGCTGGCGCTGGGCTTGCCGGTGTTGATTGTGCTGCTCTGGTTTTCCATCCTCCGTGGGCTCAATCCGCTGAGCGTTCTGGCGCGCGAGATCGCCACCCGCGAAACCGCCAACCTGGTGCCGCTGGACGCGCCGGGCGCACCCTGGGAAGTGCGGCCCATGGTGCAGGCCTTGAACGAACTGTTGTTGCGCATGGCGCAGACGCTGGAGGGGGAAAGGCTTTTTACCGCGAATGCCGCGCATGAGTTGCGCACGCCCTTGGCGGCCATTCAGGCGCAGCTGTACGTGGCGCGCACGGCTCAGGGCGACGACGAGCGGACGCGCGCCATGGATCAGTTGCAGCGCGGGGTAGAACGGGCCATACGGCTGGTGGGCCAAATGCTCATGTTGGCCCGGCTCGACCCCGAGCAGGCCCTGCCCGATGTGCAATCGGTGCAACTGGGCGAGATGGCCGAGTCGGTATGCGCCGTGCTGGCACCATTGGCGTTGCAGCGCGCGCAAACGCTGGAACTCCATGCAGACCCCGATTTGCCTTGCGTTGCGGGCAACGCCGACCTGCTTTCAGTGCTGCTGAGCAACCTGGTGGACAACGCGATTCGCTACACCCAGGACGGTGGCCAGATCGAGATTTCTCTGCGCTGTGAGGGCGCGGACGTCAGCCTGACGGTCACCGACAACGGCCCGGGCATTCCAGTGGCGCAGCGCTCCCGTGTGTTCGATCGCTTCTATCGGATTGCGCAGCAGGACCAGCCTGGCACCGGCCTGGGATTGGCGATCTGTCGCCGCATCGCTGAACTGCACCACGCGCAGATCACGCTGGGGGAGGGTCCGCAGGGCCGGGGTTTAAGCGCCAGGCTGCGGTTCAGGCTCCGGGAACCAAGCCGCGCGAGTCCTGAGGCTGCGGCCATGCGGCAGCTGCCTCCCACCGCGTGACGCGGGGTCGGCCCGGCAGCGGCAGAGGGGGCGATTCAAGTTTCTTGGGGAACTGCCGATAAACCAGATACGTGGGCTCTTAACCGAATGGCGCCTGCGAGTCCGTGCACGTCGGCGATGTCGCACGGTGCTTCCTCCACTTTGAAAGGCCGCCATGTCCATCAGTTCCATTGCATCGAATGCCCCCCCTGCTGCGCCTGCGAAGCCCTCGTCCGCAGAGTCGTCCGCTGCCAGCAGTGCCGCCAGTGAAGCCGAACACGACGGCGACTCCGACGACGGCACGGTCGCGCCGGCCGCGGCGCCGTCATCGGTGACGAATTCCCTTGGTCAGGAAATCGGCAAGAACTTGAACGTCAGCGCCTAGCCATCTCGCACAGCGCCTACAATCGCCCTCGTCTCAACCACCGGCCAAATCTATGGACTCCGACAGTTCCTGGCCTCCGGCGAGGCTGATCTGCGCCTAGGCACCTGACCGCCTGTTCGCTCGTTGGCTCGGCACGGAGGCATTCGCCCAACGTGCCTGGCCAACGAAGCGCAAGCCCCGGGGTTTTCAACCTCACTTGTTTTTCCTCCAGGTCGATTCAAACGACACAAGGCGCTGGCACAGCGTCAACGGCGCCGCCTTTGACGGCGCCGCAAGAGGGGGATAGCAATGGTGACTCAAGCTGCGAAAAAACTGGTTCGGCGCCTCGGCCCGGGACTCATCACCGGTGCTGCCGACGACGATCCCAGCGGCATCGCGACCTATTCCCAGGCGGGCTCGCAGTTCCGCTTTGGCCTAGTCTGGACGCTGCTGCTCACCACGCCGCTGATGATCGGCATCCAAATGCTGTCGGCGCGCATCGGCTGGGTCACGGGCGAGGGGCTGGCGGCCAACATCAACAAGATGTTTCCAAGGTGGTTGACCACGATCCTGGTGGGCCTGCTGGTGGTCGCCAACACCATCAACATCGCGGCGGACATCGGTGCCATGGGTGAGGCTGCAAGGCTGCTCCTGGGCGGCAATTTGACAGCTTACGCGCTCGGCTTTGGGCTGCTGTGCGTGGCCACGCAGGTGTTCTTCTCCTACGAGCGCACGGTGCGTATTTTGAAATGGCTGACACTGGGCCTGTTCGCCTACGTGGCCGTGATCCTGACGGTTCAGGTGCCCTGGCGCCGGGCGATCACGGAGTCCTTGCAGCCCTGGGCGTTTCTGCCCAAGGACACGTCGCTCAAGGACTACGTCATGATGGTGGTGGCGGTGCTGGGTACCACCATCAGTCCCTACCTGTTCTTCTGGCAGGCGGCGCAGGAGGTGGAAGACAACGACCGCCGACCCGAAGCCAAGGCGCTGCGGTCGCACCCCGAATACGCCGCCGAACATTTGTCGCGCATCAAGCAGGACACGTTCATCGGGATGACGTTTTCCAATGTGATTGCCGTGTGCATCGTGATCGCAACGGCCGTGACCCTGAACGAACAGGGCATCACCAACATTCAAACCTCGGCCCAGGCGGCCCAGGCGCTGCGACCGGTGGCGGGCGAGTTGGCGTTTGCCGTCTTTGCGCTGGGCATCATCGGCACGGGCTTGCTGGCAGTGCCGATATTGGCCGGGTCGGCGGCCTACGCGGTGAGCGAACTCTATGGCTGGACGGCGGGGCTGTCGCACGGATTTCGCGAAGCCCGGGGCTTCTACCTCATCATCATCGCGGCCACCGGTATTGGCACCCTCATCGGCTACCTGGAGGTCGATCCGATCAAGGCGCTGGTCTGGAGTGCCGTCGTGAATGGCGTGATTTCGGTGCCCATCATGGCCGCGCTGATGTGGATCGGGCAGTCGCAAAGACTCATGGGTCAGCACACCATCACGCTGCGCCATCGATTTTTCGGCTGGACCGCGACGGCGGTGATGACGGTGGCGGTGGTGTTGATGTTCGCCACCAGCTTTTAATCCCCTGCGCTTGCACGGGCCAAGCAGCGCCTGGCGGCGAATTTCCCAGACCGGGCTCAGTTAGAATGTGCGGTTACCCAAACAGGGGCTGAAACCGCTTCGTCGGTTTTTAGCGCGGCTTGGGAAAGAATTTTTTTTGTGGGGCAGTGGCGCATCGCCTTGCTCCGCCACATTAGGAGAACCATGATGGCCGTGACCGTTGAAACACTTGAAAAACTCGAACGCAAAATGACGCTGACCTTGCCCGTCACGGTCATCCAGGCAGAGATCAATTCGCGCCTGTTGCGTCTGGCACGCACCGTTAAGATGGACGGCTTTCGTCCGGGCAAGGTGCCGATGAACGTGGTGGCACAGCGCTATGGTTATTCGGTGCAGCACGAAGTCATGAACGACAAGGTCGGCGAGGCCTTTGCCAACGCCGCGAACGAGGCCAAGCTGCGCGTTGCAGGCCAGCCCCGCATCACCGAAAAGGATGCGTCGCCTGAGGGTGAAATGGCGTTTGACGCGGTGTTTGAGGTCTATCCGGAAGTGAAGATTGCCGACCTGTCCGGCGTCGAGGTCGAAAAGATCTCCGCCGAAGTGACCGACGCTGCGATCGACAAGACGCTGGACATCCTGCGCAAGCAGCGCCGCAGCTTTGCCCAGCGTCCCGCCGATGGCGCGGCCATCACCGGCGACCGCGTGAGCGTGGATTTCGAAGGCAAGATCGACGGCGAACCCTTCTCCGGCGGCAAGGCCGAAGGCTACCAGTTCATTTTGGGCGATGGCCAGATGCTCAAGGAATTCGAGGCTGCCACGGCCGGCATGAAGACGGGCGAAAGCAAGACGTTCCCGCTGGCCTTTCCTGCCGATTACCACGGCAAGGACGTCGCCGGCAAGACCGCAGACTTCATGCTCAGCGTGCACAAGATTGAAGCCGCCCATCTGCCCGAAGTCGATGCCGCCTTGGCCAAGTCGCTTGGCATCGATGACGCCACGGTCGAAGGCCTGCGCGCCGACATCCGCAAGAACCTCGAGCGTGAGGTGAAGTTCCGTCTGCTGGCGCGCAACAAGCAAGCGGCCATGGACGCCTTGCTGACCAAGGCGGAGCTCGATTGCCCCAAGTCCGCCGTTCAATCCGAAGTGCTGCGCCTGATCGAGGGTGCGCGCGCGGACCTGAAGCAGCGTGGCGTGAAGGACGCCGACAAGGCGCCCATCCCGGAAGAGATTTTCCGCCCGCAGGCCGAGCGCCGCGTGCGCCTGGGCCTGGCCGTGGCCGAGCTGGTGCGCAGCCATGACCTGCAGGCCAAGCCCGAGCAGATCAAGGCGCACATCGACGAACTGGCTGCGAGCTACGAAAAGCCTGCGGATGTGGTGCGTTGGTACTATGGCGACAGCAACCGCATGGGCGAAGTGCAAGCCATCGTGCTGGAAAACAATGTGACCGACTTCATCTTGTCGCAAGCCAAGCTGAGCACCAAGAGCGTGAGCTTTGATGAATTGATGGGTCAATCCTGAAGCCGACTTGTCGTTTGAATTGATTTGAAGGTCGGGGCTTGCGCTTTGGGGTGCAAGCCCCCATTCCTTTGGACTGGACGCAATTTCACGTTAATTTTGGAGAACACATGAGCACAATGGAAACGCAAGGCCTGGGCATGGTCCCCATGGTCATCGAGCAATCGGGCCGCGGCGAACGTTCGTACGACATCTACTCACGTCTGCTCAAAGAGCGCGTGATCTTCCTGGTCGGCCCGGTGAACGACTACGTGGCCAATCTGGTGGTGGCGCAGTTGCTGTTTTTGGAGAGCGAGAATCCGGACAAGGACATCTCCTTCTACATCAACTCGCCCGGTGGTTCGGTGAGCGCGGGCATGGCCATCTACGACACCATGAACTTCATCAAGCCCGACGTCTCCACGCTGTGCACCGGCATGGCGGCGAGCATGGGTGCCTTCTTGCTGGCCGCAGGCGCCAAAGGAAAGCGCTTTTCGCTGCCCAACTCCAAGGTCATGATCCACCAGCCGTCGGGCGGCTCGCAGGGCCAGGCCACGGAAATCGAAATCCAGGCGCGCGAGATTCTCAAGACCCGCGAACAGCTCAACAAGATTCTGGCGGACCGCACCGGTCAGCCGCTGGACCGCATTGCCCGCGACACCGAGCGCGACTACTTCCTCTGTGCAGATGAGGCCAAGGAGTATGGTCTGATCGATCAGGTGATCGCCAAGCGTCCCTGATCCGTCCGAGCCGCAAGGCCGCGGGCGCCCCGCAGCGGCTTTGGGTATCATTTGCCAACATTCCTGAAAAGGCACGCATTTCATGGCCGAGAAAAAAGGCTCCCCGGGCGAAAAATCGCTCTTCTGCTCGTTTTGCGGCAAGAGCCAGCACGAGGTCAAGAAGCTCATCGCCGGTCCCTCGGTGTTCATTTGCGACGAGTGCATCAGTCTGTGCAACGACATCATCCGCGACGAACTGCCTGCGGGCGCGCTCGGCAAGGATGAAAAAAGCGACCTGCCCACGCCCGCCGAAATCAAGGCCAATCTGGACAACTACGTGATTGGCCAGGAGGTCGCCAAGCGCACGTTGTCGGTGGCGGTGTACAACCACTACAAGCGCCTGCGGCACCAGGAAAAGAGCGGCAAGGACGACATCGAACTGGCCAAGAGCAACATCTTGCTGATCGGGCCCACCGGCTCGGGCAAGACCTTGCTGGCGCAAACCCTGGCGCGCATGCTCAACGTGCCCTTCGTGATGGCCGACGCCACCACGCTCACCGAAGCGGGTTACGTCGGTGAGGACGTGGAAAACATCGTTCTCAAGCTGCTGCAGAGTTGCAACTACGAAGTCGAGCGGGCCCAGCGCGGCATTGTCTACATCGACGAGATCGACAAGATTTCGCGCAAGTCCGACAACCCTTCCATCACCCGTGACGTGTCGGGCGAAGGCGTGCAGCAAGCGCTGCTCAAGCTGATCGAAGGCACCATGGCCAGCGTGCCGCCCCAGGGCGGGCGCAAGCACCCGAACCAGGACTTTGTGCAGGTCGATACCACCAACATCCTGTTCATCTGTGGCGGCGCCTTCTTCGGTCTGGAAAAGGTGATCGAGAACCGTACCGAATCCTCCGGCATGGGTTTTGGCGCCACGGTCAAGAGCAAGACGCAGCGCAGCCTGACCGAGGCGTTCAAGGACGTCGAACCGGAAGACCTGGTCAAGTTTGGTCTGATCCCCGAATTGGTGGGCCGCATGCCCGTGGTGGCGACGCTGGCCGAGCTGAGCGAAGACGCCCTGGTGCAGATCCTGACCGAGCCGAAGAACGCGCTGGTCAAGCAATACGCCAAGCTGCTGTCGATGGAGGGCGTGGAGCTGGAGATTCGTCCTTCGGCGCTCAAGGCCATCGCGCGCAAGGCGCTCAAGCGCAAGACCGGTGCCCGTGGCCTGCGCTCGATCCTGGAGCAGTCGCTGATCGACACCATGTTCGATTTGCCCAATAGCCCCAATGTGGACAAGGTCGTGGTGGACGAATCGACGATTGAAGACAACAAGCCGCCGCTGCTGGTGTACCGTGAAGCCGCGAAGAAGGCCTGAACCGACCGGTACTTTTCGCGCACAGCGCAAGACGTTTTCAACTACAGTTGAACCGAGGTCGCTGGCGGCTTGAAATTGCCGTCGGCCGGACCATATTCAACAGGTAACTTAAAGGATTTCCATGTCCGGACAAACCCAACTGCCTGCTATCGCCCTTGAACTCCCGTTGCTGCCGCTGCGCGACGTGGTTGTCTTTCCCCACATGGTGATCCCGCTGTTCGTCGGTCGCCCCAAAAGCATCAAGGCGCTGGAGGCGGCGATGGAGGCCGAGCGGCGCATCATGCTGGTGGCACAAAAGACCGCAGCCAAGGACGACCCCACGGTCGCCGACATGTTTGAAGTCGGCTGCGTTGCCAGCATCCTGCAAATGCTCAAGCTGCCCGATGGCACGGTCAAGGTGCTGGTCGAGGGACAGCAGCGCGCCAGTGTGAACAAGATCGACGACGCCGAGTCGCACTTCACCGCCAACGTCACGCCGATCGTGGCCGCCGCCGAAGGCGCGGGCGCCAAGGCCGTGGCGCAGGGCCGCGAGGTCGAGGCCTTGCGCCGCGCCGTGATGCAACAGTTCGACCACTACGTCAAACTCAACAAGAAAATTCCGCCGGAAATCCTGACCTCGATTTCCAGCATCGACGACGCCGGCCGGCTCGCCGACACGATCGCCGCGCACCTGCCGCTCAAGCTGGACCACAAGCAGGCGGTGCTGGCGTTGGCCGACGTGCGCGCCCGGCTGGAGAACCTGTTCGAGCAGCTTGAGCGCGAAGTGGACATCCTGAATGTGGACAAGAAGATTCGCGGGCGCGTCAAGCGTCAGATGGAGAAGAACCAGCGCGACTTCTACCTGAACGAGCAGGTCAAGGCGATCCAGAAGGAACTCGGCGAAGGCGAAGAGGGTTCTGACCTGGACGAGATCGAAAAGAAGATCAAGCTCGGCAAGATGCCCCGGGACGCACTGAAGAAGGCCGAGGGCGAACTCAAGAAGCTCAAGCTGATGTCACCCATGTCGGCCGAAGCGACGGTGGTGCGCAACTACATCGACGTGCTGACGTCGCTGCCCTGGAGCAAGAAGACCAAGATCAAGCATGACTTGGAGCACGCCGAGGGTGTGCTCAACGAAGACCACTTTGGCCTGGAGAAGGTCAAGGACCGCATCGTCGAGTACCTCGCGGTGCAGCAGCGGGTGGAAAAGGTCAAGGCGCCGATCCTGTGCCTGGTGGGCCCACCGGGCGTGGGCAAGACCTCGCTGGGACAGTCCATCGCCAAGGCGACCGGGCGCAAATACGTGCGCATGGCGCTGGGTGGCATGCGCGACGAAGCCGAGATTCGCGGCCATCGCCGCACCTATATCGGCGCGCTGCCGGGCAAGGTATTGCAAAGCCTGGGCAAGAGCGGAACGCGCAACCCGCTGTTCTTGCTGGACGAAATCGACAAGCTCGGAACCGACTTCCGTGGCGACCCTTCCAGCGCCTTGCTCGAAGTCCTCGACCCGGAGCAAAACCACAAGTTTGGCGATCATTACGTCGAGGTCGATTTCGACCTGAGCGATGTCATGTTCGTGGCCACTTCCAACTCGATGAACATCCCTGCGGCGCTGCTCGATCGCATGGAGGTGATCCGCCTGTCAGGCTACACCGAAGACGAAAAAACCAGCATCGCGCTGAAGTTCCTGCTGCCCAAGCAGATCAAGAACAATGGCGTCAAGGAAGAAGAGCTGGAAGTGACCGAGGAAGCGGTACGCGACATCGTTCGCTACTACACCCGGGAGGCCGGCGTGCGCTCGCTTGAGCGCGAACTCTCCAAGATCTGCCGCAAGGTGGTCAAGGGCATGCTGCTGAAGAAGATGTCGTGCAAGGTCCGGGTCACGGGCGCGAACCTGAACGACTTTTTGGGCGTGCAAAAATATTCCTTTGGCCGGGCCGAGTTGCAAAACCAGGTCGGCCAGGTGGTGGGTCTGGCCTGGACCGAAGTCGGCGGCGACCTGCTGACCATCGAAGCGGCGCTGACGCCGGGCAAGGGCGTCATCACCCGCACCGGTTCCCTGGGCGATGTGATGAAAGAGTCGGTGGAAGCCGCGCGCACGGTGGTGCGCAGCCGAGCACGCCGCTTGGGCATCAAGGACGAGGTGTTCGAGAAGAAAGACATTCACATCCACGTGCCCGATGGCGCGACACCCAAGGACGGACCGAGCGCCGGCGCGGCGTTGACGACGGCCTTCGTGTCGGCGCTGACCGGCATCCCGGTGCGCGCGGACGTGGCCATGACGGGCGAGATCACGCTGCGCGGCGAGGTCACGGCGATTGGCGGGCTCAAGGAAAAACTGCTCGCGGCACTGCGCGGGGGCATCAAGACCGTGCTGATCCCGGAAGAAAACGCCAAGGACCTGCAGGACATTCCGGCGAACGTCAAGGACGGCCTGGAGATCATCCCGGTGAAGTGGATCGACAAGGTGCTTGAGTTGGCGCTGGAGCGCATGCCCACGCCCTTGCCCGATGAGGAAGCCGTGGTTGCGCCAGTGCCGGTCGTTAGCGCTGGGGCCGAGGTGGCGGCGGTGGTTTCGGTGAAACATTGACTGCGCTGAAAAACTTTTTCAGGTTTGCATGGAATGCGGAAAAAATATTGGCTATAATCGAAGACTTGAAACGCGGGAATAGCTCAGTTGGTAGAGCGCAACCTTGCCAAGGTTGAGGTCGAGAGTTCGAGACTCTTTTCCCGCTCCAGTTTTAAAAAAAGGGAAGTTCAGGCTTCCCTTTTTTGTTAGTCTCGATTGCTGATCAGATCAGGCTGACGATGCGAAGAAAATTGGCGCGATAGCAAAGCGGTTATGCAACGGATTGCAAATCCGTCTAGCCCGGTTCGACTCCGGGTCGCGCCTCCAAGATCCCAGCCCCGCCAACCGTGTTGCCGGGGCTTTTTCGTAGCAGACCGTCAAAGTCGCCCCGGTGGTGAAATTGGTAGACACAGCGGACTTAAAATCCGCCGCTTTCCTGCATAAGGGGCGTACCGGTTCGATTCCGGTCCGGGGCACCAGTCTAGAATCATCGGCAATCGCCGCTTACCGATTCAACCTGATCAATTCCGAATGAAATTTGAAACAAGCCAAGGTTTGCGAAATGGGTGCAGCGACCCACTCGCCTGCCACACCCAAGTGCCACGGCACGGCTTGTACACCGGGGCGATGCATGCGCACAGGCCGGGTTGAACTCGCGCTGCGCGACGGCATTGCCCAGGTGCGCATCGTCCATCCTGGCAAGTTCAACGCCATGTCGCGTGCCATGTGGCATGAATTGCGCAGCGTGTTCGAGCAGATTCAGGGCAGGGACGATGTGCGCTGCGTCGTGCTGCAAGGCGCGGATGGCCATTTTTGCGCCGGCGGCGACATCTCGGAATACCCGTCGTTCAGGTTTGACTTGGAACGTCTGCGCGATTTTCATGAAAGCGAAGTTTGGGGTGGTCTGCAGGCGATGCTCGATTGCGACGTGGCCATCGTCGCGCAGATCCAGGGCAACTGCATGGGCGCGGGTCTGGAGATGGCGTGCTGTTGCGACATTCGCCTCGCGTCCACGAACGCACGTTTTGGCGCACCCATTGCCCACCTGGGCTTTCCGATGGCGCCGCGCGAGGCGCAGTTGGTGGCGCGCGAACTGGGCACGGCGAGCGCGCGCGCGATGCTGCTGGCGGCCGCCGTGCTGGATGCGCCCAGCCTGCAGCAGCGCGGTTTTTTGCATCAGGTCCATGACGATGAAGAACTCGCGCTGCAAGTGCTGACTTTGGCGCAGCGCATGGCCGCGCTGGCGCCCCAGGCGGCTCGGCTGAACAAACAAACCTTGCGTGCCATCGCTGCTCCTGGGGGCGCCTTCGCTTGGCCAGTCGATGCCGGCGCGAACGACATCGAAGCGGCGCATTCGCCCTACCATTACGCCCCCAGCGCCGAGCATCGTGAAGGCATCGAAGCCTTTCTGAACAAGCGCAAACCCGTCTTCAAATGAGCCCCACCATGACGACCCATCAGAACCTCTTTTCCGCCCTGCGCGCCAGGTTTCCTGCAGCGCTGGATGAAACGGCGATTGAAACCGATCAGGGCCTGCTCTATTCCTGGCGTGACATCGATCGGGCCAGCGCGATGATGGCCAATCTGCTGGCGTCGCTGGACCTGCCGGCGGGCGCGCGCATCGCGGTGCAGCTTGAGAAATCGGTTGAGGCCATGGTCTTGTACCTTGCCACGCTGCGCGCGGGCTATGTCTTCCTGCCACTGAACACCGCCTACAAGAGCGCCGAGATCAGCTACTTTGTGCAAGACGCGCAGCCGTCGGTGGTGGTGTGCAGTTCGGCGAACTTTGGCTGGATCAGCAAGATCGCTTTCACCAGCGGCACACAGCACGTCTTCACGCTCGACGATGACCGAACCGGCAGTTGGCTGGCGCGCTCGGCGCAGTGCAGCGATCAGCACCAGGCCGTTGCGCGCAAGGCGGACGATCTGGCCGCCATTTTGTACACCAGCGGCACGACGGGGCGCAGCAAGGGGGCGATGCTGTCGCACGGCAACCTGCTGAGCAACACGCAGGTGCTGCATGCGTATTGGGACTGGCGCAGCGACGACGTGTTGATCCACGCGCTGCCGATCTTTCATGTGCACGGCCTGTTTGTGGCGCTGCATGGCGCGCTGTACAGCGCCAGCAAGATGATCTGGCTGGCCAAGTTTGACCCCAGGACGGTGCTGCGCTACCTGCCTCAGGCGACGGTGTTCATGGGCGTTCCCACGCTGTACGTGCGCATGCTGGCGGAGCCGGCACTGACCCCGGCACTGGCCAGCCATATGCGCCTGTTCGTTTCGGGTTCCGCGCCGATGCTGCTGGAGACGTTCTTGCAGTGGCGCGAGCGCACCGGGCACACGATTCTGGAGCGCTACGGCATGAGTGAAACGGTGATGCTGACCTCGAATCCCTGCAAGCCCGACCTGCGCCATGGCGCGCATGGGAAGGAACGGCGCGGGGGGACCGTTGGGTTTGCCTTGCCCGGCGTGAGCGTGCGCGTACGCGACGATCAGGGCCGGGCCTGCGCCGCCGGTGAAACCGGTGGCATCGAAGTCATGGGCGCGAATGTTTTTTCCGGCTACTGGCGCATGCCCGAAAAGACCGCTGAGGAGTTCACCGCCGACGGCTACTTCAAGACCGGCGATGTGGGAAAAATCGACGCCGATGGTTTTGTCACCATCGTGGGACGCAGCAAGGACTTGATCATCAGCGGCGGCTACAACATCTACCCGGCGGAGATCGAGAGTTTCATCAATGAACTCCCTGGCGTGGCCGAAAGCGCCTTGGTGGGCGTTGCGCATCCGGATTTCGGGGAAGTGGGTGTGGCCGTCGTGGTCGCCAAGAGCGGCGCGACGCCGGATGCGGCCGCGATCATTGAAAACCTCAAGTCACGACTGGCCAATTTCAAGATACCCAAGCATTGCGTGATCGTGCCCGACCTGCCGCGCAACGCCATGGGCAAGGTTCAGAAAAACCTGCTGCGCGAGCAATTCAAATCGTTGTTTCGGGCCGCAGCCTGAAGCTCGCTTTGCTGCTGGGGCGGCGCAACGCCCGAGTCAAGAAAGCGGGGTTCTTTGACGCTAGCGCAGCACCAGCACCGGGATGTGGGAGTGCGTCAGCACCTGCTGGGTTTCGCTGCCCAACAGCAGACGCTTGATGCCACGGCGCCCATGAGACGCCATGACGATCAGGTCGCACTTGTTCTTTTTCGCGGCCGCGATGATCGCGTCACCCACCAGATCGGACTTCACCGTGATCGCCTTGACCTTGACGCCCTTGGTTTCTGCGGCCAGTTTGACGGCATCGACAATCGCCTGGCCTTCTTCGGCCCACTGCTCTTCGACCCTGGCCACCTCCTGTGTGCCCAAGGGCAGGGACCCTTCGAAGTAACTTTGCGGATAGCGCGGAATGACCTTGATCGCCACCAACTCCGCACCCATCAGTGCAGCCAGCGTGATGGCACTGCTCACCGCCTTCTTAGAAAGGTTGGATCCATCCGTGGCGACCAGAATACTTTCGTACATAGAGTTCTCCTTGTGTGAGCGATGGAACAAGGTTACGCCGGGTGAGGTCGGCGGTTTTGATGTAGGTCAAGCGACCTCGTTGGCAGACTGAGTTAGGCTCAAGCCATGTCCATTTTCCAAGCTCGCGCCGTTGCACCGCCAAGTCCTGCGCCTGTGGCCGAGCGTGCGAGCTTTGCTATGTTGCCGCAGCAGGAGGCGCTGCCCTTGTTGGACGACCCGCTGGAATGGTCTGCCTTCAGCCGCGAAGTGCCGGAGCAACCCGGCTGCTGGGAGTCCAGCGTCGCCATCCAAGGCATGCATTGCGCCGCCTGCTCGATGACGGTGGAAGAGGCACTGCTGCAGGTGCCCGGTGTGGTTAGCGCGCAGGTCAGCGGCGCCAGCCAGCGCGCTCGCGTTGTATGGGCCGCCGCTCGGGTGCTTCCCTCGGTCTGGATCGGCGCCGTGTACGCGGCAGGTTATGGCGCCGTCCCTGCGAACGACGCGTTTGCGAACGAACGGCGCCGCGTTGAAAATCGACAAGCGCTGTGGCGCATGGCGGTCGCTGGCTTTTGCATGATGCAAGTCATGATGTACGCGTGGCCGGCTTACGTCGCCCGCCCCGGCGACCTGAGCGCCGAAATGGAGCAGTTGCTGCGCTGGGCTTCATGGGTTCTGACCCTGCCGGTGATGCTGTTTTCCTGCGGACCATTTTTTACCAGCGCCTGGCGCGATCTGATGCACCGTCGCGTCAGCATGGATTTCCCGGTGGCCCTGGGCATGGGCATGACCTTTGTCGTCAGCACCGTCGGAACGTTCCAGCCGCAAGGGCTTTTTGGGCGCGAGGTTTACTTCGATTCCCTGACCATGTTTGTGTTCTTCCTGCTGACCGGCCGTTGGTTGGAGTTGCGCCTGCGCGACCGCACGGCCGGCGCCTTGGAGGCGCTGATGAACCGGTTGCCCGATGGCGTGCAACGCCGCTGCAGCGACGGACGTTTTGAGCGCGTGGCGCTGCGCCGGCTGCAAGTGGACGACGTGGTGCGCGTGCTGCCGGGCGAGGCTTTCCCCGCCGATGGTGTGCTGGTTGAAGGTCAAACACTGGTGGATGAAGCCCTGCTCACGGGTGAATCCCGGGCGCTGGAGCGTGGCCTGGGAGGCGCCGTGATCGCGGGCAGCCACAACCTGGGCGCGCCGGTGCTGGTGCGCGTCGAGCGCGTGGGAGTGCAAACCCGGTTCGCGCAAATCGTCGCGCTGATGGAAAGCGCGTCCCTGGACAAGCCGCACTTGGCGCAACTCGCGGATCGCATTGCCAAGCCTTTTTTGCTGCTGGTCCTGCTGGCGGCAAGCGTGGCCGCCGTCGTGGCCTGGCACCAGGACCCGGCGCATGCGGTGATGCTGGCCGTGGCGGTGCTGGTGGTGACCTGCCCCTGTGCGCTGTCGTTGGCAACGCCGGTTGCGATGTTGGCCAGCGCGGGTGCCCTGGCCAAGAGCGGTGTCCTGGTGCGCCGTCTGCAGGCATTGGAAACGCTGGCGTCGATCGACACCGTGGTGTTTGACAAGACCGGCACGCTCACGAGCGAGCACATCGGTCTGAGCAGCGTGCAGGCGCGCCCCGACATGGCTTGCGCGCAGGCGCTGGCCTTGGCCGCCAGCCTGGCCCAGCATTCGCTGCATCCGGTGTCCAGGGCGCTGTTGGAGGCCTGGCAAGCGGCGGGCGCCGAGCGTGGCGAAGCGCACTTGCGCCCTGAACTGCGGCCCGTGAGCGAGACGCAGGAAAGCATGGGGCAGGGCGTGAGCGCCCGGGTCCACGGTTTGGCTGGGGGCGCATCCGATCTGCGCACCGTGCGTCTGGGGTCGGCTTCCTTTTGCGGCCTGCCAGCGCCGCCGCCGTCGGTCATGAGCGTCTTCCTGAGCGACGAGAGCGGCTGGCTGGCGACGTTTGAATTGCAGGAGCAGGTGCGCGACGATGCGCGCGAGTGCGTCCAGGCGCTGCTGGAGGATGGCATTGCCGTGCGCCTTTTGTCCGGTGACCAAGCCCACGCGGTGCAGCGCCTGGCCGACTTGATCGGCATCGCCCAGGCCCAAGGGGGCTGCTCACCCGAGGACAAGCTCGCCAGTCTGCGCGAAGCACAGCAGCAGGGGCACCGGGTGGCGATGGTGGGAGATGGTTTAAACGATGGCCCGGTGCTGGCCGCAGCCCATGTCTCATTTGCCGTGGGTCTGGGCGTGCCGCTGGCCCGGGCACAGGCCGATTTTGTGATCCTGGGCGCACAACTGACGGCGGTCGTGCAGACGCTGCGTCAGGCGCGTCGCACCATGCGCGTCGTGCGTCAGAATCTGTGCTGGGCCGCTGCCTACAATGCCTTGTGCGTTCCGCTGGCCCTCTTCGGTTGGCTGCCCGCATGGGCCGCCGGGCTGGGTATGGCGGCGAGTTCGTTGCTGGTGGTGTTGAACGCGTTGCGCTTGTCCAAGCTATCGGCTTCGACGGTGCAAGGGCTTCCGTCCTGAAAGTGGCCTCCTTCAGCTTGCTGCTGCTGGGGGTTTGGAGTGAGTGTTGGATATTCTTTATTTATTGATTCCGCTTTCCGTCATCCTGGTGTTCTTCATCCTGGGCGGGCTCTGGTGGGCGATCCATCGGGGGCAATTCGACGACATCGAGGAGCAAGGTCAGCGCATCCTCAAGGATTCATAGGAATCCTTGGTCGGGTGAGTGCAATTCAGCGGGGACCAGGAAGTGATTCGGCATATTTCTATAAAACCCTGCTTGATGTAAGGATGATGGCAAGTTTGTCGTCTAAACTTGCGCAGGTATGCGTAATTCAAAAAAGAGGTGAACATGAGTTTTTCAAATATGCAGGCAACTGTTTACAACGACAAGGTGGTGCGGCAATTCGCCATCATGGCCGTTGTCTGGGGCGTGGTCGGGATGCTGGTGGGCGTCATCATCGCAGCCGAACTGACTTGGCCGGAGCTTGGTTTTGGCATTCCATGGATCAGCTACGGCCGTTTGCGCCCGCTGCATACCAATGCCGTCATCTTCGCCTTCGGTGGCTGCGCTTTGTTTGCAACGAGCTACTACGTGGTTCAAAGGACGTGTCAGGTTCGGATCTTTTCGGACAAGTTGGCAGCGTTCACTTTCTGGGGCTGGCAACTGGTGATTCTGGCTGCGGCGCTTTCGCTTCCGTTGGGTTTTACCCAGGGCAAGGAATACGCTGAACTCGAATGGCCCATCGACATCCTGATCACCCTGGTGTGGGTGTCGTATGCGGTGGTGTTTTTTGGCACCGTTGGAACGCGCAAGGTGCGCCACATCTATGTCGCAAACTGGTTCTTCGGTGCATTCATCATCGCCGTGGCGTTGCTGCATCTGGTCAACAGCGCGGCGATCCCCGTGAGCTTTACCAAGTCCTACTCGGCTTACGCGGGTGTGCAGGACGCGATGATCCAGTGGTGGTACGGTCATAACGCAGTGGGCTTCTTCCTCACCGCCGGATTCCTTGGGATGGTGTACTACTTCATTCCGAAACAGGCAGAGCGGCCGGTGTTTTCCTATCGCCTGTCCATTGTTCACTTTTGGGCGCTGATCTTCACCTACATGTGGGCCGGCCCGCACCATCTGCATTACACCGCCTTGCCCGACTGGACGCAGTCCTTGGGCATGGTGTTCTCGCTGGTTCTTCTGGCGCCGAGCTGGGGTGGCATGATCAATGGCGTGATGACGCTGTCGGGCGCATGGCACAAGCTGCGCGATGACCCAATCCTGCGCTTTCTGATTGTTTCACTCTCCTTCTACGGCATGAGCACGTTTGAAGGACCGATGATGGCCATCAAGACCGTGAACGCGCTGAGCCACTACACCGATTGGACCGTTGGCCACGTGCACTCAGGCGCTCTGGGCTGGGTCGGCCTGGTCTCGATGGGCAGCCTGTATTACCTGATTCCCAGGTTGTTCGGTCTGAAGCAGATGCACAGCGTCAAGGCCATCGAGTTGCATTTCTGGCTGGCGACCGTCGGCATCGTGATTTATATCGCCTCGATGTGGATCTCGGGCGTGATGCAGGGCTTGATGTGGCGCGCCATCAACACCGACGGCACCCTGACCTATACCTTCGTGGAGTCCGTCAAGGCCACGTTCCCGTTTTACGTTCTGCGCCTGCTCGGCGGCCTGCTGTATTTGAGCGGGATGGTGATCATGCTGTGGAACACGCTGAAGACCGCGACTGCGGGCCGTGGCGCGGATATCACCATTCCTGCGGTTGCAGCTCACGCTTGAGAAGGAACACATCATGACGACAAAAAATTCAAGCGCGGGGTTTTCGCACGAGAAGATCGAGACCAACAACTTCCTGATGATCGCCTTGATCCTGGTGGTCTTGCTGTTCGGGGGGCTGGTCGAAATCGTCCCCCTGTTCTTCCAAAAATCCACGACCGAACCCATCAAGGGTTTGAAGCCCTATACCGCGCTGCAACTGGCGGGACGCGATGTGTACATTCGCGAAGGCTGCTACAACTGTCACTCGCAGATGATTCGGCCGTTCCGTGCTGAAACGCTGCGCTATGGGCATTACTCGGTTGCCGGCGAATTCGTCTATGACCACCCGTTCCAGTGGGGCAGCAAGCGCACCGGGCCGGACCTGCATCGCGTGGGCGGAAAGTACAGCGACCAATGGCATCGCGACCATTTGGACAATCCGCGCGACGTGGTTCCCGAGTCCAACATGCCTTCCTATCCCTGGCTTGCAAAGGCGCAGGTCGAGCCCGCCGATATGGCGCCCAAGATGAAGGCCTTGCGCATCGTGGGCGTGCCCTACACCGATGAGCAAGTGGCTGCGGCGGGCGCCGAAGTCAAAGGCAAGTCAGAGCTGGACGCCGTCATTGCCTACCTGCAGGTGTTGGGCACCACGCTGAAGTAGCTGCAAAGGAATTCTGGCCATGGACATCAATACCCTGCGCACGGCTGTGACCGTGGTGAGCTTTGTCGTTTTTATCGGGATCATGGTGTGGACTTGGTCCCCTCGGCGTGACCCGGAAGATTTTGCCAAGGCGGCGAACCTGCCGTTCGAGCAGGATTGAAGACCCGAAAAAAGGAATAGAAAAATGAGTGACTTCACAAGTGGCTTTTGGGCGATGTACGTATCCGTCATCACCCTGCTCAGTATTTTGGCCTGCGCGCTGTTGTTGTGGATGACCGGCAAGGTCAAGACCGTGGCCAACAGCACCACCACTACAGGCCACGTCTGGGATGGCGACCTGCGCGAAATGAACAACCCGTTGCCGCGTTGGTGGGTCTGGATGTTCGTCATCACGATCGTCTTCTCCTTGGTTTACCTGGTGCTCTACCCTGGACTGGGCAGCAGTCCGGGCCAACTGGGTTGGACCTCGGTTGGACAGCATCAGGCGGAAGTGGACAAGGGCAATGCCGAAGTCGCGCCCTTGTACGCCAAGTTCATGAGCATGAAGCCGGAAGAAGTGGCGCGCGATGCCAAGGCCATGGCCATCGGTGAGCGTTTGTTCATGAACAACTGCGCTCAGTGTCACGGTTCGGATGCGCGCGGTAACAAGGGCATACCGAATTTGACCGATGCCTTCTGGATACACGGCGGAACGCCGGAGAAGATCAAGGAAACCGTCATCCTGGGTCGCATTGGTGTCATGCCGCCGCTGGCTGCCGCCGTGGGCACAGCCGACGATGTGAAGAATGTCGCCAACTATGTTCTGAGCTTGTCCGGTTCACCGCACGACGCAGCGCGCGCCACGAAGGGCCAGGAAAAGTTTGCGATCTGCGCGGCCTGCCATGGACCTGATGGCAAGGGCATACAAGCGATTGGATCGGGCAATTTGACCAACCCCAAGACCTGGCTGCACGGGCAGGGCGAGGCGCATGTGATGGCCATGGTGAACTTCGGCAAGACCAACCAGATGCCGGCGCAAGGCGATCGTTTGACCGAGGGTCAGATTCACGTTCTCACGGCCTACGTTTGGGGTTTCTCCAATCCGGCCAAGTAGCCGCCGTTAACGCGAAGTAGGCGACTTTCGTGACTCGGCGCGCTGCACCGCCGAGGCATGAAAGTGGGCCGTGAAGCCATCGGAACACCATTTTGGAAACCCCCTCAGGCACAGTTGCATCAATCACTGTCGAAGCTGTGCCACAGGTGGTGGTTGCGCCCGCGCCGCGCGGCGTTGCTGAGGCGGTGACCTCGCCCTTGATCGATGCACGGCAGAAGATCTACCCGCGCAGCGTGACCGGATTCTTTTCCAAGTGGCGCTGGGGTGTGGTGTTTCTCACGCAATGGATTTTTTATGGTCTTCCCTGGTTGCAGTGGGGCCAACGCCAGGCCGTGCTGTTCGATGTCGATGCGCGTCGCTTCTATATTTTTGGCCTGGTGCTGTATCCGCAGGATTTCATCTACCTGGCCGGACTCCTGGTCATAGCCGCCTTGTCGCTCTTTTTGTTCACCGCCGTGGCCGGGCGCCTGTGGTGCGGGTTTGCCTGTCCGCAAACGGTCTATACCGAAATCTTTCTCTGGATCGAACGCCGCATCGAGGGCGATAGATCAGCCCGCTTGCGCCGCGACGCAGCGCCCATGTCGGGCAACAAGCTGGCAAGAAAAAGTGGCAAGCATCTGGCCTGGTTGCTGCTGGCGCTTTGGACCGGATTCACCTTTGTCGGTTACTTCACTCCGATCCTGGAGTTGGGTGCCGAGTTTGGCGCCCTGCAGTTGTCGTCGTGGGAGCTTTTCTGGGTCTTCTTCTACTCCTTCGCGACCTATGGCAACGCCGGCTTCCTGCGGGAGCAGGTGTGCAAACACATGTGCCCCTATGCGCGTTTTCAGAGTGCGATGTTTGACCATGACACCTTGATCGTGACCTACGACGAACAGCGCGGTGAGCCCCGCGGCGCGCGCTCGCGCAAAGCCAACCCCGGGCAACTCGGTCTGGGCGTTTGTGTCGATTGCAGCCTGTGCGTTCAGGTGTGCCCCACGGGGATCGACATTCGCGATGGACTCCAATACGAGTGCATCGGCTGCGGCGCCTGCGTTGATGTGTGCGCTTCCGTCATGGGCAAGATGGGCTATGCCCGCGGGACAGTGCGTTTCTCCACGCAGAATGCCGTTCTCAATGGCTGGAGCCAGGCGCAAAGTGTGCGTCGCGTGCTGCGTCCGCGGGTACTGATCTACGCCGCCGCACTTTTGGCCATCGCTGCAACGCTGGTGATCAGTTTGACGCTGCGCGTGCCGTTCAAGGTCGATGTGCTGCGCGACCGCTCGGCCGTGGTGCGCGAAGTTGACGGCGGCTGGCTGGAAAACGTTTATCGCTTGCAACTCATGAACGCGACCGAGTCGAGCCAGCAGTTCAAATTGCAGGTTCACGGTCTGCCGGGTATTCGGCTCACATCGACTGAATTGGTTCCCGTGGGGGCCACGCAATCACGTTGGGTCGCCGTGCGGGTGCAGGTTCCGGCAGATGTTGGAAAATCAGGCTCGTATCCGATTCAATTCGAAATTGAAGCCGTCAGCGGGGTCGGGCACGTGAGCGAAAAATCGGTGTTTCTGCTGCCCCGTTCCATCAGATAGAGGAATCCCTATGTCAAAACAATCTTCAGGACCCTGGTGGAAGTTCCCTTACGCCTGGATGGTCGTGGCCGGACCGGCCGTGGTGGTGGTGGCTTCATTCGTCACGCTGTATCTCGCCATCACACGACCTGACCCGGTGGTGGACGCCGACTATTACCGCAAGGGTTCACAGATCAACCAGACGCTGTCGGAGCACCCCTCCAGCGTGGCTCCGGCGCAAAGTGCACGCAACCACGCGGCAACCGGCGCCATCCCCGCCAAGGCGCCATCGCCCTGAAGGCCGGCTTGCTGGGCTAGTTTGGGGCTGACACCGACACGGCGTCCGCGCCGGGCGCGGCGACGCGCCGAGCGCCATTGAAGCGACGGCTCCAATAACTCACGCGCATGTCTTCGACGCGCACTCTTGCGCCAGGCTTGGGTGAATGGATAAATTTCCCCTCACCGACATAGATGCCGACGTGGCTGAAGGAACGCCTCATGGTGTTGAAGAACACCAGGTCGCCGGGCTCAAGCTCGGTGCGTTCGATGGACTGCGTGGCTGCGGCCTGCTGCTCGGAACGGCGCGGAAGAATCAGTCCCACGGTTTGCTCGTACATCGCGCGCACAAAGCCGCTGCAATCGAAGCCGGTCTGCGCCGTGTTGCCGCCACGGCGGTAGGGCACACCGAGAAAACCCATGGCATTCACGACCAGCTCTGCGGTCTTGTCGCTGACCGTGTGGCTCACCTGCTCCAGGCTGCCACCGAGTTGCGTCAGCAAGCCGCGCTCAGCCAGCAACTGCCCCAGGTCGTCGGTGGAGCCGGGTGGCGGTGCTGCCTGGGCGCTGGCGCAAACGAAGAGGAGGATGGCTAGGCGACGAATCATGAGGGGCAGATTATGGTCTAAAGCGCGGGGCGCCCGGTTTCGGCCCGGATCGCGTCGGCGTTCAAGCTGGATCAGGCGGCGCCCGTGCGCCGCGCGCTTGCTGCCGTGTTTGGCATTAAGCTTGGCGCATTCAGGATTCTCTAGCGAACTTACCATGTTGATTGATGCCGACGATTCACTGCTGCTGCTGGTTGACTACCAGAGCCGCGTTCTGCCCACGGTGCACGAGGCCGGGGCGGCCCTTGACAACGCGATTCGACTTGCCAGGATGGCCCAGGCGCTGCGGCTTCCGGTCTGGGCGACAGAGCACAGCCCGGACAAACTCGGCGCCACTGATCCTGCCTTGATGGCCTGGCTGGAGCCTTCACGCATCCTGCAAAAGCAGCATTTCAGCGCCTGCGCCGATGGCCTGGTGCAGCGGCTCAGGCCGCCGCAGCGCGCCGTGCCGGCCCAGGGCAATGCGCGCAGTCTGCCCAAGCACCTGCAAAAGCCGGTGGCAGCCGTGGAGCGCAACACCGTGATCCTCGCCGGCTGCGAGGCCCATGTGTGCGTGCTGCAAACGGCGCTGGAGTTGCTGGAGGAGGAATTCGATGTCTGGGTCGTCACGGACGCCTGCTCGTCGCGCACCGAGCGCAACCGTGACGCGGCCTTTGACCGTCTGGCGGGGGCTGGCGTGGAACTGGTGACCATGGAGATGGTGGGTTTTGAATGGCTGCGAAGCGCTGAGCATCCGGCCTTCACGACGCTGCAGGAACTGATTCGCTGAGGCCCCCGAAAGGGGCGATCAGGCCGGGTTTGGAGGGAAATCATCGGCCTGGGCTGCGCGCCTGCGTCAGCTTCCAGCAAGCGCATCATGAATAATTATAAATTCAGTTCGCGTGAGACCGAGCTGTCAATTACTCAGGCCATCCGAGGAGACGCACATGACCCACTACGCACAATTTCACCAACGTTCACTGCAGGAGCGCGATGCGTTCTGGGCTGAGCAGGCGCAATTGATCGAATGGCAAACCCAGCCACAGCAGATCTGCGACTACAGCCAGCCGCCGTTTGCGCGCTGGTACGTGGGCGGCACGACCAACCTGTGCCACAACGCCGTGGACCGGCATCTGAAAGAGCGCGCCGACCAGGCCGCGCTGATCTTTGTTTCGACCGAGACGAATCAGGAAAAGGTCTATTCCTTTGCCGAGTTGCACGCCGAGGTGCAGCGCATGGCGGCCAGCCTGAAGGAGCTCGGTGTGGGCAAGGGCGACCGCGTGCTGATCTACATGCCGATGATTGCCGAAGCCGCGTTCGCCATGCTGGCCTGCACGCGCATCGGCGCACTGCACTCGGTGGTGTTCGGTGGCTTTGCCTCGGGCAGCCTGGCCAGCCGCATCGACGATGCCCAGCCCAAACTCATCATCAGCGCCGACGCGGGCTCGCGCGGCGGCAAGGTGGTGGCCTACAAGCCGCTGCTGGACGAGGCAATCCGCCTGTCGGCGCATCAGCCCCAGGCCGTGCTGATGGTGGACCGGGGTCTGGACGCGATCGCGCTGACGGCCGGGCGCGACCACCTGTACGCGCCGCTGCGCGAAAAGCATTTGGACACGGTCGTTCCCTGCGAATGGGTCGAGTCCACGCACCCGAGCTACACCTTGTACACCTCGGGTACGACGGGCAAACCGAAGGGCGTGCAGCGCGATACCGGTGGCTATTGCGTGGCGCTGGCCGCCAGCATGAAGCACATCTTTGAAGGCCAGGCCGGCGAAACCTATTTTTCCACCAGCGACATCGGCTGGGTCGTGGGCCACAGCTACATCGTCTATGGCCCGCTGATCGCCGGCATGGCCACCATCATGTACGAAGGCTTGCCGACCCGGCCGGACGCGGGCATCTGGTGGAGCCTGGTGGAAAAATACAAGGTCACGCGCATGTTCTCCGCGCCCACGGCCGTGCGCGTGCTGAAAAAGCAGGATCCGGCTTTCTTGACGAAGTACGACCTGTCCAGCCTGAAGGCGCTGTATCTGGCGGGCGAGCCGCTGGACGAGCCCACGGCGCAATGGATCAGCCAGTCCCTGGGCGTGCCCATCATCGACAACTACTGGCAGACGGAAACCGGCTGGCCGATTCTGGCGCTGGCCAACGGCGTGGAAAAAGCCCGCAGCAAGTTCGGCAGTCCCGGACTGGCCATGTACGGCTATGACGTCAAGCTGTTCGACGAGCACAGCGGCGAGGAGTTGACGGGGCCGAACCAGAAGGGCGTGGTGGCCATTGAAGGGCCGCTGCCGCCGGGCTGCATGCAAACCATCTGGCGCGACGACGAACGCTTCGTCAAGACCTACTGGGAGAGCATCCCCGGCAAGATGGTTTACAGCACTTTTGACTGGGGCATACGCGACGCCGACGGCTACTTCTTCATTTTGGGCCGCACCGATGACGTGATCAATGTCGCCGGCCATCGACTGGGCACGCGCGAGATCGAGGAGAGCATCTCCAGCCATCCCAACGTGGCCGAAGTCGCGGTCGTGGGCGTGGCCGATCAGCTCAAGGGCCAGGTGGCCATGGCCTTCGTCGTGCCCAAGGACGGCAGCGTGATGGGCGATGAGGCCGGCAAGCTCAAGCTCGAAGGCGAGATCATGAAAGTCGTGGACGGGCAGCTCGGCGCCGTGGCGCGCCCGGCCCGCGTGCGCTTCGTCAACGTGCTGCCCAAGACGCGCAGCGGCAAGCTGCTGCGCCGCGCCATCCAGGCCGTGTGCGAGGGCCGCGATGCCGGCGACTTGACGACCATGGACGACCCGGCGGCACTGCAGCAGATCCGGGATTTGCTGTCTTGAAACATT
>CAIMSP010000035.1 GCA_903844215.1 uncultured beta proteobacterium | reverse complement strand
TTGCGCCTAGGCCTGAGCGCGAATCCATCACTTTCATTTTGTTCCTCTACTTCTGTGTTGGAGTACTAGTACGCCAAGGACTGCAGCGGCCAGCGTGGTTTGACGTCGAACGCGTAGTCGCGATTCGCCTGCTCCACGCCCGCTTGCAGGCGCATCGCGGCGGCCATGGCGATCATGGCGCCGTTGTCGGTGCACAGGTCGAGTTCCGGGTAATGCACGCGCACCTGGGCTTTGGCGCAGGCGGCGTTCAACTGCTCGCGCAGGCAGCGGTTCGCGCCCACGCCGCCAGCCACGACCAGGCGGCGCATCCCGGTTTGCTGCAAGGCCGAGAGCGATTTTTTCACCAGCACCTCGACGATGGCGGCCTGCGTTGAGGCGGCCAGATCGGCCCGGCGCGCATCGAGTTCGGCGCCCAGCTTCTTGGCCTGCGTCAGCACGGCGGTCTTCAATCCCGAGAAGGAAAAATCCAGATTCCCGCTGTGCAGCAGCGGGCGCGGCAGCTTGAACGCGGTCGCCTCGCCTTGCTCGGCGAGCCGCGCCAGGGCCGGGCCACCGGGGTAGGGCAGGCCCAGCAGCTTGGCCGACTTGTCGAAGGCCTCGCCGGCGGCGTCGTCGATGGATTCGCCCAGCAGCGCATAGCGTCCCACGCCGTCCACCTGCATCAACTGCGTGTGGCCACCCGAGACCAGCAGTGCGACAAAGGGAAACTGCGGCGGGTCGGCGCTCAGGAAGGGCGAGAGCAAATGGCCTTCCAGGTGGTGGATGCCCAGCACCGGCTTGTTCAGCGCCGCGCCCAGCGCGCAGGCCACACCCGAGCCCACCAGCAGGGCGCCGGCCAGTCCCGGGCCGCGGGTATAGGCCACCACGTCCACGTCGGCCAACGCGCACCCGGCCTGTTCCAGCACGCTGCGCGTGAGCGGCAGCACGCGGCGAATATGGTCGCGGCTGGCCAGTTCCGGAACCACACCGCCATAGGCCTGGTGCATTTCGATCTGGCTGTGCAGCGCGTGCGCGCGCAGCAGCGGCACACCCGTCGCGCCAGCTTGCACCAGCGCCACGCCGGTTTCATCGCAGGAAGATTCAATACCCAGTATCAACATAGCGGCTGAGTTTAGGTGAAGTGGCGCCCCCGAAGCCGCAGCGACGGGCCAGCGGGACTTTGCAGCAGCGCTGCCAACGCGCCAAAGGCTCAGCCCAGGATCGCCACGCCTTTGATTTGCGCGTACAGCACCAGGCCGGGCGCCAGCTGCAGGCCATGGGCCGACTTGGCGCTGACGCGCGCAAGCAGGATGGCGCCGCCCGCGTCCAGCCGCACCATGATCTGGCCCGGTCCATCGGGCGACAGATCGGTGACGCGGGCGCGCAAGATGTTCAGGATGCTGGTCTGGGTCTGGTGCTGCAGCGTCAGGCTCACGTCGCGCGCCTGGATGCGCAAGCGCAGTTCCCGCCCCAGGGGCAGATCGGGCTGCGTCAGCGTCAGTCTGCCACCGGCAAAGTCGGCGTGGCTCAAGCCGAAATCCCCATCGTGGGCGCACACCTTGGCCGCGACGATGGCCGCCGCCGCGTCACCGTGGGCCAGCGCCAGGTCCAGGCGCGTGAGCAACTGCGCCGTGGGCGCGCTGGCGAGCACGCGCCCCGCGCCGAGCAACACCAGGTGGTCGGCCAGACGCGCAACCTCGTCGATGGCGTGGCTCACATAGAGCATGGGGATGTCGAGCTCGCGTTGCAGGCGCTCCAGATAGGGCAGGACCTCGGCCTTGCGCTGCGCGTCCAATGCGGCCAGTGGCTCGTCCAGCAGCAGCAGCGCCGGGCTGCCGGCCAGGGCCCGGGCCATCGCCACGCGCTGGCGCTCGCCACCGGAGAGCGTCTGGCTCGGGCGCGGCAACAGCGCGGCGATGCCCAGCAGTTCGATCGCCTGCTCCAGCGACACGCGCCGCTGCGCGGCGGGAACGCGCTTCAGTCCGAATTCCAGATTGCCTTGAACGCTGAGATGCGCGAACAGGCTGGGTTCCTGGAACACATAGCCCACGGCGCGCTGGTGCGTTGGCACAAACTGCTTGGTTTCATCGTCCTGCCAGACCTCGCCGTTCACCACCACGCGTCCCCGGGCGGCGCGGTCCAAGCCCGCCACCGCGCGCAGCGTGCTGGTCTTGCCGCAGCCCGAGGGGCCGAACAGCGCGCTGACCTGGCGCCCGGGGAGTTCCAGCGTCAGGTCGAGCGAGAAATCGGCATGGTCACGCTGCAGGCGCAATTGCAGGCCTGCGTCCTTGGACGGGGCGGGGCGCGTCACGATGGCCTCCTGGGCTTGAAGGCGTGCAAGCCGAGCAGCACCACGAAGGAGAACACCAGCATGGCGGCGGCGAGTTCGTGCGCCTGGGCGTATTCGAGCGCCTCCACATGGTCGAAGATCTGCACCGAGAGCACGCGCGTCTGGTTCGGGATATTGCCGCCCAGCATCAGCACCACACCGAACTCGCCCAGGGTGTGGGCAAAGCCCATGACGCTGGCCGTGAGGTAGCCGTTGCGCGCCAGCGGCAGCACCACGCTGAAGAAGGCGTCCAGCGGCGAGGCGCGCAGACTGGCGGCGACTTCCAGCGGACGCTCGCCCATCGCCTCGAAGGCGTTTTGCAGGGGCTGGACCACGAACGGCATGGAGTACAGCACCGAGCCCAGCACCAGGCCGGAGAACGTGAACGGCAGCAGTCCCAGGCCCAGGCTTTGCGTGAGCTGCCCGATCGGGCCGTGCGGCCCCAGGGTGATCAGCAGATAGAAACCCAGCACCGTGGGCGGCAGCACCAGGGGCAGGGCCACGAGCGCGCTCACCGGGCCTTTGAGCCAGCTGCGGGTGCGCGTCAGCCACCATGCCAGCGGCGTTCCCAGCAGCAACAGAATCAGCGTGGTCAGGCCGGCCAGTTGCAGCGTCAGCCAGACCGCGCTCCAAGTGGCGCTGTTCATGCCTGTGCCTTTGAATCGAGGGTCATATCCGCGCCAGCATACACACAAAAAAAAGCCGCATCGCTGCGGCTTTTCAAGTCAACACCGGAGTGGACTATTTGAGGTGCTTACCAATCAGGCCGGCCATCTCGAACATCGAGACTTGCAGCTTGCCGAAAACTTCCTTCAGCTTTGCATCCGCATTGATCATGCGTTTGTTCACTGCGTCTTGCAGCTTGTTCTTCTTGATGTAGACCCACAGCTTGCTCACCACTTCGGTGCGCGGCAGCGGAGCTGCGCCGACCACAGCAGCCAGGGCGGCGCTGGGAGTCAGTGCCTTCATGAACGCGGCGTTCACGGTGCGCTTTTTGGCGGGAGCCTTTTTCGCAGCGACCTTCTTTGCCGGAGCAGCGGCCTTCTTCGCGGGCGCAGCCTTCTTGGCTGGAGCTGCCTTCTTGGCGGCTACCTTCTTTGCCGGAGCTGCGACCTTTTTAGCGGGTACAGCCTTCTTGGCGGGAGCGGCTTTTTTAGCCGGCGCTTTTTTTGCAGTTGCCATGATTGAATTTCCTTCTGAAAGTTGAGAATTCACCAATGAAAACCGCGCTCTTCGACACGTGATTCATTGGCAAGGCTGATGCTAAGGGAGAAACAGCGCATTTCCTAGGAGAAAGCGCAGTTTTTCGCCCGGTTGTGTTGCTTTTTTATGTCTTTTTGCAGGAAAAGTGCTTCAGAGGGGCGCCAGAGGGAGCGCGCGCGGCGAATTCAGCGTGAAATCAAGGCCATCGCATGAGGCCTTCATGGCTGGAATTCTGGCTATGCTTGGCGCCGCCACCAAGGGTTTGGCGCAGGCGGCAGCGATACGGCCATTTTTTCCAAAGGACTGACATGACTTCAACTGCACCCAAGGTGTTTTCTACCTGCGATTTGTGCGACGCGTACAAGAACGACCTGTCGGGCGACTTTCGTGTGTTGCCGCCGGTGTTTCGCGACTACGGCGGTGCGCACAAGTTCTGCGGAAGTGTCGCCACGGTCAAATGCTTTGAAGACAACTCCATGGTCAAGGCCGCCGTGGACTCGCCCGGCCTGGGGCGCGTGCTGGTGGTCGATGGCGGCGGCTCGCTGCGCCACGCCCTGCTTGGTGGCAACCTGGGCGCGGCGGCCGCACGCAACGGCTGGGCCGGCGTGGTGATCGATGGTTGCGCACGCGACCTGGCGGAGTTGTCGCTGCAGCCCATTGGCATTCGGGCCTTGGCCTCCATGCCCTTGCCTACGGAAAAGCGCAACCAGGGGCAGAGCGATGTGCCGGTGCATCTCCAGGGTGTGCGGGTTCGGCCCGGCGACTGGCTCTATGCCGACGAAGATGGCATGGTGGTGGGCGCCAAGGCGCTGGTGTGATGCGGGCGCTGCAGCGCGTTGCGCCACAATGCAGCCCATGAACACCGACTCCCACGAAAAAATTTCTCCCGCCAGCGACCGCGTGCTGGGCCTGCATCCTCTGACCTGGTGGCAAAGCGCGACGATTCTGTGCGTCATCTTGCTGGTGTTTGCCGGGGCCATGGGCGTGAGCATGTTCGAGCAATTCAAGGCCCAGGTCGCGCATCTGCAAAAGCAGCTGGTGACGGCTCCTCAGATCAAGTACATCGCGGTGTTGACCGATGCCCAGGGCGCGCCGGGTTTGCTGGTCACGCTCGATCCAACCCAGCCCACGCTGGCGCTGCAACGTCTGGGCAGCACGGTCGAGGGCCGTGAGGAGTCGCTGCAACTGTGGGCCCTGCCCACCAGCGGCAGGGCGCGCTCGCTGGGGCTGCTGGGCAGCAGCAAGACCTTGCGCATTCCGGCGGCCGAGAGCGATTTGCGCGACGTGCTGCACCTCGGTGTGAGCGTCGAGCGCAAAGGCGGCGTGGAGGACGCGCAAGGCCCCAGCGGTGAGTTGCTGTTCCGCGGGGGGGTGGTGCAGAAAGCGCTTTGAACTCTCGGGTCTTGCGCCGACTGACGCTTTGTCGGGATGTGCGCCCGACTGCGCACTTACTTTCTCTTGCGTCGCCAAGAGAAAGTAAGCAAAGAGAAGGCGACCCCGCTGTCTGCGTCCCTCCGCTTCGCTGCGGGCAACCTGCGCTGCTCGCAGCGAGCGGGGTCGGCCTAAACTCGCTTCGCTCAAACAACGTCCGCCCTGATCCGCTCCCTGCTGCGCTGCTCGGCGCATACAGAGGGGGGAGTCCCGATACAAAGTCCAACAGCCTGAAACAGATCCCACAAGGACGCGCCGTGGCGCGTCCTTGTTTTGGCGTTTTATTTTCTGATGGGATCGAGAGATTTCATTTCGCTGGCTTCAACACTTACTGGACAGTGCCAAGTTCTCGCTGCCGATCACCCGGGTTTTTGAGTCAGCCGCAGAGTTGACAATTCCGTTGCCAAGTCAATCCAGCGCTCCATCAGGA